>JAUXOG010000024.1 GCA_030682385.1 Bacteroidota bacterium
GATAACGGCGGATTGGGAAGAATGTGGGAATTGTTTGGCGAAAAAACGGATGAGATTATTATTGAGATGAATGAGGCGTTAGTAGCGTAAATAATTATGAGTAACGAAGATATAAAACTTTTTCTGAACCAATTGCTGAAACTCCCAAAAGAATCTGAATGGGTAGAATTCAAACATAATTATCATTCACTGGAGGAAGTTGGAGAATTATTGTCGGCGTTATTAAATGGTGCGTGTCTGAATAATCAAAAGCACGGTTATCTGATATTCGGGATAGAAAATTCTACACATAGAATTCTTGGAACTGATTTTAAACCTACTCAACACAAAAAAGGCAACGAAGAAATTATTCATTGGCTGGCTCAGCGACTAAATCCACGAGTTGATTTTTTTGTTCACGAATTTGAAAAAGAAGGCAAATCGGTTGCTATTTTTGAAATTGAAGCAACACGAAATCAGCCGGTTGATTTTATGCACAAGGCATATATTAGATTAGGAACTATCACCCGTTTGCTCAGTGAGTTCCCCGAAAAGGAAAGAAAAATATGGAACAAAGAACCGCATATTCCATTTGAAAAGGAAATTGCTCTTTCCGGTGTTACGGCTGATGAAGTGATTGCACTTTTAGATACGCAGGCATTTTTTGAATTATTGAAACTTCCTTATCCGACATCCCGCAATGGAGTGTTGGAAAAACTTCAATCCGAACAATTGATTGAACGGAATGTACAATATTCTATAGCAAACCTTGGCGGAATACTTTTTGCCAAAGACCTGACTAAGTTTTCTTCTCTTGCCCGCAAAGCGCCGCGTGTTGTTGTCTATAAAAGTAACAACAAAATTGAAACACTCAAAGATCAAACCGGTGTAAAGGGATATGCGGTTGCATTTGAATTATTGGTCAATTTTATAAACGATCAGTTGCCTACAAACGAAGCGATCAAATCTGCAATTAGAGAGACTGTTCGTGTGTATCCGGAAATTGCCGTTCGCGAATTGGTTGCCAATGCTTTAATCCATCAGGATTTCGGTATTGCCGGAACGGGACCAATGATTGAAATATTTTCCGACCGGATTGAAATTACTAATCCCGGACTTCCACTTATTACTCCCATTCGTTTTATTGATGAATACCAAAGTCGTAACGAAGCGCTTGCCGCGTTTATGAGACGTATCGGTATCTGCGAAGAGAAGGGAAGCGGTATTGATAAGGTCATAGCGTATTCCGAGATATTCCAATTACCAGCACCCGATTTTATTATGTCGGAAAAACATACCAAAGCAGTGTTGTATGCACCGAAAGCATTAAATGCTATGGAGAAAAACGACCGTATTCGCGCATGCAACCAGCATTGCTGCCTCAAATATGTTTCAAACGAAAAAATGACGAATCAAAGTTTGCGTGATCGGTTTAAAATTGAAGTCCAGAATTCTGCCATAGCTTCCAGAATAATAAAAGAAACAATAGAAGAAGCACTGGTAAAGGACGATGACCCGAATAGTAAATCAAGGAAGTATGCCAGTTATATACCATTTTGGGCGTAAAATCTTATTTGATGGTTATTTGATTTTGCGGGACTACATTGGCGAAATTGACCTTTATTCGCCAAATCTTAATTGATGGCTATTTGATAACAATCGTGAATGAGCGATGCCGAAGGCATCGAATGTTTATAGAACAGAAATAACGAAAATCACGTGCGACCCCCGCCTACCATAGTCCTACAAAGCGGGACGGCGGGCAGGCCTGCGGGGCCGAACAACATAGATTGCCATTAGCTACAAACATACCATCCCGTTGGGATGAATAAATGACAAGAAAGAATAACATATCAAAAATAATGAATACTGAATTACCAAAAGATTGGAAACTTGTGAAGTTGGGGGAGGTGTGTGATAAAATATCTCTGAATAAAATCAAAATTAAACAGAAAGATTATCTTCTTGAAGGCAAATATCCCGTAGTAGATCAAGGGCAAGAATTAATTGGTGGATATTATAATGATGAGAATCTAATTATTCCAGATGAACCACCGTTTATCATTTTTGGAGACCATACAAAAGTAAAGAAGTATATCAATTTTAAGTTTATTGCTGGTGCTGACGGAATTAAAGTATTAAAAACTAAAAAGGAAGTTATTCCTAAGTATTTTTACTTCTTGCTATTCACAATCAAAATTGAAGATAAAGGTTACGCAAGACATTTCCAGTTTTTAGAAAAGGCTGCCTTTCCTCTGCCACCTCTTCCAGAGCAACACCGCATCGTTGCAAAATTAGAAGAACTCTTAAGCGAATTAGAAAAAGGGAAAGAGCAACTGCACACCGCGCTCGATCAGCTAAAAGTGTACCGCCAAGCCGTGCTGAAGTATGCGTTTGAAGGTAAGCTGACAAACAATGCAAAAGTCAAAAGTAAAAATTCAAAAGTGGAAAATGGTGAATTGCCCGAGGGCTGGAAGTGGGTGAAGTTGGGAGAGGTTTGTACAAGTGTGGAATATGGTTCTGCAGCAAAGTCAAAAGAAAAGGGTAAGATTCCGGTTCTAAGAATGGGTAATATTCAGAATGGAAGATTTGATTGGAGCGATTTGGTATACACAGACGATGAGAATGAAATTAAGAAGTACCTTCTGAAAAAGAATGATGTTTTGTTTAATCGAACTAATAGTGCGGAATTGGTCGGAAAAACTGCGCTTTACAAAGGTGAACGAAAAGCAATATTTGCCGGCTATCTTATTCGCATCAATAGAATCGAATCTTTAATTGATGCCTATTATCTCACATATTATTTGAATACTCACGCAGCAAAAACATATGGTAACACCGTAAGAAGTTTTGGCGTTAATCAATCTAACATCAATGGAACAAAACTTAAAAGTTATCCTTTGCCACTACCATTGTTAGAAGAGCAACAACACGTCGTCGAAGAAATCGAAAGCCGCCTGAGCGTTGCCGATAAATTAGAAGAAACAATCACAGCCAGTCTGCAGCAAAGCGAAACACTGCGTCAAAGCATTTTTAAAAAAGCGTTTGAAGGGAAGTTGGTATGAAAGATGATGCCGAAGGCATCAAACATTTAAAGAAATACAACGAAAATATACGTACGACCCCTAAGGGGTCGAACAACAATGATTGTTGTTAGCTATAAACATACCATCCCTTTGGGATGAATGAATAAGAATATATGTATATGTTCTTGATGCCGAAGGCATCAAATATTTGTAGATGTGAGAACAAGAAAATACATACGACCCCTGCGGGGTCGAACATCATTCATTGTTGCTAGCTATAAACATACCATCCCTTCGGGATGAATTAAAAAAAATCTAAATTGGGTTTTTTTCGATGTCGAAGATATCGTATATTTATAGCATCGAATAAATAATTTAGGGGTAAAAAAAATATATGTCAACATATACACAAATATATATACACATTGTCTTTGCGGTGCAAGGAAGAAATAGCTTAATACGCCCCGCGTGGGAAGAACAATTATACAAATACATCACGGGTATTGTTCAAAATAAAGAACAAAAAATGCTCGCTATCAATGGCGTGTCTAACCATATCCATTTTCTCATTGGAATGCAACCATCGTGTTGCCTTTCCGATTTGGTACGCGAAATAAAGAAATCATCCAACAAATTCATAAATGAAAATCATCTTTCAAAATTCAAATTCAACTGGCAAGAAGGCTTCGGCGCTTTTTCTTATAGCCATTCCCAATTAGGCGACGTTATTGGTTATATTCAAAAACAAAAAAAACATCATAAAAAGAAAACATTTAAAGAGGAATTCATCGACTTCCTTAAAAAATATAAAATTGAATACGAAGATAAATATTTATTCGAATGGATAGAAGAATAATGAGCATCGAACAAGTAAAACGATTATTAAAGCAAAAAGAAAACATCCGGCTGGAGTTTAAAGAAGCTCAACGTGCATTGCCTACATATTTATTTGATACAATATGTGCGATGCTCAACCGTGACGGTGGAGATATTTTGCTGGGAGTTACAGACAAAGGAGAAATCCAAGGAGTTGAACCAACAGCGGTCGAAAAAATTACGAGAGAAATTGTTACGCTATCCAATAATCCAAACAAACTCGATCCGCCCCATATACTTTTTCCGCTGATTCATACTATCAATAAAAAAACACTTATCCACATTCAAGTTCCGGCAAGCTCACAATTACATAAATCAGCAAATGTAGTTTATGACCGCAGTGCTGATGGAGATTTCGTCGTAAAACAGCCGCAACAAATAGCTGAAATCTATAATCGCAAACGCACGCATTACACCGAAGGAATAATTTATCCAAAAATACGATTTACAGATTTTAAGGAAGTTCTATTCCCCAAAGTCCGTAATCTAATAAAGAGTAACGTTGCAAATCATCCCTGGCTTGCTTTAACTGATAAACAAATGTTGGAGAAAGCGGGATTGTGGAAAAAAGATTATCAATCCGGTAAAGAAGGATACACACTTGCAGCGGTGTTATTATTTGGCAAAGATGAGGTGATACAACAAATACTTTTTCATTATAAAACCGATGCTATTCTCCGCGTAAAGAACGTCCATCGTTACGACGATCGCGAATATATCCAAACCAACCTGATAGAATCGTATGAAAAGCTAATGGACTTTGTTGCCAAACATTTACCCGATAAATTCTATAAAGAAGGAAATCAACGCAAAAGTCTTCGAACGGATTTATTTCACGAAGTTGTTGCAAACATCCTCGTTCACCGGGAATACACCAACGCACATCCAGCGACATTTGTTATCCATCCCGACCGTGTTGAAACTGAAAATGCAAATAATCCAAACGGTCATGGTCCTATTATTCTTGGTAAGTTTACACCTTTTCCAAAAAATCCCACTATTGCAAAATTCTTTATACAATTAGGTCTCGTTGAAGAATTAGGTTCAGGTTTCTTGAACGTCAATCGTTTTGTAAAAGAATACGGCGGTAAAGGATCGCCTGAATTTATTGAAGAAAATACTTTTAAGATGGTTATTCCCATCAGTGAAAAGATGATGGCAAAGAAGGTCGGCGGCGGCGGTGTAAGTGGCGGTGTAAATGGCGGTGTAAGTGGCGGTGTAAGTGGCGGTGTAAATGGCGGTGTAAATGGCGGTGTAAATGGCGGTGTAAATGATGCCGTAAATGATGCTGTAAATGATGCTGTAAGCGATGGGATAATTGATGTTGTAAATGATGCTGTAAAAAAGGGATTGGTTGAAGTGGCTATTGTTGTGTTGGACAAAGGTGGAATGAAAGCAGAGGATATTTCTTCCGCAATTAATAAAGGAAAACGTACTACAGAAAGGTATTTAGAAATTTTAAGAAAGATAACTATTATAGAATTCCAAGGTGCGCCCAAAACTGGTGGGTATTATTTAACTGAAACTATGAAAAAGAAATTAAAACAACAATGAGCAACGGAAACACATCAAGCATAATCCAAAAAGTCTGGTCATTCTGTAACACACTCCGCGATGACGGCGTTGGGTACGGAGATTACTTAGAACAACTCACTTATCTGCTTTTTCTTAAAATGGCAGATGAGTACAGCAAGCCGCCGTATAACAGAAAATTACCAATCCCTAAAGAATACACGTGGGATACATTAACAACGCCCAAAGGTGCGGCGTTAGAAACACATTACAACAATTTGCTTCGCAATCTTGCCAAAGAAAAAAATATTCTCGGTCAGATATTTACCAAGAGCCAAAATAAAATCCAGGATCCAGCAAAACTCTCCCGCCTTATTGATCTTATAGACAAAGAGCAATGGAGTACAATGGCGGCAGATGTAAAAGGGGAAATCTACGAAGGGCTGCTAGAAAAAAACGCGGAAGATACAAAGAGCGGAGCCGGACAATATTTTACACCACGCGCGCTGATTAAAGCAATGGTGCAATGTGTTCGTCCTGAACCGAAAAAAACTATTGCCGATCCTGCATGCGGCACGGGCGGTTTCTTCCTTGCCGCGTATGATTTTCTCTCTGCTCAGGATTTAGATAAAGATCAAAGAAAGTTTTTGAAGTACAATACCTTCTACGGCAATGAAATCGTTGCCAGCACTCGCCGTCTTGCATTAATGAACTTATTCCTGCACAACATTGGCGATATTGATAGCGAGAACTTTATCTCATCCGCCGATGCATTGGTTTCTTCTCCTTCCAAAACATTCGATTATGTACTGGCAAATCCGCCGTTTGGCAAGAAAAGCAGTATGACTTTTACGAACGAAGAAGGAGAGCAGGAAAAAGAGGAGCTTACTTACAATCGTCAGGATTTTTGGGTAACGACGAGCAACAAACAATTGAACTTTGTCCAGCACATCCGCACGATGTTAAAAACAGATGGTAAAGCAGCGGTCGTTGTACCGGATAATGTTTTGTTTGAAGGAGGCGCAGGTGAAACCGTCCGCAAGCAATTATTAGATAAGACCGATCTGCATACCATACTGCGTTTATCAACGGGAATATTTTATGCAAACGGTGTTAAGGCAAACGTGCTGTTCTTCGACAACAAACCCGCCGCAAAAGAGCCGTGGACAAAAGAGGTGTGGATATTCGATTACCGCACTAATACACACCACACACTCAAAAAGAACCGGATGCAGTTTGAAGACTTAAAAGAATTTATCGATTGCTATAATCCGAAGAATCGGAACAAGCGAAAAGCAACGTGGAGCGAATCGAACTCAGACGGACGCTGGCGGAAATTTACTTATGACGAAATTATCAACCGTGACAAAACAAGTCTCGATATTACCTGGATTAAAGACAAATCCTTAGCCGACCTTGATAATCTCCCCGATCCGGATGTACTTGCAATAGAGATAGTAGAGAATTTGGAAGCGGGGCTTGAGAACTTTCGAGAGATCATAGCTTCGATTAATGGTAAGAGGTCGTAACTTAATTGGCAAAATCAAAAGAAGACAAACCACTTGTTGTCCGATGCCCGAACTGCAAACAAGTGCGTGAGCCAGACTACAACGAAACCACACGGCGCCATGTATGTTCCATTTGTGCATCGCCGGTAGATGCGCAGGTTTTGATTGAGAAGAAGAAGCGAGGATTGGGATAGTATCACGAATCCAAACCTATTCCCCCTTTGCTAATTCCTCGAATTTTTCCTATTTTCATATAAATTTTTCATCAACAATCAAGCAAAAGAAATGAACAACTTTAACTCAAGCCAAATTCTTAAGCCGCAGCCACCTGCAGCATATCGTTGGATAGTCCTCGTTTTTATCAGTTTAGCAATGTTTGGCAACTATTATGTGTATGACAGTATCGCTCCCATTGCCGATATGCTAAAATCTCAAATCGGATTCTCTGATGAAAATATCGGAACATTATATTCAATTTACAGCGTTGCCGCAATCGTAATTTTACTTATCGGCGGCTATGTTATCGATCGGTTCGGGACCAAATTATCTGTAATGATTTTTGGGTTTATATGTTTTATAGCAGCCGGTGTTACTGCTCTCTCATCCGATTTTTATGTTATGATGTTGGGTAGATTACTACTCGGTTTAGGAGCGGAACCCTTAATAGTTGCAATCACAACGGCATTGGCAAAATGGTTCAAGGGAAAAGAACTCAGTTTTGCGTTCGGTATAAATTTAACTATTGCACGTTTGGGATCGGTAGCAGCCGACAATTCTCCAACTCTGTTCCAATCGTATTATATTAATTGGCAGGATCCATTATTTATCGCAACGATAATTTCTGTGATGTGCATTATCGGCGCTGTCGGTTATTGGATTTTAGAAAATCGTGCTGAGAAAAAATATGAATTAGCTCAAGCCGGTGAAGTCGATCGCTTAGATATAAAGAATATGTTCAAGTTTAATAAATCGTTCTGGTTAATCGTAGCCCTGTGCATTACTTTTTATTCTGCAATTTTCCCATTCAGGAGTTTTGCAATAAAATTCTTCATCGAAGCACACGGTACATCGCGTGAGTTCGGTGGTTTTTTAAATTCAATCCTTCCGATGTCTGCTATGATCGCAACACCGCTGTTCGGATTGTTGGCTGATAAAATCGGAAACCGCGCTTTATTAATGACATTCGGTTCGCTTCTTTTAGTTCCCGTTTTTCTGATGATGGCTTATGGGGGAGTTTCTTTGTTCGTTCCTATAGCAATGATGGGAATTGCGTTTTCATTAATTCCCGCTGTGATGTGGCCCTCGGTTGCATACATTGTTCCTCAAAATCGATTAGGTACTGCTTATGCTTTGATGACTTTAATACAACAGGTCGGGTTAGCAGGAATGAATTGGTTGATCGGTTACTCAAATGATCTATCGGGGGCGAGCGCTGCAAATCCGGATGGTTATAATTTAGGGATGTGGATTTTTTCCACTCTCGGCTTTTTCGGTTTGTTGTTCGCATTTTTGCTCCGCCGGACAGAAAAAGGCCCTACGGGGCACGGACTTGAATTACCTACTCCACATAAAATAGTTAATTAAAATTAAACTTATTCAATAAATAATTGTCGAAATTATATGAAAAACGAATTAGATAACGCTTCTGAAATCGCAATACGCGATTGTATGGGCTTGCAAAACGGCGAAACTGTACTCGTTGTTACCGATGAGCCACTCCGCAAAATTGGCTACTCGTTATGGCTGGCGGCTAAAAACTTAGGTGCTTCTGAATCAGTCATTATCGAGATGCAGCCGCGCAAAACTAACGGCGAAGAACCACCAAAGCAAATCGCTGAATTAATGAAGCAGTTCGATGTTGTTCTATGCCCGACTTCAAAATCATTAACGCATACCGACTCACGCCGGCTTGCAACAACGCTTGGTGTTCGTATCGCAACATTGCCCGGTGTTACTGAAGAAATTATGATCCGTTGCATGAACGCCGACTATCATAAAATTGCTGAGCGAACTTTTAAGCTGTGCGAGTTGATGGAAAAGACGAAAGTAATTCGTGTAACATCTCCAAGTGGAACTGATATCACGATGCCGATTGTAGGACGCTCGGCTCACGCAAGTTCAGGACTGTTTCGTGAAAAAGGACAGTGGGGGAATTTACCGACCGGTGAAGCTTACCTCGCACCCGAAGAAGGCAAATCGAACGGCGTTGTTGTAGTTGACGGTTCGATGGCTGGCGTTGGAATGATCAAATCTCCGATTAAGATTGTTGTTAAAGATGGATACGCTGCTGAAATAACCGGTGGCGAAGAAGCCGAAAAATTAGTAAAACTTTTGGAACCGCACGGGCGTGATGGGCGCAATGTTGCGGAGTTTGGTATCGGCACAAACGACAAGGCAATTTTGACAGGACTTATCTTGGAAGACGAAAAAGTTATGGGCACAATTCATATCGCTTTCGGCGACAACAAGTCGATGGGCGGCAGCGTTCGCGTTGCAAGCCATCTCGATGGATTAGTGAAAAATCCGGATGTGTGGTTCGACGAGAAATTAATTATGAAAGATGGAAAGTTTAGAACGTAGAGCGTAGAGCTAAGAGCGATGAGCAATGAGCGTTGAGCTGTAAGCGTAGAGCAATGAGCGTTGAGCTGTGAGCATTGAGCAAAGAGCGATGAGCTTGGAGCAATTAGCTTTGAGTTAAGAGTGTAGAGCGTTGAGCGTTGAGCAATGAGCGTTGAGCTGTAAGCGTAGAGCTAAGAGCGTATAGCAAAGAGAAGTTGTGTGTCTACAGAAATTAAAAGTTTACAACTAGCAGAAAATATAAACCGTAATAAAAAATCTAAAATCTTAATTTTAAAATGAAGAAAAAACTAATATACATATCAACTGCATTAATAATCATAATCGCTGCTTTATACTATTTTGTCATTCGCAGTTCTGCTGAAGAAATTAAATATCGCACTGAAAAAGTCGGACGCGGCGATGTAATCGTGCAGGTGCGTGCAACAGGCACAGTAAATCCGGTAACTACTGTTCAGGTCGGGTCGCAAGTTAGCGAAACGCTTTCAAAAATATATGTCGATTTCAACAGTCAGGTTTATGCCGGACAAATAATTGCTCAAATTGATTCAACATTTTTAGCCGCTTCGGTAAAAGAATCGGAAGCGAATATGGAACGTGTTCAGGCACAGGTGAACGAAGCCCGCCGCGCTATGAAAAGAGTGCAGGAACTCTTCAACAAAAATTTAGTTTCGCAAGCCGAGATGGATGTAGCTCAAACTAATTACGAAACTTCACTCGCACAACTTAAGCAGGCACAAGCTTCTCTTGATAGAGCAAAAGTCAACATCCGCTATTCAATAATCAGGTCGCCAATAAATGGCGTCGTAATATCCCGCGATGTTGATGTCGGTCAGACTGTTGCCGCAAGTTTGCAGGCGCCAAAACTATTTGTAATCGCCCACGACTTAAAAAAAATGCAGGTCGAAGCCAACGTTGACGAAGCCGATATCGGCAACATTGAGGTTGGGCAAGAGGTAACTTTTACTGTAGATGCTCATCCAAACCGCGAGTTTAAAGGTAAGGTAACGCAAGTACGACTTTCACCGCAAAACATACAAAATGTTGTTACATATACGGTTATCATCGAAGTACCAAATCCGGATATGAAACTTATGCCTGGAATGACTGCAACTGCTTCGATATTAGTTAATGAGAAAACAGATGTTTTGCGAGTTCCGGCGCTTGCCCTGCGGTTCCAACCCCCTGCCGATGTAGTAGAAAAAATTGAAAAAGAAATAGCGGAGAAATTTAAATCAAGAGACACCACAAATAATAATGGTAAATCGCCGGACAGCGTCAACCACGGCAACGGTGAACACCGTATGCAATCTTTCGGTGGCGGCGGCGGTGGTTTTATGCCCGGCTCAGGAATGGGCGGTGGTTCCCCGCGCGGCGAAGGACGACGAGGTGGGATGCGGCAAATACAAAGAGTTTGGGTGTTGGACGAAAATAAAAATTTGAAACCAATGCCAGTTCGCACCGGAATCAGCGATAACCGTTTTGTTGAAGTTAAAGGTGGTCCTCTAAAAGAAGGCGACGAAATTATTGTCGGAATGGAAATGAGTGCGGCAGCTACAACGCAAGCTCAGCGAAATCCTTTCAGCCCGCAAAGTCCAACTGGCGGTGGCGGCAGGCGAACCGGTTTCTAAAAATATTTTAAAGAAAGTTATTTATATATGATGCGATGGTTAGAAATATTTAGAATTGCTTTTGATGCGCTGATACGAAATAAAATGCGTTCACTATTAACGATGCTTGGAATAATTATTGGCGTAGGTGCAGTTATTGCGATGATTGCCGTGGGGCAGGGCGCTTCTTTTTCTGTTGAATCGCAAATTGCAAGTTTAGGGCAAAATGTTTTGATGATTTTTCCGGGGGCAACTTCGCGCGGTGGTGTAAGTGGCGGCGCCGGAAGTGTTACAACTTTAACTATCGAAGATGCTGAGGCAATCGTGGAACAATGTCCTTCAGTGTTATATATGAGTCCGATGCTGCGTGCACCGTCGCAAATTGTTGCAGGTAATTTGAATTGGAGTTCGTCGGTACAAGGCGGCTCAGTCGATTATTTTGCTATACGTGATTGGAAACTTGAAAGTGGCGAATTCTTTTCCGATGCCGACATCAAGGCAACTGCCAAAGTTTGTGTGTTGGGGAAAACTGTTGCCGATAATCTTTTTCAAGGTGCCGACCCAATCGGTCAGATGGTTCGCATTCGAAATGTTCCTTTTAAAGTTGTTGGAACTATGAAACCAAAAGGGCAAAATGTTTCAGGTCAAGACCAAGATGATATTGTTGTGGCGCCTTATACTACAGTTCAAAAGCGTCTGCTTGGGATTAATTTTATTTGGGGAATAATGATTTCGGCAGTTAGTAAAGATAAAATATTCCAAGCTCAGGACGAGGTTACTAATTTGCTTCGTGTTCGCCATCGCCTTCAAATGTGGGACGATAACGATTTTACTATCCGCAACCAAACTGATATCGCAGAAACAGCTACAGCAACCTCGAAAATTATGACGATACTATTGGGAAGCATCGCTTCTGTTTCGTTGATTGTTGGTGGGATTGGAATTATGAATATTATGTTAGTTTCTGTAACCGAGCGGACGCGTGAAATTGGAGTGCGAATGTCGATAGGTGCACGCCGAAGAGATATATTATCACAGTTCTTAATGGAAGCAATTGTGTTAAGTTTATTGGGTGGATTTATTGGAATTTTGTTAGGTGTCGGAGGTTCGAGTTTAATTTCAAAGTTTGCCGGTTGGCCCACATTCGTATCCGGTAGTTCGGTAGTTTTAGCTGTTTTCTTTTCGATGGCGGTTGGTGTATTCTTCGGCTTCTATCCCGCTCGCAAAGCTGCAAGCCTGAATCCGATTGATGCGTTAAGATACGAATAAGAAAAATTCAATCCCGACCTGTCGGGACAAAAATCAAACGGATATTAATAAAAGATTCTAAACTCAGTCTTCAATACTAGATAATATTAATTTTAACATTTGATATTATTGTTTGTTTTTATGCAACTCATTTTGTATTATTCATCACAGAAATAGGAGCAATTATGACACAAACGATAGAAGCAATATATACTCATAAAATAATAAAACCTCTGAAACCGATTAGAGGACTTAAAGAATAGCAACGTGTAGAGATTACTATTTATATCCCTCCAAAAAAAGAAGGTATTAAAGAATTAGCTAATACGCTAAGTAAAAATGATGCGATCGAGATGAATAAAATAATTGAAAAAGAATTTGAGAAGATAGATAATGGATGGTAGGTTTATTATTGACTGAAGTTACGCAGAACAGTCATTCTGAACGAAGTGAAGAATCTTAAACCTCAATTTCAAGCTATTTTTAGATGTTTCGCTTCGCTCAACATGACAAAAAGTCGATTCTGAGTAACTTCAGTTATTGATATAAATTGGTGAAGGAGATGAGTGGTGGAGTGTTGGGGCGATGGAATAATGGAGTATTGGAGTATTGGAGTGGTGAAGTGATGGTCAACGACTCAACCGAGTCTTTGACTCGTAGAGAGTTTTGGAATATTAACTTTATGTGTTAGAAAATAATTATGACGAAGTTGTGGACTGAAGAAGAAATTAAAATATTGAAAGCGCATTACTCAAAACGCGGTTCAGTATATGTGGGTGAAAAAATTAACCGGGCTCCGGATTCCGTTATCGCTAAAGCAATTCAATTAGGAATTCGTTCAAAACGATTAAAAAAATGGGTGACGTGGGAAGATAATTATTTGCTACGGCACTATAACGACCGCTCTAATGCGGCGATTGCCAGAACATTAAAAAGAACTATCCCATCAATATTGGTTCATGCAAAAAAACTTGGCTTAACTGAAAAAAGGCCCGCAAATTGGTCGGATGAAGAAATAAACCTGCTGAAGAGTTGCTATCACGACCGTAAGATTTCTTTGCACGAACTTTCTCAAAAAATTGGCCGCACACGATATAGTATTTTGCTAAAAGCTCAAACTTTGGGTTTAAGCCGACCATTACACGACCACGATTGGACAAAAGAAGAACGCCAGTACGTTAAAAAATATTATAATAAAAAGACTTATAGAGAAATTGCCGGTAAGCTTGGAGTTAGTATCAGTGCCGTTTCGCATTACGTAAATCGATTGGGTATTCTTAAAAGACAGCCAGGTAAAAAATGGACTGAGGAGGATAAAGAATATTTAAGACAGAACTATAAAAATATACCCACAAAAGAAATCGCTTTAAAACTGAATCGTGGTTACGATAATGTGGTGAACTATGCAGGATTACTCGGTTTAAGTTCGGGTCCAAGTAAACCCTGGACAGTTGAAGAAAAAGAGTATCTGATGAATAATCATAAAAAAATATCTATTGAGGAGATAGGAAAAAATCTGAACAGGACAGTTAAAGCGATTTCATCTTATATTCGAAAGTATAAGCTCTGAAAAATAAAATTAATGGCATTTTATAACTTTTCTATGTAAATTTTCAGCGATGTTTAAAACTATCAAACTTAAATCTACGAAACTAATCCAACCGAGATATATAATTTCAGTTGCAGTTGTGATAGCTGCTTCAATGATTATTTCTGCGATTTGGGAGTTGACTCAAAGCAGAAAAGAGCTTTACCATTTAATGACCGAGGAAGCAACACTGTTGATTGAAACAATAACGTTGAGCAGTGCCAACACGGTTTTATCGAATAACGAAGTAGAAGATTTAATCGCAGATAGATTATTAAGCGTGGCATATATGGTTTCAGAATTAGATAGTATAACTACTCTAAGTAATAAATACCTGAAAAGGATTGCCGATGATAATCAGGTTTATAGGATTAATATTTTTGACGTAATAGGGAATAAGGTCGCAAGCAGTTACACTCATGATTCCACACACGAGAGTTTAAAAGCCAAACATTCACCTTCCGATTTTATTCAACCGATACTCAGAGGGGAAGTTAACGAATTGGTTATAGGATTGAAAGAAGCGCGATACGAAAACGGGAAAAGATTTGCAGTTGCGGTTCGCCGTAAATCAAATAAACGCGGCGCTGTGGTTGTAAATATCGATGCAGCCTATCTACTTAGCTTTCGGGATAGAATCGGATTTGGGAAAATGCTTCAGGATATCGGCAAGAGTGGTGGAATAGAATACATAGTTTTACAAGACAGCGAAGGAATACTTGCGGCGAGTAAATCGGTTTCAGAAATAAATTCGATTGAGGGGGATGAGTTTTTGGAAAATGCAATGCAAAGAAAAACAGTCGAAACTCGCGTGTCTTCCTTTAATGAAAAAGATGTTTTCGAAGTAGTAAAACCACTTGTGATAAATAGTGAAACCATCGGACTTCTGCGTTTAGGTCTTCCGATGGACGAAATACACGCACTCGAAGACAGGATGTCGCGTCGTACTGTAATTATATCTCTCGTATTGTTTGTGCTTGCCTCGCTCGTAATCGGAGTAATTAGCGTCAATCAAAATCTCAAATTCGTTTCTCGGGAATACGAAAAAATCCAAACCTACACCGGCAGCGTTCTTCAAAATATGGCTGACGCACTCATCACTACCGATGCCGAAGGACTTATAACAATCTTCAATAAACAAGCAGAGAACCTGTGCGCGACTGATTCAAAACATATTATCGGGAAGCATATATCAAAAATATTTAGCAATCAACTGGTTGTTTTGGCGGAAAGTTTAAACACACGTAACCCGTTAAAAGATATTGAGTTAACTGTCGGCTGTCCCAATAAAGGCAGTCGAATTCTTTCTATCAGCACATCGTTTGTTTACGACGAGGGGGATGTGTTGAGTTCATTTACCGCCGCTTTGAAGGATGTTACTGAAACGCGTGCAATGGAGCGGCATATACAACAGCGCGAAAAATTAGTGGCAATGGGTGAGCTTGCATCGGGTGTCGCACACGAAATTCGCAACCCCTTGAATTCAGTAAATATGATTGCTCAGAGATACGAAAAAGAATTCGTTCCACAAGCAAACCAAGATGAATACTACGGACTTACAAAAATACTCCGTTCCGAAGTTCAACGCGTAAACAACATCGTTCAACAATTCCTTCGCTTTGCCCGTCCTCCCAAATTAAACATAACGAGCATTTCATCTTCAGAATTTTTAAGTGATTTGAAAAATATATTTGAAGTCCAAATATCTTCAAAAAATATTGAATTGGAAATATCTTCGACAGAAGATTGCGTCCTCAACATCGACCGCGAGCAAATGAAACAAGTGTTTTTAAATCTTTTACAGAACAGTATCGTTTCGATGCCGCAAGGTGGAAAAATATCCTTAAAACTTTTCTGCAATGAAGATAAAAGAATATTTGAGTTCCAAGATACGGGAACAGGAATACCTGAGAAAAATTTAAGTAAAATATTTAACCTGTATTTTACAACGAGAACAGAAGGAACAGGTTTAGGATTGAGTATCGTTCAACAAATAGTATCTCAGCACGATGGGCTTATTAATGTTGATAGCGAGCAAGGTACAGGAACAAAGTTCACAATCGAAATACCACTGAAAGTGAGTTAAAAATGTTTAAACTTACAATTTTAGCAGTTGATGATGAAGCGAATCAGAGGAAAATACTCGCTGGATATTTAAAGAAGAAAGGTTACAATGTAATAGAAGCAAATTCTGCTGAACAAGGTATTGAATTAGCAAATAAAAATTTGGTTGATTTAATACTTACCGACTTTAAGATGCCCGGTAAAACGGGCGTAGACTTGCTTAAAGAAGTTCGGGCAAAAAATCCTGAAGCGGCGATTGTGATAATGACAGCATTCGGGACAATTGAAAGTGCTGTCGAAGCGATGCGTGCGGGTGCATACGATTACATAACAAAACCTATCGATTTCGATGAACTCGAATTGCTCATACAACGACTTGGCGAGAGGCAGCAGCTTATTTCGGAAAATATTTTACTAAAGGAACAGCTCGCTGAAAAATATAAGTTTACGGACATCATTGCACATTCACACAAAATGGAAGAAGTATTAAATCTTACAGGAAGGGTGGCAAAGAGCCGAGCATCGGTTCTGATAAGGGGTGAAAGTGGAACCGGAAAAGAGTTGATTGCCCGAGCTATTCATTTTGCAAGTCAACGCCACAATAAACCCTTTATTGCGGTCAATTGTTCTGCGTTAAACGAGAACTTGCTTGAGAGTGAATTATTCGGGCACGAGAAGGGCGCCTATACCAGCGCCGATAAACAGCGGCTTGGTCGTTTTGAATTAGCCGATGGTGGAACTATCTTTTTAGATGAAATTGGTGATATACCACTATCGACTCAGGTTAAGCTCCTTCGTGTTTTGCAGGAACAAAATTTCGAACGAGTCGGCGGTTCTCAATCAATTCAAGTTGATGTCCGTGTTATTGCTGCGACTAATAGGAACCTTGAAGAGTTTATGAAAGAAGGCAAGTTTCGTGAAGATTTATTTTATCGACTCAATGTTGTTACCATCGAAATCCCTCCGCTGAATCAGAGGAAAGAAGATATTCTTCCGCTTGTAGAATATTTTAAAGATAAGTATTCAAAAGAAGTTAATAAAGACAAAGTAGAATTTTCAAAAGAAGCACTCGATACACTTTTAAAATATCATTATCCGGGAAACGTACGTGAATTAGAAAATATTATCCATCGCGCAGTAGTGCTTGTTCGAGAAAATCTCATCACAACAAATGAACTGCCCATCAACCTGCGAAGTTTGCCAAGTGAGCAACCATCCTCCACATCGACTCAATCACAAAATTTAGGTGAGCGGGTTGAAGAGTTAGAGAAGGAATTAATTTTCGAAGCGCTTCAAAAAACAGATGGTAACCAGTCGAAAGCAGCTTTGTTGTTAGGAATTTCCGAGAGGAACTTGCGATATAAATTAGAAAAGTTGGGTTTAAAAAAGTATTCGATGAAATAATAAAATCACATGGTTTCATTTTATTCACTCCCCGCAATCGTTGCATTAGCGATTAACTTATCGCTTGCTGTTATTATTATTCTCGACAACCCGAAAGGTTACTCCAATCGGTTGTTTGCTCTCCTCGTCCTTTGCTTTGCTTTGTGGAATGTAGCCGATGTTATCGTCGTAAACAGTTCAACGGTTGAACTTGCTTCGCTCGGAGGGGCTGTTATCGCAGCGGCAATGTTATTCGCCTCAGCATTTTTTCTCATACTTTCTTTTTCGTTTCCTACAAGTATTAATTCGAAATTAGATCGAATATCTATCCGTCCGCTCTTTTTTGTTCTCCCCTTTGTATTTACAATTATAGCCGGTCTTCAAATCGCGCGCCCATTCGAACTGCGTAAAATTCTGGAAAAGAATATCTATATATACGTCGTAGATATTTTTACCGATGAGCTAAATGTTATTATCTACATTGTTCTCTTTTTATATTTAGGATGGGGGATGCGGAATCTTGTCATACAGTTAAAGCAATCTCGCTCTAAAAAAGTGCGTTCACAAATCTTCTATTTCCTTTTAGCGATGATAGGTTTTAGCGTCTTAGTGATTATTCTCGATTTGTTAAAAGAGTATGAACAGCTACACATCTCTGTCTCACGAATCACCTATTTACTCATCAGCATATTTTTATCTTATGTCGTGCTAAGTGGAAAAATTCTTATTTTTCGTAAACGCGGAAAACAAGGATTGACATACGCAATAGTAACCGGCATAATGTTCGGTTTTTATATTTTTGTCATTAAAAATATTGCATCGTTAATAGAAGAAAGGTTTGCGATAGAGTCACTCTGGATTGAAGCTCTATTAATTGTGATTTTAGCATTCATCTTCAGACCCGTTGTTGCCCGTGTACAAACTCTTGTCGAGCACCTCTTCTATCAGGATATATTCCGTTACAGGCATAACTTCATACGCTTCACGCGGGAGGCGGTTTATTACACGAACTCAAAAGAACTGACAGATGCGATTATACGATTTCTTCGGGAAACAATCTTTGTATCGATATCGGATGTTTTGTTGGAGGATGATTCAGAAAGTTTGTTCCGGGGCGTTGCAAATTCAGCTATTACACTGCCAATGGATGGATGTCTTTCAACAATAATCAGCAAAGAATATAAACCATGTGAAGTAGAAGAAATTTTGGAATCCTGTACGACTGATGAACAAACAATTCTAAAAAACTATCGTGGCGGATACGTTATAGGACTCTATTCAAAAAAATCAATATCAGGACTTCTGCTCATTGGTCCAATGACGACGCGAAAACCATATTCCATCGATGAAGTTGAATTTTTCACTATCTTTGCAAATGAAATATCAATAATGATAGAACGAAATGTGTTAATGGAGAATATACGGGATGAGCAGGTTAAAGCAGCTCAATTGGAACGGCTTGCATCGCTCGGTCGGCTTACCGCGGGTATCGCACACGATTTACGGAATCCACTCGGTATAATTTCAATGTCGGCACAAACTATTCAACGCAATCCCAAAGACGAAATGCTTCTTCTGAAGATGAGCAGCTTCATCGTTGAAGAAAGCAAACGACTGAATAAGAATGTAGATACTTTTTTACAATATGCTAAACCTCATAAACCTGTTTGGGAAAAAGCCAATCTTGAACAGCTTATCGATAAAACCATTCAGGCAATAAATATCAACGATTCGGGTAGCAACGTTAAAATCAAAAAAGAATTTAGTGGAGAAATTCCGGAGTTGATAACATCGGTACAACATCTTGAACGGGTGCTGGCAAACTTAGGCACGAACGCTATTGAGGCGATGCCAAAAGGCGGCGAATTGAATTTTAAAGTGATTAATGAAGATAATTTTGTTGACATCACGGTTTCAGATACCGGCACAGGCATTCCAATGGATATTCAGTCGAAAATCTTTGATCCTTTTTTCACGACTAAATCAACCGGTACCGGTTTAGGTTTGTCTATCGTTCATTCGATGGTGCAGAGTATTAACGGTGATATATCTTTCACTTCAAACGAAAACGGTACAACATTTTGCATAAAACTTCCAATAGATGGATCACAAGTATGAACAAACTCAATCTTTTAATAATTGATGACGAAGAAAAGACAAGACAAGTTTTAGAAATCAATCTTCAATCTGCCCATAATGTTATTCTTGCAAAAAATGGTCGTGAGGCATTGTCGCTCCTGCAAAGTGAACCAATTGATGTCGTACTCACAGATCTGAAAATGCCGGAAGTAGATGGACAGACAGTTATGAAAGAAGTGAAAAAGATGGAGCGGAGTATTCCGGTTATTATTATGACCGCGTTCGGCACAATTGAGAACGCTGTTGCGATGATGAAGGAAGGAGCGTTTGATTATTTGACGAAACCGATTGATCTTGATCAGCTTGATCTGGTGCTTACTCGCGCAATGAATCATGTGAAGTTGATTAGAGAGAACGAAGAGTTGCGTAACCAATTGCGTTCGATAGGAAATCTCAGCAATATTGTAACAGGAAGTCCGAAGATGCAAGATGTTTTAAAAACGGTTCAACAAATTGCTTCAACAAATTTCACTGTGCTTATTGAAGGTGAAACCGGAACAGGAAAAGAATTAATCGCACGAGCGATACATTCTTCAAGTCAACGCGCGGCTAAAACATTCGTTGCAATAAATTGCGGAGCAATTCCAAGGGAGTTATTGGAAAGTGAATTTTTCGGCAGCGAGAAAGGCGCTTTCACAGGAGCAACCAGCAGGCGCATCGGCAAATTTGAACAAGCGAGCGGCGGAACGTTGTTCCTTGATGAAATCGGCGAGTTACCTATCGAACTACAGGTAAAACTTCTCCGTGCAATTGAAGAGCAGGCGATTGTGCGTGTCGGAGGAAATGAGAAAATATCGTTAGACCTTCGCATTGTAGCGGCAACTAATCGTAAATTGAAGATTGAAGTTGAAACCGGGCGATTCCGCAGCGATTTATATTATCGGCTCAACGTTGTCAATATCGCTCTTCCACCGCTTCGTGAACGCGCGGAGGACGTTCCGCTTCTCGCTCAACATTTCTTATTGAAGCATAAACAAAATGTTGGCAAAGATATTAAAGGATTCGAGCCGACAGCTCTTATCTATTTAAAAGCATATCAATGGCGCGGTAATGTTCGTGAATTGGAAAATGCGGTGGTGAGATCGATGGTTGCGACGGTGGGAGAATATATCACAATCGATGATTTGCCCACCGACATTCACCTTACACGCGATGATATAGATGAAACGATTCCAACATCGTATCAAGAATTTCTTACGTTGAAGAAGAAGCTGAAAGAAAAGCATCTCCATGAGTTCGAAAAAATTTTTATACTTGAGGCGCTTCGAAGTAATAGTTGGAATGTTTCCCAAACCGCAAAATCTCTCAATATGGATCGCCGACAACTCCAAAATATGATGAAAGAGCACGGACTGAAATCAAAAGAGAACGAGACTTGAATTTATTCAATAAATATTTCAGGAACAACCATGAAACATTCGAAACTTATGAATTATGCAGCACTTATCTCAACAATTCTCACTTTTGCTTTCTTACATGAGACCCTTCATGCGTTACCAGCCCTCTTTTATGGTGAGTATGGGTCATTTAGCGTTCATCCATATGGATTTGAAGTCATTTATAAGTCACCAATACAGGAACGTTTAGGTGTACACTGGGGTTTGATCTCCGGTCTACCGAATATTATCACATTGTCAATCGGTTACCTGTTGTTTGTATATCGACATCGAATCGCACTCCACAGAAATTCATTCTTAGGCGTTATGGGTTACTGGATGATGTGCATATTCTTATTCGCCGATGCGCTCAACCTCTCGGTGAATCCTTTTATTTTTGGTGGAGATATTGGGGGAATAGTTGTCGGTTTTGGAATTCACCAATATATAATACAGATAACCTTTTTTATAATTGTGCTTGTTAACAGAGAGCTTATCGTTCAAAATCTCTTTCCCCTTTACGGAATCGAATCAAAAAGCATCCTTTGGAAACCAGGGATAAAATTTAGAAAGGAATAACACTTCTCCAAGTAAGACAAGTGAGAAAGTCAAAACCATTTTGATCTCAACAGAAAATGATAGAAGAGGAACAAGAAGTAACCCGCAATACATAATCACTGAAAGTATCAAAAGGTAAATACCTAACCGCGGATTAAGATTTCTGAATTTTTGGATCACATTCACTTTCATTTTATGATTTCAGACTTTCATCAATATTTCTTTCAACGCTTCTCAACTTCAGCACTTTCCTTACCCACATACTCAGATCATCTACTATCGAATAAACAACCGGTATAAATACAAGTGTGAGCAAAGATGAGCTTATCATTCCTCCCATAATTACAACTGCCATCCCCGAGCGCATTTCTGAGCCGGGTCCCAATTCCAACGCCAGGGGCGACATGCCAAATATAATTGCAAGCGTTGTCATTAGGATGGGACGGAGTCGTGTCTTTCCCGCTTCGATAAGTGCTTCGAGCCGAGCCATCCCGCGTTTTCTAAGTGTGTTCGTATAGTCCACCAATAAAATGGCATTATTCACCACCAACCCAACAAGCATAACAACACCAATCATCGAAAAGATATTAAGTGTTTTGCCCGTTATCATTAATGCGAGAATGGCGCCTACAACCGTAATTGGTAAAGAAAACATTACGATAAAAGGATAGAGAAAGGATTCAAAAAGAGAAGCCATCACCATATATACGAACAGGATAGAAAGCAGAAGAGCGATAGTTAGGTTAGTAAAAGTTTCATCCATTATTTCCACGTCTCCGGCTAGACCCACTTTTGAAATTGTACGCGGGAGATTCAATTTGTCGATTGCTTTAGTAACATCATTGCTTACATCGCCAAGAGGTCTGCCCACAACGTTGGCAGTAACAACAAATTGCCGGTTGTGGTTTTTACGCTGAATCTCAACAGGACCATAATCTTGATAAATGCGCGCTATCTGCCCTAATTCAATTATCTCGCCCGAAATGGATTTGACGTTCATTCTTGAAATATCTGCAGTGCTTTTCTTTTTTGATTCAGGAAGTGTGACCATCATATCGTATTCACGGTCTCTTTCTTTATATTTGTTTGAGATATCGCCTTCAATACATGTGCGTAAAGTAGAACCTACAACCGCAGCAGGTATTCCCAACGCAGCACATTTCATTCTATCGATTTCAGCTTTAATTTCCGGCGCGGCGGCTTTCCACGATGATGATACTTCCATAATACCCGGAATATTTTTTATTGCATCCATAATCATTCTTGATGCAATGTTAAAATCCTTGATCTCTGTGCCGGCAACTTCAATCTGAATCGGAAGATTCCCGCCTCCTCCGCCCATAATATTAGGTGGATAAACTCTCATTGTAATTCCGGGAATTTTCTTCTCCAATTCTCGTATGCTTTGTGCAACTTCCTGTGTTGAACGAAAATCTTTACCTTGATGGAGAAGAAGTTTTAGCTGTCCAACTTGACTGCTGCTCAAAGTAACATCATCAGTGGAAACTTTGCCGAGAGTAACAAATCGTGATTTCACCTCCGGTACAACAGCAAGTTTAGCTTCCAATATTCTTGTAACCGCATCAGTTTTTTCAAGAGAAGTCCCTGCGGGAGTTTCAATTTCCACCATTAACTCGCTCTTATCCGGCGGCGTGAATAACTCTGTGCTCACTGCTCCTAAAGGAATAAGAGCAACACTTCCTAAAAATATTAATGTTGTAACGGCGAGAACAGTTTTTCTGTGTCCTAATGCCCAACCGCTCAGTTTCCCATAATTACTCTTAAGAGTATCCATCGTTTTGTTTTTCTTTTCAGAAGAAATTTCTGCCGGCTTCTTCTTTAACCAGCGTGACGCTAACATCGGTGTAAGCGTGAATGAAACAAAGAGTGAAAAAAGTATTGCAATTGTTATCGTGAGACCAAATTGCGCAAAAAACTTTCCGACCATTCCGCCCATAAAAGCAATCGGGATGAAGACGGCGACATTTGTGAGTGTGATAGCGATAGCGGCAAGTCCGATCTCGTTCCTTCCATCGAGCGCCGCTCGAAACGGATTCTTTCCCAAGCTCAAATGCCGATTGGTATTTTCAAGAACCACAATTGAATCGTCAACGAGAATACCAATTGAAGTTGCCAAACCCATCAGCGAAAGCATATTAAATGTAAAACCGGCGTAATACATCAAAGAAAACGTGGCAATAAGCGAAGTAGGTATTGCCAAAAGAACGATGACGGTGTTACGAACGTTTCGCAGAAAGATAAAAATAATGAAACCGGTCAGCACAATTGCTTCGAGTAGATTGTCGCGTACTTCAGAAATAGAATCTTTTGTGAATGATGATTGGTCGTATGCAATTGCGAATTCAATATCGGAAGGAAGCCGGGTTTTCAGTTGTTCCATTTCTTGCTTTACTAAATCAGCCACACGAACGCTGTTTGATCCGGACTGCGGTCGAACTGCTATTCCTAAACTTGCAATGCCATCAATTCTATTAAGACTCTTCATTCTCTTAAACGAGTCATCTACATTTGCAATGTTTTGCAGGTAAATTTCTTGACCATTAGGTGTGACGATTGGCGCCTTTTTGATGGCGTCAACACTCTGGAATTTTCCTGCAACTCTAACGCCAAATTCTTTCGTACTTGTTTCGATCAAACCAGCGGGCACATCAAGATTCTCCATCTTCAGAGAATTCACAACATCCAAAATTGACAGTTTGTATTGAGCTAATTTTCCCGGATCGACAGTTATATTTATCTGTCTTTCCTTTTGTCCAGAAATCAAAACATCTGCAACTCCTTCCACTTGTTGAAATTTATTTTTCACTTGCTTATCTATAATGAGATACAATTCATCAAGCGTTCGTGCTTTAGAATAGACAGCTATATTCAAAACCGGTATGGCAGCCGCATCCCATTTGGTAACTATTGGAATCTCGGCACCATCAGGAAGCGAGAACCGAATCTCATCAACTTTTTTCTGCACATCCAATCGAGCATTATTTCCATCAATACCTAAATTAAATTCCACAATTACTGTAGAAACACCTTCACGCGACCATGATCTAACGCTTTTAATGCCGTTTATTGTGCTGACCGCCTCTTCGATAGGTTTTGTAACTGAAGTTTCATTCTCTTCCGGGTTAGACCCCGGGTATACTGTTGTAACTGTAATATATGGGAAGTCGGTTTCCGGAAACATTGAAGATCCCATTCGCGAAAGCGAAATAAGTCCGAAAACAGCTATGGCGCCAAAGATCATTAAAAGAAAAACGGGGCGGCGGATGGATATTTCTGTTATAGTCATTGCTGGTTTCCTCCAACAATTTTCACACGCGAGCCGTCTTTTAATTCATCCGAAGAGAATGTAATAACAGTATCTCCGGCGCTGATACCTTTTTTAATTTCTACTGCATCAGGTTTCTGCAAGCCAAGTTCAACAAAAGTCAATTTGGCAATTCCATCTTTTACAATAAACACAGCGCGATTTCCGTTTATCCTCTTTATTGCATCGGGAACAATTGCTAATGCCGGCTTTCTATTGATGATGATACTTGCCCGCCCGAACATTCCCGATAGGATTTCCGGATAATTTTTATCGAATGTAATCTCCACTTCGCCCTTGCCGCTTTGAGAATTAAGATTTGACTTAATCAAGCTCACCTTGCCGGTGAATTCACGATCCGGCAGAGCATCAAGAGTAATAATAACTTTCAAACCCTCACGGACTTTTGCAAGATCAGTTTCAAAAAGTTTAACTATTAGCTTCAAATCTTCATGCTTGGAGATTGAGAGAATCGGATTAGCGTCCGAAACGCGAGCGCCTTCCTTTAGAAACAGCGACTCAACTTTTCCGGCGACTGTAGATTTCACTTCAACCGGTTTGAATGATAAGCCAACTTCATCCCGCTCGACTATTGCAATAACTTCATCGTTTTTTACTTTTTGTCCTTCTATCACAAGTAGACGAACTAACGTTCCCGGCATTTTGGGAAAAATTTCTACTATGTCCGGCATCTTTACAGAACCGTAAGTAGAAACATCTTCAACCCATTCCGTTTGTTTTACTATGCTTACCTCTATAGGCAGCGGATGGTTAGCAAGTTCTTCGGCTTTTTTATTTCTCGCCGCATCTTGTTTATCACAGCTATTAACAGCGAGCAGTGATGATAGAATGATAAAGGAAAGAATTCTTTTCATATTTATAGCTCCATTAAATTTTCTTATGATATTCATTTCTTAAAACACTTTACGTCCGACCGATTTCTGTAAATTGTATTTGCTGAGCATATAGCTGCCCACAGCTTGCACGTAATTAAGTTTTGCCGTTTGCAAGGACTGCTGAACTTCAAGCAGATCTAAAGTGCTTACCAAACCGCGATGATATCTTTCTTCGGCAGTGGTGAGCGCTTGTTTTGCCAGCTCTGTTTTCTTTTTTTCAATTTCACTTTGTTTTTCTTCTGTTTGCAAATCGAGTAACACATGTTTTATTTCAATTGCTATTTCTTCTTTAGTATCGTCATATTGCATTTGAGTTGTTTTTAGCAATACCTCTGCCTGCTGAACCTGGGAGCTCGTTCTAAAACCATCAAATAATGGAAGAGAAAAAGAAAGCCCGGCATTCCAACCCCCTTTGAAGATATCTACATTAGGTAGGTATCCATTCCGAATGTCCCAATTGAAGAAAATATCAACATTTGGTCTGTTCATCGTTGAAGAAATACCTATTTGCAGCGATGCCTGTTTTTCTCTCTCTTGTAACTGCTTGAGTTCAATTCTGTTGGCGAATGCTTCATGAAGCAATATTTTTGCATCCATAGAAATCGGAATGAATGTCAGTGCATCTTGCAGCTGCACGATAGTATCTGGCGAACGACCAATGATTTTATTGAACTGCATCTTTAATTTTTTAAGACTTGTTTCAGCGTTCACTATCTCACCATTAACTGAACTAATTTGAACTTCCATTGAGAGAATATCAAAGGAAGACGTTTCCCCGGCTTCGTATTTTTTCTGCATCATATAAAGCCGCTGTTCAAGAAGTAAGAGGTTTTCATTTATTACCTTAATTGCTTCATTCATCATCAGTATCTGGTAGTAAAACTGTACTGTCATGTAAGTTACTTCTTGTTCTGTGAAAGCTGCATTGTGTTTTGCTTGCGATAATTCAATTTCGCCCAGTTCAACCATTTTGCCGTTTCTTCCCCAATTGAAAAGCGATTGGTTGAGAGCCACTTGCGCATTATAGTTGTCTTGTGTTCCAAGCTTAAATTCTTCAGCCGGCAAACCCGGAATTTCGAACTTGAATGTAGAGAAAGTATTTAGCCGCGTGTAGTTGCCATCTAAGCGAAGCTGTGGAAAATATGCGCTGCGGGATTCAGCTATCTTTGCTTCGGCTCCACCAATTGATTCTCTAACTTGCAGTATCCGATTATTGTTTTCCAATGCAAGTTTGATGCTCTCTGCAAGCGTAAGTCGATTCTCTTTACTAACTACCTGGGCATCGATTTGCATAGCGGGAAATACGAGAAGCCACCAGGATAGAAAGAATATTTTCTTAGACAACATAAAGTTTATTCCTTATCTGTATTATTAATCTTTCTTATTAATTGAGTGCTCAATCAATCATTAACTAAAAAAAATTGCAGACATAAAATGCTATGCCTGCATAAAGCTTCTTAAATGGTAGTCTTAGCTATTCCACGTAAAAAAATATCCACAACTTGCTTTGAAGTTTCTTCCAGTGAAAAATTTTCCCCGAATAACAACCAATTCATAACATTATAATCCATCATACCGAATATGCAGGTAGCAGCAACCTCAGGGCTGATTTTCCGTATCACACCCTGCTGAATACCTTCTTTAACTATTTCTCCTATTATTCTAAAAGCTTCCATCATACCGTATTTATTTATCTTTTCGAGATCCAGCCCAGACCCCGTAGTTTGCATTATCAGCATCTCGAAGAATTTTTTGTCTTTTTGGACCAGATGAACATAAGTTAACAAGGCTATTTCTATCTTTCTTAAAGCATTTTGTTCGTTGCCAACCTTCTTTCTAAATTCTACCATAAAGAAATTACATTTTTCTTTCAATAATGAAAAAAACAAATCTTCTTTATTTTTAAAATGGTGGAAGATAATTCCTTGTGATACACCAGCTTCTTTGGCAATTAAAGCTGTTGTTGCGCCATGATAACCCTTTTCAGAGAAAAGCTTAATAGCCGCATCAATGATTCGTTCCTTTTTATCTGTTGGATCTTTTACATTCATATTTTAACAACCTTTCCAATAAGCTAATTGAGTACTCAATCAATATACAACACACAATATTTAAAGTCAAGTATTTTTTTCATTTGGCTATATTGATCCTAACACTTCCATCCTATAACTGGATTTACTTGGAAAGCTATTATAGCATTCTGGAATAAGAGTATTCAGATTAGTAAGTTTAGAGTAAACTCAAAAAAGAAACCAGCCCTATATTCGCTCGGCAAGGTATTCTTAATCCTTCTTAATCCTTCTCTCCCAACTGCGTACCTCTCCTCCGCACCCGCAACTTCTTATATTCTAACAAGTTAGCTCTCATTCAATATTTCCGCTGCGAACTAATCCTTCGCACTTGCACATCCTAAATGCTCATTTCTAAGTGATATTCAAAGATTTGTATATGGCACGAATCTTGGGATAAACACAATCAAGTTTTAAAAATAATAATGAAAGAATAAATCATGTGGCACACATTAATAATAATAACGGTAGCTTTGCTCGCCGGCATCTTAATACTGACTTACACTTGGGTCGAGATTTCCTCTCGCAATCAAGAAAAGAAACGTCATTCAAACACAAATTATAAAGGATAACATTATGAAATATTTTATCACTCTTCTACTCACCCTCTTCTTGTTCGGTTGTTCTAATAACGACAAGAACGCCATTACCGCTTCGGGTACCATCGAAACAACGGAAGTTACTGTAACCGCAAAGGTTGGAGGCGAAATTACGAAACTTCTTGTGAACGAAGGTGCGAACGTTAATAAAGGCGATACGCTGGTTACCATAGATAAAACGGATATCGAGATACAATACAGACAAGCATTGGCGAACGCCGCCGCCGCAGAGGCGCAATATAAACTCACGGTTCTTGGACCTCGCGAAGAAGATGTATTACAGGCGAAAGCGAATTTTGAAAACGCCAAATCAGATTTCAATCGTGCAGAAGAATTATTGAAACAAAAAACCGTAACACAGAAACAGTATGATGATACAATGATGAAATTCATTATGGCACAGCAGAATTATGAAAAGATGAAACGTGGCTCGCGCAAGGAGGAAATTGATATCGCACGCGCACGCCGAGACCAGGCAGTCGCTCAAGTCGATGCAGCACAGAAAAAACTGAACGATACTTACGTTACTGCAACAATGAATGGCGTCATAACTGAGAAAGCAATCGAAGAAGGCGATGTTGTTATGCCGAACGGATCTCTTCTCCGTATTTCACGCTTGGATAAAGTTTATATAATGATTTACGTTACTGAAGTTGAGCTTGCCCGTGTGAAGCTTGGGCAAGAAGCGAAGATTTACATAGATGCTTATCCGAATAAACCTTTCATCGGCAAAGTATCCTACATATCCGACGTTGCAGAGTTCACACCGAAGAATGTTCAAACCAAAGAAGACCGCACAAAACTTGTATTCGGCGTAAAGATTGAAGTAGAAAATCCGGAACAACAATTAAAACCGGGAATGCCTGCTGATGCAACTATCGAAATCGGGTCTAATTAAAATGAATACGAAGATACAGGAAACAGGTCATAACGTAAATACCCGAGAAGTAATAATGGAAAACGCGATTGATATACGAGGATTGACTAAGAAATTCGACGACATTATTGCGGTCAACGATTTCAATCTGACGATCCAGCAAGGAGAGATGTTCGGTTTAGTTGGACCGGATGGCGCAGGAAAGACCACTCTATTCCGTATGCTCACAGGAATTCTTCTTCCAACATCGGGTGAAGCTGAATTGCTTGGATTCGATCTAATCAAACAAACGAAGGAAATAAACAAAGAAATCGGATACCTCTCTCAGCGTTTCAGTCTTTATGGCGATTTGACTATCGACGAGAACATTGAGTTCTTTGCCGAGATAAATGGAGTTGAGAATTATAAAGAACGGCGCGAGGAATTGCTCGAGTTTACCCGGCTTACTCCTTTTCGAAAAAGATTAGCCGATCAGCTTTCGGGCGGTATGAAGCAGAAGTTAGCGCTCGCCTGTACGCTAATTCACAAGCCAAAAATTATTTTCCTCGACGAACCCACTACCGGTGTTGATCCGGTATCGCGGAGAGATTTTTGGAAAATTCTATCGAGTCTGTTGGAATCAAATATCACAATCGTCATGAGCACACCTTATTTAGATGAAGCCGAGCGGTGCGGAAGAGTTGCGCTGATGAATCAGGGTAAAGTTATGGTTGTCGATACGCCTCCAAATATTAAAAAATTGATGAAAGGCGATCTCATCGAAATCGTCTCCGATCAGATTCGGCGTGCGACAACTTTATTGAAGGGGCACAAATCGGTGTTGGATGTTCAAGCATTCGGCGATCGTCTCAATGTTGTGCTTGAAAACAGCAAAAGGGATTACCCTGTAGTTGAAGAAACGCTTCGTAATGCAAATATCACGATTACCGAGCGACGGAATATTTCTCCATCGTTAGAGAATATTTTTATCTCACTAATGTCACGGCAAAATAATTGAAGAATAAAATTAAGGATATGACCATGAAAAAATTATTATTACTCGCATTTATACCGACGTTTATTTTTTCGCAGGAAAAAAAATCGTTAAGTATTGAAGAAGCAATCCAGATCGGTATAGATCAAAGCAAACAATTGCACATCTCTGAAATGAGAGCGGTCGCTTCTGATGCAAAGTCGAGCGAAGTCAATGCTAATCGACTTCCATCAGTAAAGGTACAGGCAAGTTATACGCGGCTGAGTGATGTCTACCCGTTTGCAGTTCAACTCCCATCGATGCTGCAACCGGTAGTAATTTCACCGGTGGTTCTTGACCAATACACTACACGTTTGGCTCTTCAACAACCGTTGTTTACCGGGTTCAAGCTCTCTAAATCGGCTGAAGCCGCCGAATACTCTGCGAAGGCAGCGCATTTTGATTTCGAGAAGGATAGAACAGAAACGATTTTCAATATCAAAGCGGCATACTGGAATTTATATAGAGCAAATCAAGTGGAACAAGTTATTAACGAGAATGTATTGCAGATGAATGCACATCTTGTTGATGTAAAAAATATGTTAGAGCAAGGTTTGGTTACGAAGAACGAGGTTCTAAAAGTAGAACTGCAGCTATCAAACAGCGAGATCGCTCAGATCGATGCCGTGAACAATGTAAAACTGAGCATGATGAATTTGAACAACATAATTGGAATACCATTGGATACCGAGGTACAGCTAAATTCGATGATAAAATTGCCGGGTGAAGAAGTTCAAACGATTGAGAATTTAAATCATATTGCACTTGGGGATCGTCCTGACCTAAAATCGGCAGAGAACCGTTTTCGAGCAGCAGATGCATCTGTAACAGCCGCAAACAGTGGATGGTATCCGCAAATAAATCTTTTCAGTAACTATTACTACTCCAAACCGAATCTTCGATACCAGCCGACAAAGGATGAGTTTAAAGACACATGGGATGTTGGAGTAAGTCTATCGTGGGATATCTGGAATTGGGGAATGACAAAACATCAATCAGATCAGGCAAAAGCTCAACTGTCTCAGGCGAAGTATGCTGAGGATCAATTGAAAGATATGGTTGTGCTTGAAGTAAATCAGAGTTATCTCACACTCGCTCAATCGAAAAAAAAGGTGGATATAGCCCGGCAAAGTGTTGAGCAAGCCGAAGAAAATTATCGAATCACAAAGAGCAAATTCACAAATGGTACAGCAACGAACACCGAACTGCTCGATGCCGAAGTAGCATTACTGCAATCGAAGCTGAACCATACTACTTCGCTGGTGGACAGTGAAATTGCATATGCGAAACTTTTAAAAGCTTTAGGAAAAGAAAATTAATCAACACTCAAATAATAAATAACAACATCAATAATAAGTAAAAGGATTTAATCAATGAAAAACATAATCAACATATCACTAATGACGATTGCAATATTAGTATTTGCCGTATCGATAGGATCTGCGCAAATAGCAGAGAAAGATCAATTCGTAATCAGAGTTGGGGCAGAAGGAACGGTTCAAGTAGGAGATAGCAGTGATGATTCCGAAGTTGGACCATCATTCAATGTTAGCATCGGCTACGGCTTGGGTTATGGAGCCACGGTTTATTTAGAGACAGGTCTTGGTTGGTCAAATTACAGCGCTGACGAAGATTTAAGCTTAGCTCAATTTCCGATCCTGTTTGGAGTGAACTATAACTTTGCGGAGTTGCTCAATACAAAGGATGTTCAACCGTACTTTGGCGTTGCAGCGGGTCTATATAATAATGTACTACGGCGTGATGGGGAAAGTGTCTATATAAATAACGAAGAACAATGCACATCCAATTTCGGTATGGAAGCGATTGCAGGTATTAATTTCAAAATTCCAGATTCAAATTTCGGAGTAGATTTACGTGCCAAGTATAATTATGTATTCTCGAATACGGATGGTATAGGGTTAGAAACGTATGACAGAAGCGCGATCAATTTCGGTCTCGGCATATCTTATGGCTTTAGTCTATAATTCATCGAACAAGATGTTACTCACAGATAACATAATAGTTGAAGAAAACAATGGACGGTTTCCGTTTATTGAACCGAGACCGTCCAATAAAATACCTGTGAATAATCAATCTTATAATTCATAAAACGTAGTCAGAAATGGAAAAGACAATGTCACAATTAGCGATAGAAGTAAACGAGATAACAAAAATGTTCGGCAACTTTACGGCGGTTGATAAGGTAAGCTTCGGTGTAAAGCAGGGCGAGATATTTGGCTTTCTCGGCGCCAACGGCGCGGGTAAATCAACCACCATAAGAATGCTTATCGGTTTATTGGAACCGACTTCAGGTCAAGCTAAAGTAGGCGGCTATGATGTGAAAACACAAACCGACCTTCTGAAAAAAAATATCGGATATATGTCGCAGAAGTTTTCGCTGTATGAAGACATGACAGTCGAAGAAAATATCCATTTCTACGGTGGTGTGTATGGCTTATCGAAGGAAAAGGTGAAAGAACGGAAGAAATGGGTTCTTGAGATGGCTGGATTGCAAGGACGTGATAAAAGCTTAACAAAAACACTATCGGGCGGATGGAAACAACGACTGGCGCTTGGATGTGCGATTCTTCATGAACCAAAAATATTATTTCTCGACGAACCAACCAGCGGTGTTGATCCTGTTTCTCGCAGAAATTTCTGGGACCTGATAAATGAGCTTTCCAGTCAGGGCGTTACAATTCTTGTAACGACTCATTATCTCGATGAAGCAGAGTATTGCAATAACATTATCCTGATCAATGCCGGTCGTTTAATTGCCCAGGGAAGTCCGAAGGAATTAAAAACAGAACATATCACTTTTCCCATCCTCGAAGTAGAAACCGACAATGTTGTAACAGCGCTTGAGCTTTTACGAACGCAACCGTGGGTAGTAGAAATATCAGTATTCGGGACATATCTTCATGTTGGTGTCTCTGAACTTGATTTAGGGAAAAATGCCATTCGTTTAACACTCGCTACAAAAGGAATTCAGATTCAGCGTATCGAACAAATCGTCCCATCGTTGGAAGATGTCTTTTTGCATCTTCTTGAACAGGATATGAAAAAGGTGGCAGCATGAACATTAAAAGAGTTAAGCCAATTATCATTAAAGAATTTCGACAGATACGCCGCGACAAACGTTCGCTTGGCGTTCTGCTTGTGTTTCCCGCGTTCCTTGTTTTATTAATCGGTTACGCGCTCAATTTCGATGTAAAACATATCTCTGTGGCAGTATTCGATCAGGATAAAACGCAATCGAGTAGAGAATTTGTCCGCAGTTTTTCAAACTCCGAATATTTCGATTTTAACTACTCTGTCCAGAGCTACGAGGAGATTGATAAGTTGCTCGACGAAGGAAAAGTGCTTGTTGTTTTTGTGATACCGACAAATTTCTCCAAAGAATTGCTCGCGGGGAGAGATGCAAAATTGCAGATTCTTGTCGATGGATCGAATTCAAACACAGCAACTACGGCAATCGGTTACAGTAATGCGATTGTACAAGCATACTCCATGCGGATAGCGCTTGAAACATTAGCTCGAAGCGGAAAAGAATTGTATGTACCTATCGATTTACATCCGAAGGTTTGGTACAATCCCGAACTCATTAGTGCGAAATTTTTAGTCCCCGGTCTCATCGGATTTATTCTCATGCTAAGCGCCGTCGTCTCCACTTCACTTTCAGTTGTAAGGGAGAAAGAACGTGGAACGATGGATCAAATGATGGTGTCGCCATTAAAGACCGGCGAAATTATTTTAGGGAAGACGATCTCATATCTTATTATTGCGCTTGTTGCTTCCGTTCTTGTTCTTCTTATAGGATATTTCTTCTTCGATATTTCTATCCGGGGTAGTATTATTTGGCTGTATGTTGGTATTTTCATTTTCCTTCTTGCAGCGCTTGGGCAGGGACTGTTAATCTCAGCAATTTCACATACACAACAGGTGGCGTTTATCATCTCGGTCTTCTCAACGTTATTGCCGGCATTGATTTTATCAGGGTTTGTGTTTCCAATTCGCAGTATGCCAATCGCACTTCAGGTCATTTCTAATGTAACACCTCCAAAATTCTTCCTCATCGTTATCCGTGATGTTATACTCAAAGGTGTTGGACCTGCTGCGTTTTGGGAACAATTAGTTTATATGGGGATATTCGCAGCCGTAACACTTGGCTTGAGCACACGATTACTTTTAAAGAGGGCAAATTAATATGAAAACAATTTACCATATCATCGTAAAAGAGTTTATTCAATTTCGTCGCGACAAGCGCATGATGGCTCTTTCGTTCATGGCGCCAATTCTACAATTGATTTTGCTTGGTTATGCGGCTACAACGGATGTGAAAGATGTTCCGATGGCGGTTTATAATCAGGATAAATCTGTTGCAAGCCGTGAATTAATAGATCAATTCGTTCACTCAGGATATTTCATTATTCAGAAAGATGTAAATTCGCTCGATGAAATCGATCATGAGATAGAATTCGGAAATGTTTGGATGGCTTTAGTTATCCCTCCCGATTTTTCAAGTAATCTGCTGGCACGTAAAACAGCTTCGATCCAGATTCTGACGGATGGGAGCGATGCCAATTCGGCGAATATCAGTCTCGGTTATGCATCGCAAATTATCAACACGTATTCAGGTTCGATCATAGCCGACATCCAAAAGCGTGTTCCGCTAGTAACCCGACCGGCTCAGTTGCAGCCGGAAGTCAGAGTATGGTATAACCCTGATTTGAAAAGCCGGAATTTTATGGTACCCGGTGTGCTTGCTACAGTGTTGATGATCATAACTATGACTTTGACTTCACTCGGAATCGTTAAAGAAAAAGAGATCGGAACACTCGAACAGCTAATGGTAACTCCTATAAAACCATATCAACTCATCATCGGTAAATTATTGCCATTTGCCATCATCGGTATGATTGATGTTGTTCTCGTTCTAATTGTCACCCGCTTCTGGTTTGCAGTACCTCTTCAAGGCAGTGTAGTGCTTCTTTTCGCTTTGAGTGGTTTATTTATAATGACAACGCTTGGTTTAGGGCTTTTTATATCAACCATATCCAAAACGCAACAACAGGCAATGATGACGGCGCAGTTTTTTATTTTCCTGCCGTTTATTTATCTGTCGGGATTTACATTCCCGGTTGAGAATATGCCGCAAGCTATTCAATATCTCACAGCCATAATTCCTCTGAAGTACTTCATCGTAATAATCCGGGGAATCTTTTTGAAGGGTACAGGCATAGCGGAGTTATGGCCCCAGGCGCTTGCACTCTGGATTTTTGGCATCGTAATTCTAACGCTCAGCGTCATGCGATTTAAAACAAAACTAAGTTAATTAAAAAAGAAAGGTTCACAGATGAAAAAAACATTGTTCAGAAAAATAGCAGCGGGTATTGCAGTTATTTTCAGCATACTCACTACGGTTGATGGATTTCAAGTGTTGTTGGGTATAAGTAAACCCGATTACATTGTATTACAGCCGTTGTTAATTTATAATGTGATCATGGGAGTTGTTGGAGTGATTGTTGGAGTGATGCTGTGGCTCAATCGAGAAAGGGCGCTAAAGCTCGCGGTCATAGTTACATCAATGCACCTGATTGTACTGGCTCTCGTCAGCATGATGCATCTCGCTGGTGGAGCTGTTGCGCTGCATAGTGTAAAAGCAATGGGTTTGCGCTCAATAGTTTGGTTGGGAATCGTTTGGTTAACATGGATGTCGAAAAAACATTCTACAAATGTCGGATGAAACCATATTTAATCAAAATACTTTTGTTTGTTATAGGGGTGTTCACATTAGCAGAAGAGCTATTTATTGTCCCCGCTTTAGTGAACATTCGATAATTTGATTCCTAATCATCTCATTAAAACTTACACCAGATCATTCAAAGCCATTAAGCCATTGTTCTCTAACGATGCAAGTACTTATGTTTATTGATATTTATTGAATAAATTAGTATAATCACATGTCCTATAATTCATAAAGATTTACGCATGACGAAAGTTCAACTTATTCATCCCGGGAATGATGTAAAATACAAACATTTAAAGACTGGGTATTCGAGTTATCCTCCACCAAGCGGTCTGGAAATTATTGCTTCCTATGTAGAAAGGTGTATACCAAAGATAAGATTCGAAATATTTGATGGAAATGTCACTTCTCACAATGAAATACTACAAAGATTGGATGCAGATGTTGTGGGTATTACTGATTGGTTTACAAGTCATTCAAATGCAATGGAGATTGCCCGGGTAGCTAAAATTAAGAATCCGAATTCAAAAATCGTCATAGGTGGGCCTAACGCATCTAATCTTGGCGAACGTATTCTGCTTAACAATCCCGAAGTTGATTTTGTTGCATTTGCAGACGGAGAAAGAACGTTAACACAAATTATTCAAAATGATTCATCTGCAGAAATCAGGAATGTTTGGTTTCGGGGATCGGATCGTAAGATACATTTCTCAAGTGGTCCCGATATCAATATTAACGATTTAGGCCTTTTTGATTTTGAGCATTTGTATGAAACAGACATGCGAAAATATGACTCCAAAGAAAAGTCATATTTTGATGAAATTGATATGACCCCAATCCCAATTTCTTCGATACGAGGGTGTATCAAAGCTGTGAAATATGGCTCATGTACGTACTGCACTATTCCGATGACTAATGGTGTTCGCGTGATGCAACCTAATCTTGTGTGGAGACAAATTCGTCACCTTTATGAAAAATATGGCATTCGCAAGTTCTTTGAGACTGGCGATAGTTTCACAATCGGAAATTATCCTGAAAAGTTGTTAGAAGCAAAACCAAAGGATTTAGATGTCTCATTCAGAATTTACGCAAATCCTGATACAATTAGCCTAAAAAATATTTCGATACTCAAATCATTGGGGGTACAAGAAATATTTATCGGTATCGAAACAGTCGACAAGGATATTCTACAGCTAGCAAACAAAAACTATGACACATCGTCAATTGAAAAGACTGTTCAATTATTAGAAGAATATCAAATTCGAGTTTTTCTTCCCTTTCTATTTGGACTTCCTGGGGAGACCTACAACTCTGTAAATGGAAATTATGACTTCGCGCAATATCTAATTTCGAAATATAGCAATATAGACCGACTACTTATTTCTTTGGCAATACCACTTATTGGTTCAAAATGGTTTGATACGCTACTCAAAGATGATGATATCGTAACTTGTTATAATGAAGGTGGGTTACGATCGCTTGCGACTGATGATAATATCGAATACGAGAGATTGTTTCTTTTATCACTTCATAAATATTGTCATTTATCCTTTGGTGATATTTATACTATATTACAGAAACCTCTATCACAAAACCTTAAAGGGAGAATTGGTGGGTTTGGTTGTTTGGAAAAATATGTTGTTGAATTAGAAAATGAAATTCTTGTTTAAAATAGGAGATAGCCAATGAAAAAAATATTTATTCTTCTCGTCTTAATTCTTTCAATTTCATACTGGCAATGTACTAAGCAATCCAGTGAAATGACCATGATTAAGCTGGGTTATGCCCCAATCGCAGATGCAGCACAAATTTATGTAGGAATTGAAAAGGGATATTTTGCAGAGAATAGATTAAAAATTCAATTTGAACAACTAGGCAGTGGTGCAAAGATCCTCGAAGCTGTTGGTGCGGGAAGCGTCCAGATCGGATTATCTAGTTATGTTCCCCTAATTCTTGCACGGGCGGCGGGTGTAGATTTAGTTGCTATATCAGGTGGGGCAGTTGAAGATTCTACACATTGGGAACATGCGTATGTTGTTAAATCAGATTCTAAGATCACATCTATTAAGGACATTGAAGATAAAACTCTTGCATTGAATGGTCTTCGGAACATCGATCACCTGTTGTTCCAGGAATTAATGGAAAAATACAATATCGATCAGACGAAGATTAGGCTTGTTGAAATCCCTTTTCCTCGGATGGAATCGGTGCTTCAATCGGGTGAAGTAGATATAATTGCAGCCATTGAACCCTTTGTGACCAGAGCAATTTCACGAGGTAATTATCGAGTTCTCACATATAATTATCTTGAATTATACAAAAAAGTTCCGGTTGCATGTTATGTGGCTAAAAATAAATGGATAGAAGAAAATAATGACGTACTGACAAGATTTATAAATGCATTTAATAAAGCAACTGAATTTTGTCTCGCACATCCCGATTCGTTACGGGAAATAATTGGCAAATATACAAAACTTAGTTCTGATGAACTTCAGAAAATTAGCCTACCAACTTTCAGTTTCGAGACTGATAAGGTTGACCTCCAAGGCTTAATAGATAGAATGCAAAAAAGAAATATGTTATCAAGAAAAGTTTCAGCAGAAGAAATGATTCATCTTTACAACAAATGAATACTGCTCTAGAAATTGCTTCTGTTGGAAAGACATTCAACGAAGATAGTCTTTCTCCAACTGTCGCCATCGGATCAATTACCTTTGACGTCCGAGAGGGGGAATTTATTTCTATCCTTGGCCCATCTGGTTGTGGAAAGACAACACTCCTTAGAATAATCGCTGGACTTATTCAACCAACGAGTGGTCAGGTGCATATTAAAACCGATAGTACCGAACGAAATCTAATGTTGGTTTTTCAAGAGTATAATCGCTCATTATTTCCGTGGAGAACAGTTGCAAAGAACATATCATTTGGTCTTGAAGTAAGTGGTTCTTCCCCAAAGGAATTAGCGAAGAGAGTTGATGAATATATTAATCTGGTAGGCTTGAAGGGATTTGAAAATCATTATCCATGGGAATTGTCCGGTGGTATGCAACAGCGAACTGCGATTGCCAGAGCTCTCGCTTGCCATCCGAATTTACTCCTTATGGATGAACCATTTGGTTCGTTGGATGCTTTGAGCCGTAATGAATTAGAAGATGACTTATTAAGATTGTGGAAACAAGCAAGTATTACAATCTTATTCGTTACACATGACATTGATGAAGCAATATATCTGTCTGACCGCATAATAGTTCTCTCCCAGCGTCCTTCGAAGGTCGAAGATATCATTTTAGTGGAGTTACCTCGCCCACGTCATCAGGTTGAGAGTAGAAGTTCCAACAAATTTATTGAATATCGATCTAAAATTAGTAGGCTTCTGGGGAGGGGAAAAGCACGTGAATAGAATAGGAATTGGAAAACTTTCGGGCTTCGCTTTAATTATAGCTCTGTTACTTATATGGGAGTTACTTTCAAGATATTCATTCATAGATTCAGTATTCTTCCCGCCATTATCTACAGTTATTTATGCATTGATGACAGAAATAAATTCACAAAACATTTGGATTGACATAAGTTCAACATTGGCAAGGTGTTTTTCTGGGTACATTATTGCAATCACTATAGGAATTCCAGTTGGAATACTTATGGGTAGATCCCAAAGAATTTACAATTTATTTGAACCACTCGTTGAAATTCTTCGCCCAATTCCTTCAGCAGCTATCATACCGGTTGCGATTCTCTTTCTAGGTATTGAAGATAAGATGAAAATCTTTGTAATTGTTTTTGCCTGCATCTGGCCTATCTTAATAAATACTATCGATGGGGTTAAAAGTATCGATCGAATACTTATCGAAACCGGAAATACTTTCCGGCTTAATCGGAACCAGTTTTTATTGAGAATAGTTTTACCCGCTTCATCTCCCAACATCGTAACGGGAATGAGAATCAGTCTTGCAATATCTTTAATATTAGCAATAACAGTTGAGATGATATCAGGTAACAACGGAATTGGGTTCTTTATTTTGGATGCTGAGAGAAGTTTCAAATTTCCGCAAATGTACTCAGGTATCATCATGATCGGTATGATAGGATATATAATTAATTGGGGATTTGTTAAACTCACGAACAGGGTAATGAAATGGCATCGCGGTTTTACGGCAACTCTTGTCTAATTTTCGATTAAAGGAGATATAATGCGAAATTATCATAAACCATTTTTATTTGCTATCATAATAACATTATTTATTCTTTTTATTGGAGCGATTATTGGGTTCATTTGTCCTTTCCTTTGCTTTGATTCTATCCCTCTGGGTATCATAGCATTAACAAGTGGTCTCGCTCTTGTAATCTATTGGTTTACAGTAATCTCTCTGTTTCGTCAAGATAGAAGTTGCGGGTTTAATACCGAGTTTTTTAATGGCTATCATTTGTATTGGTTTTTCAAGATTCCTCTAATTGCTCGTTATAAGAACAAAAAATATATCGTTATGCTTTATTCTATAATGATGACTTGCATAATATTTTCGTTCTCAGTACTTACAACAGCTTGTATAATTGGATTGAAACAAATTGGCGAACCATCTCCACAGAATAATCCACTGAGTTTTCTTCACAGTCAGGGTGCCATTGTTTCCTTTATCGTCATTTGTATCACCATGTATTCCTTTATTAATACAATGATAATTCGAGCAACTTATGATCGGGAGATAGAATCATTGGAGGAGTTATTGTCTATCATGAAAGAAAAGTTAAATCTAAAAGAGAACTCTAAGAATTGGAATATGTTTGACAAATTATTCTATTACGTTTTTGATCATACAATTGCAACCGGCCATATTTCCAACCATGATCGATTTCTGGATTATGCTAAGGAACTCTATAGTTTCCTTCACTATTATCATAAAAAAATAGTGTTTATGGGTTTAGTCTATTCAGGGCAAAAGAATATAGAAACCTATAAATCTTTTGCAAAAGATAAAATCGAAGAAAGAATCAAATCAGAAACAGTGGGCAAAGTAGGTGATGAGAAAGAGAAAACCATTAAGAAAATTATAGAGGATGAAGCAACTAAAAAATTCTTACCCGCACATGATGAATTTGTGTATTTTCTGAATCATACTGACGTTAGGACAGTCAATCATTCTATGGTTGGAACAGAAAATAATGAAGTGTTTAAGATACTGTACAAACCATATAGAAAAGAAAATCATAAAATTATTGATCCTTTTTTCAAAGAGATCTTACATCTGAATGAGCTGCCCAAGCCGGGAGATTATGAAATTAACGATAACGAGTTGCCTGAGAAATCTAGTATTATCAGTACTGAAGAACTTGGATTAACTCGATTCATTGTAACAAATCTCTATGTCATACAGTTCATTGCAACAAAGAATAATGGCATGAAAAATGGCGAGAAAAACGTGCCAACGGGTTACATATCTGAAGACATTACAGTAATAGAGAGATACAAACGAGCGTTTGAGAATTACCGTGAAACCCATCGCTGAAAACCCACTTCTCCATAGTATGCAAGCTTCGGAGATGTTTTTGCAGAAAATATCACCAGGCTCAAACCCAAATACTGAATTAGTCGTTTCTTCGGAAGGGGGTGTTAACCGGCAACTCTTTAAATCGGCAGTCAATATCAGAACACAACATTTTGGCAATGAAGTCTATCCGCGGGGAGTCGTTGAAATTTCAAATTACTGCAATCTTAATTGTTTGTACTGTGGAATGCGGAAAGATAATCTTACCATAAACCGGTATCGATTGGGCCACAATGAAATAGTCCAAATCGCTTTATCAATGGAGCAACACGGTATCAAGAGTATTATGCTTCAATCTGGAGATGATTACACATATCCGATTGCATCTCTCGTGAAAACCGTCCATGCAATAAGAAAGGAAACGGATTTGCGTGTGATTTTGTGTCTTGGTGAGCGAAAACGAGCTGATCTTGAGGCAATGCTAAAAGCAGGTGCAAATATGTATGTGTTAAAACTTGAAACCCCTAATCCAATCCTTTTTCAGAAACTACGTCCATCTACAACTTTTGAACGGCGATTAAATCAACTGAAATTTATGAAAAAGATCGGTTACCAGATTAGCAGTGGATTCATTGTTGGTCTTCCAGAGCAAACCCATCATGAGATATTTGAGGGTCTAATGTTATTGAAGGATTTAAGGGTGGATGCTGCAAGTGTTAGCCCCTTTATTCCAAATGAGGGATCGCCTTTAAAGAATGAGCCATTTGGCAGTCTAGAGTTGTCTCTTTATTTCTTAGCTCAAATGAGAATTCATCTTCAAGGAGTTTATATCCCTGCTGTTTCCGCATTCTCACTTTTACACAAAGACGGTCAAGCATTGGCAATGAATGCTGGTGCAAATGTAATAACCATCAACTTTACTCCTAAAACCAACGCAAAACAGTATCTGATGTATAGCGAAAAAAGAAATCCTGTATCTTTGGAAAGGGCCAGAGAATTAATTTTATCGTTGGGAATGACAAGCAGTATCCTACAAATTAATTAGCCATATCATATCAAATGGGGAGCTTTCATTCAAAGCAATGAGATGGCAACAAGCACGAAGGTTTACTGTAGTCAGTAAAAATATCAAATTATAATACTACTGATTTTGCTATTACTTATCCGGAACAACCGCCAATATGCGTTCGTGGTTGATCTGCTTCAATCGTTTATTTTTTTTTGTTTGCCCAATTGTTTGTTAATTGCCAATCATTAACAGTGTCTGTTATTACGAATTCGTTAGTTATTTATCATTTTTTAATTTATTTTGATGCCTATTTTCCCGGCAATTTTTCCTGATTCCATGTGCTTATGCGCTTGTGAAAGGTCTTTCCATGGGTATATTTTTTCTATTACAGGTTTTATTTTTCCCGACTGAATTAGTTTGCTCAAACCTTCTAGAATTTTTCCTTCTGTCTTTACAATAAATGGAATAGTTTTTCTGGATGAAAAAAGATTTGACAATTTCATTAAGGGAAATTTCATGGGGTTATCGGCTATAACTATGGATTTCCCACCGGGCTTGAGAAGTTTTTTCAATTGCCTAAACCCAATTCCTCTTACACAATTTAATATGACATCATACCTTTCAGTTGTATTCAAAATATTCTGCTTCTTGTAATCAATTATCTTTTCTGCGCCTAATTGTTTTGCAAGGTCAATTCTCTCTGTACTGCAAACCGCTGTTACTTCGGCGCCAAAATATTTTGCTACCTGTATGGCATAAGTACCTACACCGCCTGATGCTCCATTTATTAATACCAGCATTCCTTTCTTAACGGGGGCATGAACCGTGAATGCCTCATAAACCGTCATACCGACACCGGGTACAGTTCCGGCTTCTGTGATATTCAAATTATCAGGGATTAGCGCTGCAAACGATTGGGGGATGGCAGCAAATTCACCATACCCGCCATTGCGATGAATACCAAGGAAAGCATACACATTATCTCCAACTTTAAATCTGCTTACTGCTCTTCCGGTTTCAACAACTTTACCGCTTACATCCACACCAAGTACTGCGGGCAGCTTTAACCGCACAAAACTTTTCAGCAAACCCCGCCTGATGCCGGCATCCACCGGATTAACACTTGAACCGAAAACTTTTACAAGTATTTCATCACCTTTTATTTTTGGTGTTTCAATTTCTCCAAAATAAAATACATCAGGTGTTCCATATTGATTGATAAGTATTGCTTTCATAGTTTTCATTTTTTGCGTTCAACTTACTATTTTAAAATTGAAAGCTCCGTTTTGCGTAGCTCCCCAAATTCTTAACCAAACAGGCAATACAGCTTCAGTTCCTCTTGCCGAACTGATGTCGCCAAGGTCAAGAATGTTTTCATTCTTCCAGCCAAATTCGTTCATCAGGGATTTTACTTTTGCTTTTGCATCGGCATCATTGCCGCAGATAAATGCTGTATGGTTTCCACCGCCAATCATATTCGGGTTCACCATTAAACCACACCACATTGTATTCAGTGTTTTTACAACTTTTGCTTGCGGAAAAGTTTTTTGAATTTCTTCGCCCAACGAATTTGTGTTGGATAATTCAGGAACTAAACAAGGTGGCATTCCTTTAGTAAAATCCAAAGGATTGGCAACATCCATCAGAATTTTGCCATTCAGATTTTTTGCATCTGCCAATTTCAAAGCGTTGATTGAATTTGCACCTTGCGTAACATTCAAAACAATTTCTCCGAAAGCTGCTGCCTCTGCGAATGTTCCTAATTTTACATTTTTGTTTTGTGCATACCATTCATTGAATGGCGGATTGCCGTAGCCGTCTTTTGCGGCGCTGGCTAATTTTTCCGACACATTTCGTGTGCCCATCATTACATCGTAACCAAGTGTAATGAGCTTGGAAGCGAAGGTCTGCCCAACGGTTCCTGTTCCGATAATTGCGATTTTTTTCATTGTTGTTTTGCTTTCTTTTAATTATTAAATTCTCTTTTTCAATAAGTTAGCGTTGGCGTTTTCCTTAACCATTCATTTGAGTTTAATTGCTTTAGCATAAAATGTGCAAGGTCGGCTCTTGATATTTTTGAACCGCCTTTCGGTGCATACCGTGCAGATACCCTGTAAATTCCCGTAAGCGGTTTATCAATCAATTGTGAAGGACGAACAATAATCCAATCAATCTCACTTACTGATTGAAGATAGCTTTCCAATTTTTTCATATCGTTATATGGCTTGCGCAACAAGCGTTTGAAAATGAGTTTATAAATAAATTCAAACGAAGGGTCGTCATCTTCGACACCGCCAGAGGTGAGGCAGATGAATTTTTTTACACCACCTTTTCGCATTGCTTCAATAATGTATTTTCCACTTTCTGAATAAAGAGAAGTGTCTTTAAAACTTTGCCCGATGCCCAATGCCGATAAAACGACATCGTGCCCCTTTAAATTATTTTCAAAAGTTGATGGAACTAAAGCATCTGCTTTTATCACTGTTAAATCAGAATGCGATTGTGTAAAATTTTCAGGATTACGCACAAAGGCGGTTACTTTATATCCTTTTTCTAATGCTTGCTGAACTACAAGTTTTCCTGTTGGTCCGCTTGCACCGAATACTGCGATTTTCATCTTTATCTGTATTTTGTTGTTAATAAAATTTTGACGATACAAATATACAGAGACTACTACTATGGGTAAAGGTCAAAAACTTGGTTGTAATGGTAAATTACTTTTTCCTTGCTTGTTTCCTGAACTCAAGGGGAGTAAGTTCAGCGTGTTTCTTGAAGAATTTCCCAAAGTTGGCAGGGTCTGAAAAATTCAGTCGATAAGCAATTTCAGCAATATCATATTCGGTAAATTGAATAAGCGATTTTGCTTCGCTCATTAATCTTTCATTAATAAACGACAGAGCATTTTTATCTGATGCTGATTTTACTGATTGCGAAAGATGATTGGGGGTAACAAAAAGCAATGCAGCGTATTCTTCAACGGTTCGTTTTTCTAGGTAGTAGTTATTGACAAGTTGGATGAATTTTTTTAATAATATTTGCTGCGGTGTTGTAAACCCTTCTTCCCACTGATTGAATGCGGTTGTAAATTCCTTTAACTGATAAAGGAGTGCAAGAAGTTTTACTGTCGCTATTTTGTGTTGATCGTCGGTTGAATTTTCATAAGCTGTAAAAACCTCCTCCAAAAAAGGAGCGAAGTTCTTGAATTTTGATTGATTTAGTTTGAAAAAATTGGTGTGTAGGATATTGAAAAACGGAAACTCTTTTTCAAAATCTGGTTTGAAAAAAGAAAGACATTCCTTTTTGAAATAAATCAGGTAACCATTTGCCGTATTATCCCTGTAAAAACTATACAATAGTCCGGGCGCTTGAAAAACCAAAAAAGAATTGAGATTGGTAACATTGGTGTTGTCGTATGTAATTTTTGTTTGACCCACATTATTAACCAGAGCAATGAAATAAAAGTCTTTCCTAAAAGGCGGTTTGTAATTGTTAATTGAGCCTTCATTTGCTTTTAGTCTGAGGCAATAGAAATTCGGGTTTGAAGTCCGGTAGTCAGCGGAAATGGATGAAAGAAAATCATTGATTTCTTTCAAATCTTATTGGTCGCTGGTGTTTTAACGAAGGAACAGGCACAATTGTCAATGGCGGCGCAGGAACAACATTCGCGGGTACAATTATGGGTTCCGGTTCAAGTTGGACGACAGATCATCCTTTACCTGTACAGATTTCGTTATTCGAAGCAGATGTAGTTGACAACAACAGTGTGAAACTTAATTGGACAACAATTGCTGAAGTTAATAATTATGGTTTTTATGTAGAGCGCTGCAATGAGAATGAAATAAATTATACACTAATTCCAAATAGTTTTATTGCTGGTCATGGTAGTACTTTGGAGCCACATTCCTACACATTTACAGACAATACCATAACATCATCGGGTGTTTATTGTTACCGATTGCAGCAAATCGATAACGATGGTTTAATTCACTATTATGGACCGATTGTGGTATCATTCAACCCTATGGATGTTAAGGATGGTCTAACTGTACCAGCAGTATATAAGTTAAATCAAAATTATCCGAATCCATTTAATCCGACAACAAAGATCAGTTTCAGTCTTGAAAAATCAGGATACACAACTTTAAAATTACACAACGTAATGGGACAGGAAATTGAAACATTGTTCAACAAGGAAGCTGAAGCAGGTAAGTTATATGTGATTAATCTGGATGCAAATAAACTCAGCAGCGGAATATATTTCATTCGATTAACAAGTGGATCATTCAATGATTTCAGAAAAATTGTAATGATTAAATAGAAATTTGGTTAAATTTCTATATAAAATAAGAAATTAAATATTAATAATTTGTAGATAGGAATTATATGAAAAGGTATGTTTTGATTTTAGTCTATATCATGTCATTGATCATAGCGACAAATTTTGTATTAGCTCAGACTGGGCTACAATTTGATGGAACAAACGATTACGTAACGTTCGGTTCGGCAACAAGCACGCTGGGTGCCCAGAGGTTCACACTTGAGTGTTGGTTCAAGTGGACTGGGGGAGGAGCCACCACATCAACGGGGACCGGAGGTCTTTCGACCGTGATCCCTCTTGTCACTAAAGGGCGAGGAGAAGCAGATGGCAGCAATGTAGATATGAATTATTTTTTAGGTATTCAGGGCGGTAAGTTAGCAGCAGATTTTGAAGATATAGATGCAGCTGCAATCGATGGGGATCTTGCTGGACAGAACCAACCAATCCTAGGAACAATTACAATTACTACCAACGTTTGGCATCATGCTGCTGCAACCTTTGACGGAACTAATTGGAGATTATACCTTGATGGTGTATTAGATAATAGCTTGGATGTTACTAATCCAGGATATACACCACCAAGACCACAATTTAACAGTATTCAACACGCAGGGCTTGGTACTGCTATGACATCAGCCCCCGCTGCGGGTGGTTACTTTGCGGGAGTATTAGACGAAGCACGCATCTGGAATTACGCACGTACTCAACAACAAATTCAGGATAGTATGAATGTTGAAATCACTTCATCAATGGGTGGCTTGTTAGGTCGTTGGGGTTTGAATGATGGAACTGGAACCTCTGCCGGTAATACTATTTCTGGTAGTCCTGCGGGCACACTAACAAATGGACCAACATGGGTAGCAGGCAATCCCGGTTTTCCCCCTCCTCCACCTCCAGCCGCACCGAGTGGATTAGCTGCAACAGCAGTGTTACATACACAAATCAATTTATCTTGGACTGATAATTCCAGTAATGAAACCACGTTCGAATTAGAACGATCAACGACTGGATCGAGTGGGCCTTTCTCGTTAATTGCAACTCTAAGTCCAAATACGATTTCTTATAATAATACCGGTTTAACAGCACTTACTGAATATTGGTACCGTGTTAGAGCTGTAAACCCGGGAGGGAACTCCGCTTATAGTAATGTAGCTAATGATACAACCCCTGATGGATCTTCAACAGAGTATGCGCTGGATTTTGGTGGAACGAATTCTTACGTTACATTTGGTACAGCATCAAGCGTAGGAGTAGCTAATTTCACGATCGAGTGTTGGTTTAAGAAAAAAGGTACAGGAAGAACAACTTATACCGGCACAGGCGGAATAACTGCCGTGCCTCTTGTGTCCAAAGGACGCTTTGAAACAGATGGAAGCACCGTCGATATGAATTATTTCTTTGGGCTCGATGGCGCGACCAATGTCTTAGCCGCTGATTTCGAGGAAGGAACTGGCTCGACTACTCCAGGCTTGAACCATCCATTCTTTGGTTCAACACCAATCACTAACGACGTTTGGTATCATGCAGCGGTAACTTATGATACAACACTAAAAAGATGGCAGCTCTACTTAAATGGAGTTTTAGAGAACGAGGAATTTGTTACTTCGGGTTCAAGGTTTCCACAATTTAACAGCATACAACATGCTGCACTCGGGACTGCAATGAATTCAAGTGGTGTTGATTCTGGGAAATTTTATGGTACATTGGACGAAGTACGTATCTGGAATTATGCTCGTACAGTAGATCAAATCCTTAACGATATCAACACACAAATAAATACTCCACGAACCGGACTTGTTGGGAGATGGGGGTTGGACGAAGGCACGGGCACAAATGTCTATGGAGGAGCTGGGACTACCGTTAATGGAACAATTCAAGGCACGAACTACTCGTGGGTAGGCGGTGCACCGTTCAATTTACCAAACCCACCGGCAATTCCTCCTGCCGCACCAACAAATCTCGTTTCAGGAGGAGTCTCCAGTAATTCAGTGTTAGTAAGCTGGACGGATAATTCGAATAATGAAACTAATTTTCAAGTTGAACGCTCAACAACCGGTAGTAGCGGTCCTTTCACATTGATTGGGACTGTAGGCGTCAACAGAAATTATTATACTGATACTGATGTTTCTGCAGAAACACATTATTATTATAGAGTCCGTGCGACTAACACATATGGGAACTCAATTTACAGTAATGTGCTTCACGTACTTACACCCTCTTTTCAAAACAATGCCGTTAATTTTGATGCCAGTAGCTGCTACGTTACCTTCGGAACAGGGACTGCGTTGAATACACCGACATTTACTGTGGAGACTTGGTTTAAAAGAACCGGGGCTGGAGTTTCTGTAACAACTGGCACCGGAGGAGTACCGGATGCTATTCCTTTGATAGCAAAAGGAACTTCCGAAACTGAGGATGTTACTAAAGACATAAATTATTTTCTCGCAATAAAATCAGCGACTAATACCTTGTGTGCAGATTTTGAAGAAGGCAGCACAGGAAGTTCTCCGAGTCTAAACCATCCCGTTATTGGTGTAACACCAATTTCTCTTAACAAGTGGTACCATGCTGCGGTTACTTATGACGGCTCTACATGGCGATTGTATTTAAACGGTAAGTTAGAAACCGAACTTTTTGTTGGACAACCTACTGGTTCGGCTACAACATCTCCCGTTTCACTCGCGACATCCATTCAATCCAACGGAACAACAGCTCAGGGATATTTCTACGGTGTAATGGATGAAGCCCGGATATGGAATTATGCCCGAACACAATCGCAAATCCTATCTACAATAAACTCACAAATTAGCACTGCGCAAAGCGGTTTAATTGCGTGTTGAGGAATGAATGAGGGGACAGGGTCAACTGTTTATGATTCATCGGGTTCTGCGGTTAATGGAACTATTTCTGGTACCGGCTGGAACTGGACTGTTGGAAGTCCTTTTAATGTAAATTTTTCTCCCTCAACCCCTACATTAATTTCTCCATCGAACGGGGCTTCTGACGTAACTACAACACCGACATTAAGTTTATCCGTTTCAGATCCGAATCAAGATGATCTTACTGTAAAATTTTATGGACGGGCATTGCCAGGTACACTCACCCCAACACCTTTCACTATCGTTGTTCTTCCCGATGCACAGTACTATACCTCGCATAAGAACGGGGGAACTAACGCACTATTCAAAGCGCAAACACAATGGATTGTTAATAATAAGGTAGATAAAAATATTGTTTATGTTTCTCACGTGGGGGACGTTGTGGAAGATGGAGATACATATATTATACAATGGCAGCGTGCAGATACTACAATGAGTATTCTCGAAAATCCTACTCCCGGAATTCCGTATGGCATTGCGATTGGGAATCATGACCAGATCGGTGGTACGACGTTCTATAATCAATACTTCGGTGTTTCACGTTTTGCCGGTCGCCCATACTTCGGTGGTAATTACGGCTCCAATAATAATAATAATTTTCAAGTATTCTCAGCGAGTGGTATGAGCTTTATTGCAATTAACTTGGAATACAATCGCAGTGCGGCGGCTTTGCGTTGGGCAGATAGTTTGCTCAAGTCAGACATTACTCGGCGGGGGATTGTAATAAGCCACGATATTCTCGGTACGGGTAATCCGGGCGCTTTTTCAAGCCAAGGACAGGTTACGTACGATTCATTGAAAGATAATCCCAATCTGTTTTTATTGCTCTGCGGACACGTGCCCGGCGAAGGTAGAAGGATGGATGTATATAACGGCGATACTGTATTTACAGTGTTGGCGGATTACCAGAATCTCACGAACGGTGGTAACGGTTGGTTACGAATAATGGAATTTTCTCCTGCTAGTAATCAAATACAAATTAAAACTTATTCTCCTACCCTCGACCAGTATAACACTGCTTCAAGCAGCCAGTTTAATTTGACATACAGTATGCAAGATACAAATTATCATTTAATTGATACTAAAAGTAGTATTCTTTCCGGGTCTTCTGTTTCAACAACTTGGACTGGTCTCGAAAGATTAACTCAGTATCAGTGGTATGTTACAATTAATGATGGAGACTCAACTACTACGGGACCTGTATGGAGTTTTATTACAGAGGATATTCCAGTTCCAATACAACTAGCTTCATTGACTGCTTCCATAGAGCAAAATAGTAACGATGTGCTGATTCAATGGTCAACTATAAGCGAAATAAATAATTATGGTTTCTACGTTCAAAGACGCAGCGACAATCAGCCATCGTTTACGGATGTCGAAAACAGTTTCACTCAGGGAAATGGTACAACACTCGAACCTCAATCATATACGTTCAAGGATAATACTGTTGTAACTCCCGGAATTTATCATTATCGTTTGCGTCAGCTTGATAACGATGGATTAGAACATTTTACTTTTAGTGTTAGCATTAATGTCTCAATGTTATCCGTTTCTGAAACCGTTCCGTTAGAATTTCGGTTATACCAGAACTATCCAAACCCGTTTAACCCGGTAACAAAATTGAATTTCAGTCTTGAAAAATCCGGTTACACGACTCTCAAAGTATATAACATACTCGGTCAGGCGGTAAGGACATTATTTGAAGCAAACGCTGAAGCCGGAAAATTGTACGTTGTTAACTTCGATGCCTCTAACCTACCGAGTGGTTTATATTTTTATAAATTGCAAAGTGGAAATAATGTTGAAATTAAAAAAATGGTTCTCATGAAATAAATAAAAATGTAAGGGGTTGCTCTTTAATAAAAATAAATAGTGAATAGTATCATAACAACTCCTAAACAACCTCTTACAATATTTAAGATAATTCGTAACCTGTACAAACTATATAAAATAAATTTTTGTGGATTGACAGAATCTTTAAATAAACTAATTAACAAACATAATCAAAAACTAATTTAAAAAGGAGTTACAAAATGAAAAAATTATTTACTTTAACAATTTTACTTTTAGTTTTTGCAGGATTAATTCTTGCTCAAACTAATACTTGGAAAAGTGCCACAACGAATCCAAACAGAGGCAAATGGAATACAGCAACCAATTGGTCATTAAATGTGGTTCCAACGAGTTCACATGATGTTGTCATTCCCACAATTCCGGTAAATCAAGTTTTCTTTCCTACACTTAATGGCTCAAATGCGGTTTGCAAGACGCTTACAATTCAAAGTGGGGCAAGTGTAACGGGTGCAGAGGCATTATCTTTAACTGTTAGTGGTGACGGCAGTGTAGTCGGGACATTAAATGCTTCAAGTAGTCCAATCAATGTTAGCGGTAATGTAACTATAGATGGTTCAATTTCTTACACAGCAGGAAGAATGAATGTAACAGGTACATTAACTCGCAACAATCTTTCTGGCACTGGGAGAAAAGTTTTATTCTCTGCTGATAATTATATTGATATTACAACTTCGGGTATTACAGCAATTACAATTCAAGCATTTGCTAGCACCGCTCCACCAAACACACCTCCCGAATACGACCCTACAAAAGGTGTTAATAGGTATTATTCAATTTCTAACGTTGTTGGAACCGGTGAAGCAAGACCGCGTTTCGACTATTTGGCAGGCGAAATGGGAGGTTCTTTTACACCTTCGAATGCAAATGTTTGGCAACAAAAAATTGATGCACCTTGGGTGAATTATGGTGTACTAAATGCTGCAGCATATTATGCCGAGCCGCTTTTACCACTTCATGAATCTGATTTATTAGGCGATTATTCTATTGCCGACCCTGAAGCCGCTCTGCCCGTTCAACTCGCGTCATTCGTCGCTAACTTTGTCGGTGACAATGTTATTTTAGAATGGCAGACTGTCAGTGAAGTTAACAACTTTGGTTTTAACGTCCAACGCTATAACAGTAATGCAAAGACATACGACAATGTCGGGTTTGTAGCCGGCAAAGGCGTACCATACACATATACTTTTTTAGATGAGAATGTTAACGGAAGTGTTGAGTATCGTCTCGAGCAGATCGATAACAACGGCTTAAAGAATTACTACGGACCGATAATGCTGAATCCAAACGGTGTAAATGAAGATGCAGTACCGGCAGTATTCAAATTAAATCAAAACTATCCGAATCCGTTTAATCCCGAAACAATTATCAATTACCAATTACCAATTGACAATTGGGTAACGATAAAAGTTTACGATGTACTTGGTCGTGAAGTAGCAGCGCTTGTTGATGAGTTTAAAGAAGCGGGGTATTACAGTGTTGAGTTCAATGGTTCAAGTTTATCGAGCGGTGTGTATTTCTACAAGCTTGTTTCTGGAAATTATACGGCCGTGAAGAAACTTTTGATTACGAAGTAAGATTTCATTAACATAATTCTCAACCCCGCTTCTTGTCAGCCAGGAGTGGGGTTTTTGTTTAAGTATCTTATTTCGTCTTCATCACAAACACGCCGTCCCAATCGTCGGGTGGAGGAGTTTTTATGAACGCTTGTGACCTTTCTATGTAAAGCTTCGAAGGATAGTCGTCGGGTTTTATTTTAAGCGCATCTTCGAAATTTTTAATTGCTTTCTCCCAATTTCTTTGACGGTATAAAACCAAAGCTTCTGAAAATTTTTCTATTAAACTGAAATATTCAGGCGCGATTTTGTCGCCAACAAGTCCGAATAGTTCATAAATTTTCAACGGTTTATTTTTTCCTACTACTGTTATCAAATCCAATTCTCTGGCAACGACCTGGCCCGCAATCGGCTGGAATGTATTATCGCTAATCAGAGTTTTAGTTTTGTATTGTTTATTCGCGCCTTCTAAACGAGCGCTAAGGTTTACAGAATCGCCGATTATAATTTTATCTGCAATCATTGATATTTCGGTTAAGAGTTTTACTCGTTCATCTACATTTACTTCGTGAATAACATAAGTTAAAACTGCATAATCATAATGAGAGTTGTTTTCTGCGATTACATCGTTAATGTTTTTATGCTGAAAAGAAATTTTATTATTTGGATATTTTGAAAGTGTCAGATTAGCTCTGTCAATATTTCTACTTGATAAATCTACTCCTAAAACATACTTACATTTATCAGTAACAGAAAAAGAGAATCGTCCAGTCCCGCAGCCGACATCGATAACCTTTGAGTTTGGTTCGATAAGATTTTTTATCTGTTCAAATAATTTATCCTGGCTTGGAGCTATGAACTTATCGTAAAACCAGCCGTCGTACCAGTGATCTTTGTTTCCGTTAATCATTTGTCCTTTTTTGGTTTAAACATTATTCTTAAAAATACGCCCGCATCCACAACTCAACTTTTTGCTCAACCTGACGCGAACCAAATTCACTCGCCTCTTTGCCAAACATCGATGTGTACCAAATAATAAATTCAAGATTTGTTTCAGGTTTATAAGTAAAGTTAGTGGAGAGCAAAAAACTGTTGTCTTGCAGATTGTAAATGGTGTAAACTGATGGGGTAAAATAAAGCAAGTCAAAAGGTTCCGGCTGAGTTAGCTTAACGTAGAGATAATCTTGCATTGACGTGTTGCTTTTGAAATAAGTTTGGCTTATACCAAGCGTTTGTTGAATTGCGACAGGTGTTCCAATAGCAAGACCGTTTATAAGATAATTATAATACGATTCGTACTCTGTTTTACTCAGACCAAACCCGTTCCGATAATATTCTGCAATCACGGTCGTATTCCATATGCTTAGATATCTAATCCCAACGAGATAACTGTAAACATCGCCATGCTCTCGGCTTAAAACTCCATCGTCAATGAAATATCTGTCCGCATTTCGTGTCAAACCGAATTCGGTGTGGAATTCTAAATTCTCCATTATGTTCTTCGAAACATCAAACCCATATCGCTTAGGATTCCGGCTGCCCTGATAAATCATTAAATCAATATCAGTATCCAAAAATAAAAAATAAAGTTTTGCCGCAACATCTGTATATTTTGCTTCACCGAAACGATTGTTTATTGTATTGATTGCTGGAATGATCAACGCTTGAGCTGCGAACGTTTGTAGTGAACTAGATGAAAAACTTTTTATATACTCAACATTTGCCGAAAGAATTCCCGCCTGAGCAAGTTCCGGGTTCTCGGGATCCTTCAGCGGATTTACATATCCCACCGGATTAAAAGCATACCCTTTTCCCCAGTTGTATATGCTTTTGCCTATTTGCAGAGAAGTGTTCAATGTCGGACTGTACCTTGCGTATGCTTCGAACAAATCAACAGTCGCTTCTTCATCGCTAAAATATGTTGCGTGCGTTTTCATAAAAAATCCCACACTGCCCGATTTATATTCGGCATTCAGATACGGTTCGATGCGATACTGCGATAGATAGCGCGATATATCTTTCGAACTATAGAATTGAAGTCGATATGCCGGTGAAGTTTGAGACATCTGTAAAAGAGAATACTTCACATCGAGGTTGCCGTTCCATTCTAATTTTTTCTCATTCGGTGAAGAATCGAAATCTTCTTGTGAAAACGCAAGCAGAGGAACTATTAAAAGATATGCGAGCCAAAACTTCATCTCAGGTCACCTAACCGACCCATGTAACTCAGCGTAAACACCTCGTCAGGAAACTGCCGTTTTTTGATGGACTGATAAATCATCAACGAACGGTAACCTTTGTAGAGCGGGCTGGTTGTTTCGATAACCGATGGACGGATAAGTCCGCCGCCAAAATTTTTGTCCTCTTTAAATTCCAGCGTTTTGATTAACATGTTGGACGCTGAGTATGCCTCAACTTTGCGGAGATATTTTTTGTCTTTAGTAATCCACATTTTCAGTTTGTCGTAGGTAACAGTTTTATTCTTTGCTTTCAAGTCGAGGATATACTCCTTCTCGGTTCCTTCAGCATACGAAGCGTCGTACTCGGCTGCATACTCCAACTGCATGAGGTCGGCATTGTTAAACACACCGCCAATAACCGATTGTAAACTTGTGATACGAACCGGTTTGTTTATATTGGGAACATACAACCACATATTTTCGCCCAATCGAAGTGTAGCGCGTCCCTTCTCACTCGCCGGTGTAATGTACAGCATCGCAATTTTATCTTTTCCTTTTTTTACCGTGTAGAAGGTATATTCCTTCTTTGAACCACTGGGTTCTTCATTAATAATTTTGCGTATTGCTTCGTACGAATCAGGCATGAGATTCTCATCAACCGTTTTTAGTAAAACATTGGCATCTTGTGCCTGAAGAATTATGCTAAATAAAAATATTAGAATGAATAACATCTTGGTTTTCATATTCTTTTCCTTTTTATACATGTCCTAATGCATCTACAGGTTCCATTCTGGATGCCTTATATGCCGGCTGTAAGCTTGCAAATATCGAAACAAGCATGACTATTACTGTTGTTAATAAAATCTCACTGTAGGGAATATCCGGAGCGAGTGTAACATTCATCTGTCCGAATGTAAAATTGATGCTTGTTGTATCCATCAACAAAAGAACTCCTACTCCAACCAATACTCCGATAAAGTTACTCAACAAGCCCATAGTAAAACCCTCCATTAAAAACATCGTAAGAATTCGACTTGGGCGCGTGCCTATGGCGGCTATTGTACCTATTTCGCTGATACGCTCATATACAGACATAGTCATGATGTTTAAGACACTGACTAAAACAATTGATATTAATATAAACTTCACGACAAGGATTAACAAATCCACAATCCGCGCTATGCTTGCGAAAGGAGAAAGCTGTTCCCACGTGTGAACTTCTTTCTGTGTTGGCTGTTGGCTGAGAGCTTTTTTCAAATTTTCATGCACTTTGCCAAGTTGATCGAATTGTTTGAGCTTGATAGCAACTTCGATGATTTCAGGTTTTTCCATTCTCAATAAACTCATAGCATCGGCAATATGGATGTAGCCGTCTTTACCCGATGGTCCGAGAACATTCTCCATCATCGCTGCAATGCGAACCGGAATTCCATTAACCGATCCGTCTTTATTTGTTGCGATAAGAACTATTTCATCGCCGACCTTAAGCGAAAGTCCTTTCATCAAATTTTCCGGCACTAATATTTCACCCTGTTTCAGAAAATTTTTCTTATCCCCAATATCGCTTTTGATTCTTTTAATAAGATCGGGTAGAGTATTACTTTCTAACTCCGGGTAAATTGCGGTTAGCCGTATGTTCGAGGTCTGTACGTAATTGCTTATCATCGCTCCGAACTTAATCCGTGGGCTGTAAGCTGCGATTTCCGGCATAGCTTTCAATGAGCGTTCCACATCTGCATACTCGGAATCGGAAAGACTTATATTAAGTGGAAGATTATCGATTGATTCAACGTATCCCTTTTTGTGAACCTGCAAATCTCCGAGGGCGGTGTTTGTAATTACACCGACCATTTGTGTTTTAAATGAAATAGCCAAGCCGCCAAAAACTATTACCAACACAACACCGAAAGCAATGAGAGATGAAGTTAAAATTGTCCGGCGTTTATATCGGAAAAGATTGCGAACGGCTATTTTAATAAGATTAATCATGGATGCCTCAACCTTTCTGTTTAATTTCTTGATTCACGATTGCGCCGTCTTCGAGCGTGTAAATAATTTCAGCTTCACCAACTATTTTAGGGTCGTGCGTGGAGAATATAAAAGTTGTGCCGAATGTTTTCTGCATCTCGTGCATGATAGTAATTACTTTAAAAGCAGTTTTATGGTCGAGGTTAGCTGTCGGTTCATCGGCAAGAACAATCTTTGGATTTGTTACCAACGCACGTGCAATTGCTACGCGCTGTTTCTGTCCGCCCGATATTTGATTCGGATATTTATTTCTATAATCAATCATGCCAACCTTTTCGAGGAGCGAATGGATTCGTTCACGCCGTTCAGAAACGGGAATCTGCTTTATCAATAATAGCGGATATTCAACATTTTCATAAACCGACAGAACGGGAATCAAATTAAAGTTTTGGAATACGAAACCGATCGTACTACCTCGAAACATCGCGGCATTCGAACGGTCGAGCGTTGCCACATTTACATTATCAACAATAACATTGCCGCTGGTAGGTTTGTCTAACGAGCCGATTAGATTCAGAATTGTGGATTTACCACTGCCCGACGGTCCAATGAACGAGACAAAAGTTTGACGCTCGATAGTGAATGATATTTCATTCAAAGCTGTAACAGGAATTTCACCTGTTTGATAGATTTTTTTTACATTCTCAAGTTTAATTAAACTCATTTCTTTACCCTTTCTTTAAAATTGCGCCGTCAATCCAATGATCGGTAATATTCCAAAATCGAGCCGCGGTGTTTCTGTAATGATACCGTTAGAACCGACTTTGTATGAATAATCTAAAATATTTTCTCGGTTGTAAACATTCCAAAGGTCGAGATATGCGGTTAAAGTCCATGCGTTAAAAACAAACTTCTTATCGACGCGGACATCGAGTTTGTGATAATCTGGAAGCCGGGCTGAGTTGTAAGCGCCGTCGACCACATAAAAAGTACCGTTCTTTTCTGCTATACCTACAACCGGTGTATAAGGATTGCCGGATGAATATTGGAATTTTGCTCCAAGCTGCCAACCCTCACCAAGCTCGATGCCTGCAATCAGATTCAGAATATGCGGTCTGTCGAACTCGAAATAATACTCGGCAAGTCCATTAGCATCACGCCGCTTCGATTCTGAATATGAATACGAAGCCGTGCCAACAAATCCATCGGTAAACTTTTTCTGGAGAGAAAATTCAATTCCTCTCGCGTAACCACTTCCAGTATTATATAAAATATCCGTTGTGTCGTTCTCTACAATAACATTAGATAGATCTTTATGATACACTTCAACGGTAGCTCTGATATCATCGCGAAGGAGTTGTTCTACACCCAAAATATAATGAGTTGCGTTGCTGCTTCGGAGCTGCTGGTTGATTGGGTCGAGAGCAATTTGATACGAAGCGGGTGTTTGATAAAATTTTCCATACGCCATATTAAATGCTGTTTTTTCTGTGAGATGATACGATGCTGAAACTCGCGGACTAAAAGTTGCTTCTTTTGTGAACGAAAAATAATCATAACGTGCGCCGGTAGTTAAAGATAGCTGCACCCAAGGGCTCCATGTGCTTTGCAAAAATACCGAGGGTTTATTGCTGACTTCAGGAAGAAAAGAAATTGACGATGCAGAAATGATTTGCCCAAGCCGGGTAGTGTCGGCTGGTTTCCATGTATTATGCTTCGATTCTATAAAACGCATCTGAGCGCCGCCTTTAATGTCAATCTTAGGATTTATCTGATACGTGATTTCATTCTTCAACGTATAGCTGTTCTCAAGAATATCTTCGCCAATTAAATCTCTTTCAGTCTCAGTACCTCGAAGAGTATTCCAGCCATTACCCGAAAAAGATAAAGTGGTTAAACTGTATGCAGCTGGAGACAATAAATACCGCCAGTTAACACCTAAAGCCGATCCATAGTCATCGCGGGTTAAATAATTATACTTACCGGTGTCGGTTGAACTTTTCATCCTGACTGTCCCTTCACGCTCTATCTGGTCGAGATAATAAAACCCGACGAGGCTTAATCGATTCTTTGCGTCAAGGTCGTATGTAATTTTTCCAACTGCATCATAATAGCTCGGAGCTGCCGGGCGATTCAGCACAGAAGTAAGCAGGTCAAATAATCCACGCCGTGCAGAAAAGACCATTGTACCGTTATCCATCACCGGTCCATCTACCATAACTCCAAAGCCTGCAACATTCGCATTAACATCGATGTTGTGCATTTCCTTATTTCCATCTATCATATTCATATCAAACACCGACGACATTTTATCACCATACTTAGCCGGAAAGCCGCCAGTCATAAAATTTACATCTTTGAGTAACGACGGATTCACAATGCTAATAATTCCCATTGATTCTCCTGTGCGTGCAAAATGTATTGGATTATATATTTCTATGTTATCAAGCAGCGTTAGATTTTCATCTGGACTTCCACCTCGAACAATTAACTGGGCGCTTTTACCGCCTGCTGTTGCAACACCCGGCAACGATTGCATTACACGGAATATATCTTCTGCCGAACCGGGAGAGCGACGAATCTCCTGAGATGAAAGTGTTCGGTAGCTAACCGTATTTTCCACCGACTTCTGGAAATATCCTCCAGTTACTACTACCTCATCAACTTCAACCTGACTTGGAATAAGCTCAACTTGGGTATTTGTGTTCCGGTTTAATACAACTTGAATATCATCATTGATGAAATTGTTGTATCCGATAAATGATACCTTTAATTGATAAACACCGATAGGAATATTTTTTATAACAAAGTATCCTTTTTCGTTAGTTGATGCACCGGATTTAGTTCCCACAACTGCAACATTCGCAGACGGTAATGGCTGTTTAGTTACCGCGTCGCGCACTTCACCGGAAATACTTCCGGCTTTCTCTTCTGAGTATGCAGTGTGAACACTCGTAACAATTATAATGAGAGATAAAATATAAATTAAGTTTTGTTGAAATATTTTTTGCATGAAAATTATCCGATCCGATATTAAATGAAGTTTATGTTTATTTGTTAGATGATTCTAAACGTGAAAAGATACAAACAGCTTCAATATTGGTTCAATACACGTGCCAATATATAATTTGTGGTTTCCTGCTATATAATGTTTGTATTGTAGAGCCGCATTGAGATTTATCGACAATTCTGCCGAATGGTTTCGACAAAGATGTCGAACCACTCCCAAACGCTTTTTCATTTTCATTGAAAATGAGAAGAATTAAGCGAATATTCTTTTGGCACGATGGTTGAAACTAATGTAATCACAGTTTAACTAATTACATAATTCAACAACAATAAAATAAAGAACGTAAAACGTTCTAAAGGATTAAAAAAATGAAAAACTTAAAATTCACAGCAGCAATAGTCGCATTGTTCGCACTATTCATGTTCGTAGCATCCTCAGATGCTTATTCACAAACAAAAGGTAAAGGTAACGGCGTAAAAGGATTTGTCGATCTCAACGGCGACGGAATCAACGACCACGCACTCGATGCCGACGGTGATGGAATTCCGAACGGAAAAGATCCCGATTTCGTAAAGCCACAAGATGGAACCGGCCGAAAAATGATGAACGGTAAAACTGCAAAATCAGGTAAAGGCGGTTTCGGTCCTGGCGACGGTACAGGTAACAAAGGTGTAGGACCACGCGACGGAAGTGGTAATGGCCCCGGCACAGGCACAGGTGATTGTGACGGCACAGGCGCCAAAGGCAACTTAGGGCGCAGAGGTAAATAATTAACCCATAACTCCTGAAGGCGGTGGGCGAATGCTTGCCGCCTTTTAATATTTTTAATAAACAGATTCAAAAAATAAAATATGACTACTTCAAATAGAAAAAAATTTAGCTTCCGGGCTTTTATTAGTTTATACGTTGTTATCTCATTCATAGTAATTAGCATCTCAGGAATTATTTTATTCATCACACCCCCGGGAAGGATTGCCAACTGGAGTAACTGGACTTTCCTTTTCCTTACTAAACACGAATGGCAAGGAGTGCATACAATATTTACATTTCTTTTTGTAACGGCTGCAGCATTCCATATTTATTTCAACTGGAAACCAATCATCGCTTATTTGTCTTCAAAATTTACTTCGGGCATTAAAATTCGAAAAGAATTATTGGCATCATTCATTATCAGCGTAATCATACTTGTCGCAACGCTCGGCAACGTTCCACCATTCAGCACAGTAATGGATTTTGGCGATGACATTTCAAATTCGTGGGGGAAAAATCTTTCCGAACCACCCATCCCGCACGCAGAATTATTAACATTGAAGGAATATTCCGAGAAAACAAATATCCCGTATGAAGAAATAATCTCGAATTTAAAAAATGCAAACATAGAGGTGAATGACAGCGAAACAACTTTGGAAACAATTGCATCGCAGAACAATTTAACACCTGCCCAATTATCAAAAATAATGTTGGCAGAAAAGAAGCCTAAGGTTGCGATCAGCGAAGGTGGCGGTTATGGCAGGAAGACAGTGCAAGATGTATGTGAACAGTTGGATATTCCATTGGAGATTGGAATTGAGAGATTACAAAAGAACGGAATCACCGCCGATAGTAACAGCAAGCTAAAGGATTTAGCGAACGAAAAAAATGTTGCTCCTATTCAAATAGTTAAACTAATTTCAGAAACAATAAATTAAAAACAAGAGGTGAGAAAATGAAAACAAGAATAATTTTAGTAGCAATGGTAATTTCACTTTTGCTGCCCAGTTTAGTTTATGTACAGACCGAAGGCAGAGCCACACAAGGTTCTGAGAAAAGAGATGTTGATGATGTTAAAACATTAAAAGGAACAATCACAGAAGTAAAACATCCTTATGCTACATTCAAATCTGAAGACGGCAAAGAATACCGTGTTCACATGGGACCGCAGTGGTACTGGGAACGCGAAAAATATCAACTGAAGCATAATGTAAAAGCCCAGATAAAAGGCGAAGTAAAACAAGTTGAAGGCAAGTTCGAATTTTATCCGTGGGAAATTGTACAAGATGGAAAATCAATGAATTTCGCCGATGAAACAGGAAAACCCAAATGGTCTTCCGAACGCGGTAAAGGTATGCGTGGTAAAAGTAAGTCCGGAAGCGGACGGCGTTAAAATAACTCCTTGGGCGGTACAGGCATGTGCCGCCTAATTTTATTATATTAACTGAAGTTACGCAAAAGAGTCATTCTGAACGAAGTGAAGAATCTTAAACCTCAAATTCGAGCTATTTTTAGATGTTTCGCTTCGCTCAACATGACAAAAAGTCAATTCTGCGTAACT
>JAUXOG010000027.1 GCA_030682385.1 Bacteroidota bacterium
CAGTCATTCTGAACGAAGTGAAGAATCTTAAACCTCAATTTTGAGCTGTTTTTAGATGTTTCTCCCGACTAGTCGGGATCAACATGACAAAAAGTCGATTCTGCGTAACTTCAGTTATTCATGAACATCCTGCCTTCAAAGAATTAAATTTGGAAAAATCCGGGATACAACTAACTTATCAAGAACAACAAATTTCTGAAATCTCTTTCGTCGATGAAATCTTTCAGACTGATGCAGAATATTCGTTGTCCCAATTAGATAAACTCTACATCAAATATCTGAACGAATATAACAATCACAAAATGCAACCGTCGTTGAACAACCTCACCCCGCTGCAAATATTAAGAACATTTTACGATTTTAAGAGTGTTCAGTATTTTGAATCTTTATGAGATTTATTTTTCTTTTAGATTAAGAGACATTCTAAGTAAAGGAATGTCATCCGATATTTCGGATATTATCAAGCCAATAATTATCACTCCCCCACCTATAATTCCAATCCATCCTATAACTTCGTTTAGTAAATAGTATGCGAATGCAACAGCAAAAACCGGCTCGATAGTAAAAATTACCGCCGCTTTTGTCGGTGTTGTCTCCTTCTGCCATTTTGTTTGTAAATATAAAGTAAATGTTGTTGCCAACAACGAGAGATACAAAAAAGCATATATCAAGTTACCGGAAATTTTGATGAATATATCTTCGAAAATCAACGTAGCAGTAATGCTAATAAAAGCATTAGTTACAATTTGAATGTAAGTGATGTTGAACGGGTCGCCTTCCTGTGTTGCCATATCAAGATATACGATATACACTGCAAAAATTATTGCACAAACGAGATTCAGTCCGTCGCCGAAATTAAACTCAGCCCCTTTCGGCGATGTGAGAAGATATAAACCCCCGCTGACGATTATGACTCCGATTAGGTTGCCAAGTTTTGGTGCTTTGCGTTCCATAATGAACTGAAATATTGGCGTGAAGATTACCATTGTACCGGTAAGAAAAGCTGCTTTCGAAGCAGTCGTATATTGCAAGCCGATGGTTTGAGTTGCAAATCCAAAAAAAAGGAGCATTCCTAATACACTTGCTCTTTGCACTTCGCCGATTGTAATAGTTTTGAGTTTTGGATAAAATAAAATAGTAAGAATGATTGCGGCGAATAAAAATCTGGTGGCGATAAAGAAAAGAGGCGATATTTCACTCAACGATCCTTTCACTATCGCGAAAGTTCCTCCCCAGATAACCGTTAACGAGAGAAGTATTATTTCTGCTTTGCGTTGCTTAGTCAATTCTATCTTTTAATGTTTCAATATTCAAAATTCGTTATTCTACATTCGATATTCATCTGTGGTTTTTCGAGACTTACTCGTAATCCTGAAACAGTTTTCCCCAAGCAGTTTCTTTTTTCCAATTTTCAAAAACTTTTTTATCGACGAAGGGCCAGCGGTAGTAATCGTGATAAAGTTCTGAACCCAAGACAAATAAATGAACGAGGGGTGTATGAAAAAAAAGTTTCTGCAAACTCTTGAGCGGTCCGAACCACATTAACTGACCGAATATACTGACTGCATTATTTCCAACCGAGAAACCCCACGATTCGTTCGAGATATCATCGCCAACAATTTCGATTTCACGAACATCTCCGATACCAAGTTTGGCATCGTGTGCGAGCCGTATGTATTCGAGATTTAACGGATCGAAGCCCATCATCTTTGCGGCTACGGCATCAATCGCAACCTGATCGGCACTTGCAAGTATATAATCTTTGATAACAGGAAACATTGTGCGAGGTCCGGGCCCGTTGCCCGCCGTAGTTCCGTCCATTACTGCAAATATTCCCGAATGAATTTCCTTTTGAATTGCGAGCAAATCAACCAATGTTTTGTGAATCCACGAATGCGTGTAATGACGCTTTGTATTTAAAAGACCACCGAAAGCATTCTTCATTGCTCCTGTCGTGGTTGTATAGATGTGGCATTTCACTGTCGGCAAATGAATTATATTCTTTCCAAAAAAATAATCGGGGATGTAAATACCGTCGTGATAAATTTTTTGAAGCACGTGCATTTTTGCTTTTGGTTTGTATTCGACCCACTTCATATCTTCCTCTTTGAAATTATACAAAACAGGAATTTTATACTTTTGGAATATTGGAAGATAATTATTCAAATCCTCCCCCTTGAATGCGTTCGTTACAACAGTTTTATTCTGAACACAAGTTATATCATTGTAATCTGCATTTTTGAGAGCTAATATTGTTCCTTCCATCTGCCACGGAGTTGTATTAGCGCCGGGAAAAGGAAAATGCCATGAAATGTTGTCCTTTAAAATTGTAGTCGATTTTTTATCTAATGCAATTTCGAAACCGGCAAGATGCATCAACCTTTCTGTATCTTGTAAAACTGTTTCCGGTTTTGTTTTTATTACTGCCACCTTCGATTTCATCATTCGATTATCTCCAATAAATTATTATACCCGCCGAAATTATCCACAAGATTAAATTTATTAACAATGGAATATCTTTTAATATTGCAAGTGTTGGATTTCCTCCAACTTCTTTTTTGTGAACAAGATACAGGTATCTGAAAATTCCATACAAAACAAACGGGACTGTGTAAATTAAATTGTTAGTGCCTAATTTTAAAACTGTTTCTTCGGAAATTGTATAAAGTGCATACGACATTACAGTCGAGGCGGTTACGATACCAATCATCTGATCTAAGAACTGCGGACTGTAGTGTCCTAAAACCGATCGATGTGTGTTGGCGCTGTTTTCTAATAAAACCAACTCCGACCTCCGCTTGCTGAAACCTAAAAAAAGAGCTAATAAAATTGTACAGATTATCAACCATTCGGACACAGGCACGCTGATAAGCAGGGCTCCCGCATAAATTCGCAAAACAAAACCCGCCGCAATAGTCATCACATCGAGAATCACCAAACTTTTTATATATAACGAATAAAAAATATTTATAATTATATATCCAATTAAAACAAATGCGAAATTGAAATTTAGTGAGAAACTCAGCAGCAATGCAGACAAAGCGAGAATTGCGGATGCAATTAATGCTGTAGAAATTTTTAAATTGCCACTCGGCAACGGACGTTTAGATTTTTCGGGATGGAGTTTATCTTTCTCAATATCTGCAACATCATTGAAAATGTAGATGGCACTCGTAGCTAACGAAAAGATAAAAAATCCGGCAGCGGTGAGCAATAAATCGTTCAGGATAAACAAATGTCCTGAAAAAATTAGAGCCGCAAAAATAAAAAAGTTTTTTACCCATTGATGTAAACGAGCCGACTGTAAAATGTAAGTTAGTGGTATGCCCATAGTATTTTTTTTATTCGATTAGAATACAGCTTCTTCTTCATAAACCCCGAAAACTTCTGTGAGCTTGTTGCACATTTCGCCTAAAGTTACATAAGCATTGGTGCAATTTAAAAGATGCGGTATTAAATTGCTGCCATCAATTGCGGCTGATTTTAAATTCTCGAGCGTTCGTTCTACATCCTTGTTATTTCTTGAAGCATGCACTTCTGCCAGCCGTTGCTTCTGTTTGATTTCCACTTCGGGAGAAATTTCTAAAATCGGAATATCAATCTTCTCGTTCTCATCGATGTAGTCGTTCATTCCGACAATTATTTTTTCTTTCTTATCTAATTCAAGTTGATATTGATAAGCGGCGTTTGCAATTTCCTTTTGGAAGAATCCCATCTCGATTGCGGGGATAACTCCACCAAGCGCCTCAATCTTTTGGAAGTATTCTTCAGCTTCCCTTTCCATTTTGTCGGTGAGGGCTTCTACAAAATAACTTCCTGCCAACGGGTCGATTGTGTTCGTAACTCCAATTTCATGTGCAATAATTTGTTGAGTCCGCAAAGCAATTTTAACAGCTTTCTCGGACGGGAGTGCAAGCGTTTCATCCATCGAGTTTGTGTGAAGCGATTGCGTACCACCGAGAACTCCTGCTAATGCCTGATAAGCTGTCCTGACGATATTGTTTTCAGGTTGTTGAGCGGTAAGCGAGCAACCGGCTGTTTGTGTATGAAAGCGCAGCATCCACGACTTCGGATTTTTAGCTTTGTATTTATTTCGCATTCGCTTTGCCCATATACGACGCGCTGCCCGATACTTTGCTATTTCCTCGAAGAAATCTAAGTGCGAATTAAAAAAGAAAGAAATTCTCGGCACAAACTCATCGACATCGAGTCCGCGTTTTATTCCTGCTTCAACATAAGCGAAACCATCGGCAAGCGT
>JAUXOG010000038.1 GCA_030682385.1 Bacteroidota bacterium
AAGTTTTATATCTTCGTTACTCATAATTATTTACGCTACCAAATCCTCATTCATCTCGTTAATAATCTCATCCGTCTTTTCGCCAAACAATTCCCACATTCTTCCCAATCCGCCGTTATCGCCAAAAGGTGATAATGCAAAATCGTCCTTATCAATATGGAAACTGATCGCAATGTGATCTTTAATCATTCGTAGCCACTGCATTTGCTCTTCCGTAAACTTGAGAGCGCCCGCCTGTTTTTTAAAAACCCACTCCTGAAAATTTTTATCAACAGTTTTATCATACGGAGAAAGAACCTTATCAATGCCGGTTACTTTGCGAAGCAACGAGACGAGTGCAACTAATTCCGTTTTTGGCGAACTGCGTAGCGTTATACCCGCTAAGGCAGTTTCTTGTTGTTCGTACGCGCTCCACAACCTCAGAGGCGCTAACGCCGGCTTATCGCTTTTCAGCTTGTCCAATAATTCTTTAATCATTGCAAACGTAAGCTCGCGCCTGCGATATGGCTGGTTATAAAAAATCTGCAATGCAATAATTTCATTCTTGTGCGCTTCAATCCACGCGGTGAACTCTTGTATCAACTCATTTGCCTTCGCCTTATTCTGTCCATCCCAGCCGACATTGGTAAGTGTATCGCGGTTGAGCGTATCAATCAGTTGCTCGTGTGTTTTGCGAACATCTTCGATATATGTATTCAATTCTCCCGTAAACACTTTTGCAGCTTCTTCAATAATTGCCGAATGCGATTTCTGTATTGCAGATTCAATTACAACCGGAGATTCCCCCTGCATAGTATTCTTTACTTTTTCTTCCAACTCTTCCACCACATCCGGATTGTAGACATGAAGCAATTTTTTGGCTATCTGCGTCAGAGATTTGCCTTGTGTTTTCTCGATAACCTTTGCCCGCTCCTGGTCGTTGATTTGTCTTTCAAGCCGTATCAAACGATTTGCCAGCGAGGTAAATAAGTCTTCGTCTCGTGCCCCTACTGCAACTGCGCCGAGCAAATCTTTTAACGGCACGGAAGGTTTCTTCTCTAATGGACGGCTGTCGGTTTTCAAACTTTTAGTAACACCGATGGCATCCACAATCACAAAATGGTCTTTAGTATATTTTGCGCTTGGCGTTACTTTCTTCAATTCGTCTAATGTGATTGTACGTGTGCCGCGCCCTTTCATCTGCTCAAAATAGTTGCGGCTTTTCACATCGCGCATAAAGAACAAACACTCCAGCGGACGCACGTCGGTTCCCGTGGCGATCATATCTACTGTAACGGCAATACGCGGATAATAATCGTTGCGGAATTGTGCAAGTGTGCTTTTTGGATCATCGGCGGTGTAAGTGATTTTTTTGCAGAACTTATTTTCTTCTGCAAATTCCTCCCGCACTATCTGTATAATGTCATCGGCGTGCGAATCGGACTTTGCAAAGATAAGCGTTTTAGGAACTTCAAACTTGCCGTCGTTATCAAAACGTTCAGGAAATATTTCCGGGAAATGTTCTTTCAATGTCTTCACAATCAGGCGAATCTGATTAACGTTCACGACCGTGTCATCCAACTGTCTGGCTGAATAAGAAACGTCCTCATCAGTTTGCTGCCAGCGTTTCTTGCGGGTCAATTTATCGCGGTGGTCAACGTATTGACCTTTCCAGACAACGCTTCCCTTTTTCGTAATATCTGTTTCGATGATGAAGACATCACTGCCTACATTCACACCGTCGGTAACAGCTTCTTCGTGTGTGTATTCGCTGACAATATTCTGGTTGAAGAAACCGAATGTTCTATTGTCCGGTGTTGCCGTAAGCCCTATCAGGAAGCTGTCGAAATAATCGAGCACCTGCTTCCACAAATTGTAAATACTGCGGTGGCATTCATCAATAACGATGAAATCAAAAAACTCTATCGGAACTTTTTCGTTGTAAACAACGGGCACTGGTTCTTTCGGCTGGAATTTGCGTTCGTTCGGATTTTCCTCTTCCGCGCTTTCGTCTAATTCCGTTCCTTTTAGAATCGAATACAACCGTTGAATAGTGCTGATACAAACCTGCGCATCACTTGGAACCAAGCTGCTTCTCAATCGCTGAACGTTATACAGCTCTGTGAATCTGCGATTATCGTCATTCGGCTGATACGCCAGAAATTCCTGCTCGGCTTGTTCGCCTAAGTTTTTCGTATCAACCAAAAAGAGAATGCGTTTGGCTCCGGCAAACTTGAGCAAACGATACACTGCGGTAATAGCAGTAAATGTTTTTCCCGAACCGGTTGCCATTTGTATTAATGCACGTGGGCGGTTTTCTTTGAACGATACATCCAGCTTGGTGATTGCTTTAATCTGGCATTCACGCAGTCCATCCGTCGGCAAATCAGGCAAACTCAATACTCGTTTACGAAGCGATGAACCTCTTTGTATCCAATCGCTGAATGTTTCGGGACGATGGAAGGAAAACACTTCACGGGAGCGCGGCTTAGGGTCGGTATAATCAGTAAACCGGGTAACATCGCCGGTGCTTTCAAACAAAAACACTAATGGTTCGTTATTCAGGTATTTCAGTTTTGATGTTGCGTATTCTTCGGTTTGAGATTCGTGAGTTGTTAAATGTATGCCTTCTTCTTTCCGCTTCGCCTCGATAACACCAACCGGTTTCCTGTTCACAAACAGAATGTAATCGGCAGGACCAATATCCGTTTGATATTCGCGAACCGCAACGCCAACACCTGCCGCAAGATTGATTTTATCCTTGGTTTGTATAACCCAGTCCGAAGCGATGAGTTGCTCGTCGATATTATCCCTTGCTATTTGTTCCGGGTTTTGGTTAGGCATTTGTTTTTAGTTTTCATTGGTAAGAACTTACGAAAAATAGGCGAGAATGGCAATTTCAAATATCTGAATTTACTCTGGTTCATCAGATCGCACACCTTCCCAAGCGAAGCGACGGGCAGGCTTTGTCATCGAGTTTGTGTAAAAAGTTTATAATTTGTTTTTACTCAGACTCTACCCTTTCGGGATTCTCCGCGATGACTATTACTTCTTTGAAATCTCTTAGAGAATTATTTATATTTTCACAAACAAAATATCAACATTCCGCTCCTCCGGAGCGGGAACACGTTTTAGAATACCTTGCTACAAACATGCGAGTCCTACGGACTCGATTAATGGTAATAATGAAATACAAAGATAATATTGACTTCAGCGGGGTCTAATTGACAATTGTTAATTGGCAATTATCGATTGATAATTAATTAGGTTCACGACCTGATGCAAACAAAAAAGGCCGTCCTGCTGAACTGCCTTTTCTTTTTTAAAGCAAATTAATATTTTCTCAGCCGGCTATGTTCCTGCCGAGTAATCATCCATATACTTTTTTTGTTCGGGAGTAAGTTTATCAATTTTTATTCCCATCGTTTTTAATTTCAATTCAGCGATGTATTGGTCCTGCTCTACGGGGATATCGTGAACTCCGTTTTCGAGCCGCCGACCTTTTTTATGAAGTTCAACAATTCGTAACTGCGATAAAAATTGGTTAGCGAACGACATATCCATAACTTCCGAAGGATGCCCCTCTGCTGCGACTAAATTCACTAATCTTCCTTGAGCTAATACGTAAATGCCTTTGCCGTTTTTAAGTGTGTATTCTTCGTTGTTAGGTCTAACATCTCTTTTAGCGTCCGATACTTTCTCCAATTCAACCAAATTAATTTCACAATCGTAATGTCCGGTATTACAAACGATGGCGCCTTCTTTCATCGTCTTGAAATGCCGTTCAACAATAACATCCTTCACTCCTGTTGCAGTGATAAACACGTCTCCGATTTTTGCGGCTTCATCCATAGTCATAACGCGCATACCGTCCAGATTAGCTTTGAGTGCGGCTGTAGGTTTTACTTCGGTTATTATTACATTAGCGCCCATACCTTTTGCCCGCATTCCGACACCCTTGCCGCAGTGTCCGTAACCAGCGACGACAACATTTTTGCCTGCAAGTAAAATACTCGTTGCTCTTAAAATTCCGTCTAATGTCGATTGACCGGTTCCATAAACATTATCGAAATCCCATTTCGTTTCAGCATCATTCACAGCTATAACGGGATATTTTAAAGCTCCATCGTCAGCCATTGAACGTAAACGGTGAACTCCGGTAGTTGTTTCTTCAGTCCCTCCGATAACATATTTCTCTGCAAATTCGGGATGCTTATTATGAATTGTAAAAATCAAATCTGCACCGTCATCCAAAGTTAAGTTCGGATGAAATTTCAGTGTCTCTTCGATGCACCAGTAAAAATCTTTTACCGACATTCCGTGCCAGGCAAAAATTGAAATGCCATCATGAGCGAGCGCCGCGGCAACTGAATCGTTTGTAGAAAGGGGGTTACAACCGCTCCAACTCACCTCGGCGCCTGCTTCAACAAAAGTTTTAACGAGTACGGCAGTTTCTTTTGTAACGTGCAAACAGCCGGCTATTTTATAACCTTTGAATGGTTTTGTTTTACGATACTTTTCCTGCAACGCCATCAACACAGGCATGCGCGATTCTGCCCAGTCGATTAATTTCTTTCCTTCTTTTGCTAATTTTATATCTTTAACTTTATACTTTCCAGCTTTATTATCCATATTTTACCAATCTATTTTTATAATTGTTTAATGAGCTTTTTTAAAAATTTTAACTAAGTCTAATTTTTCCCAACTGAATTCTGCATCGTCCCGTCCGAAGTGTCCATAAGCAGCAGTCTTTCTGTAAATCGGACGTCGCAATTTTAATCGTTCTATAATTCCTTTCGGTGTAAGGTCGATTTCTTTTTTAATGAACTCGGCTATATACGTATCGGGGAGTTTGCCCGTGCCAAAAGTGTTCACATAAATTGAAACAGGTTGATCGACACCAATCGCGTATGCGACCTGAATTAAACACTCATCTGCGAGTTCGGCAGCGACGATATTTTTGGCTAAGTGGCGAGCAGCATAAGCGCCACTGCGGTCAACTTTTGTCGGGTCTTTCCCCGAGAATGCACCGCCGCCGTGAGGAGCTTTTCCACCATAAGTATCAACAATAATTTTTCTACCAGTCAAACCGCTGTCGCCGTGAGGTCCGCCAATCTCGAACGACCCGGTAGGATTGATATGATAATTAATTTTGCTATCAAGATATTCGGATGGAATAACTTTTTTAGTTACATGTTCGAGAATATCTTTCTTGATTACACTTTGTGTGATAATTTTATTCCGATATTTTGGATCGTGCTGTGTTGATACCACAATCGTGTGGACACGTTTTGGTATCTTTCCGTTGTACTCGATGGTTACTTGCGATTTTGCATCGGGACGCAAGTACGGAATTAATTCAGGTTCTTTTTTCCGTATGTCTGCCAAACGCTTCACGATTGAGTGGGCAAACATCAGAGGCATCGGCATATATTGAGGCGTCTCGGAAGTTGCATAACCGAACATCATGCCTTGATCGCCGGCACCGCCTTTATCTACACCTTTTGCAATATCGCCCGATTGTTTGTGCAGCTTATTTTCGATATGGCATAAGTTTGCTTCGAACAAATATTCTGGCTTTGTATAACCAATCTCACGAATTGTTTTGCGGGCTATTTCCATTATCTCTGCATCGGAAATTTTACATTTCGATTTAACTTCCCCGCCAATCAATACGTAGTTAGTAGTTACAAACGTTTCACACGCTACACGTGAGTTTTTATCTTTACTTAAATAAGCATCTAAAACTGCATCCGAAATCTGGTCTGCAATTTTATCAGGATGCCCTTCAGAAACTGATTCCGAAGTAAATAAATATGACATTAAAATTTTTCCTTTAATTTATTAATAAAAATCTATTTCCGATGAATCGCCGATGTTAATACGCCGGAAGGCGCCAATAACAACTGCTTTATTACCGATAAGTGAATTGTCCAACAACGATTTTTGTATTTCTGCTTCTTCGCTGACTATCGAGTTCCGAACTATTGAATCATAAATAACTGCATCATCAGCCACAGTGGTGTAAGGACCGATAATTGAGGCGCTGATTTTGGCTTTGGGTGAAATATAAACCGGTGGTATTATTACAATACCATTGGTTTTTTCAATTGTCGATTTTTTATCCAACAAATGTTTGTTCGTCGAGAGAAGTGTTTCGGGTTTACCGCAGTCGTACCAGCCCTCCACATCGAATGTAGAAATCTTTTCGCCATCGTCTATCATTTTTTGCAGTGCATCGGTTAATTGAAACTCGCCGCGTGTCTTTATATTATTTTCAATAATATCTGAAATGCATTTCACTAAAAGTTTTGGATTTTTTATCCAATACAAACCTACTAAAGCCATATTACTTGTAGGAATTTCGGGCTTTTCTATCAGATTGGTTATCACACCGTTTTGAGTTTTAGCTACACCGAAGCGGCGGGGGTCGTCAACATATTTTACACCCAACGAGGAGTATTTACCTGAAATAACCGGTTTGAGATCAACATCAAAAATTGTATCCCCTAAAATTATCAGCACAGGTTCATCAGGAATAGTAGCTTTCGAAACATAAATCGAATGTGCTAATCCCAAACGTTCTTCTTGTTCGACAAAATCAACTTTCAGTTTGTAATTTGATGTTACATAGTCGATAATTTTTTCTCCCATATACCCGATGATAATAGTCGCTTCATCAAACCCATCCTCGATAATTTTATCCAAAATGTGCCCGATGATAGGTTTCCCGGCAACATTGAGGAGAACTTTCGGAAGAGTATATGTATGTGGTCGAAGCCGGCTACCTTCACCGGCAACAGGTATTATTGCACGCATTTTTTCCTAATTTATTGAATGAAACGGGAATAATATATGCAATTCCCTGATAGATTTCAAATTATTTCTTTACTCGAGTAACACTTGCCTGTATTATTTCTTTAGTAACATTGTTCTGAACAAATGCCACTAAGAATAAATTATCAGGATTTATTTGATATTTCTTTTCTTTAAATACTTTCCGGTTAGCCCGTTTCTCCATCGAATCCAAATAAACTTTTAAGGAATCTTCTAGTTGATTGAGATTTATATTGTTTGAATAGGTAAGCTCTTTCTGATTTCCGAAAGCGAGTCCTTCTGATGAGGGGAACATCTTCCTAACAACGAACCTGTGCTCGGCAACAGTGTTGTATCCTTTATAGTGGACTTTTTCTTCAGCTAAAACTATATGTAACCGTAAATCGTTTGTGTTTATTTCAGATGTAGAAGAATTACAACTTATTGATAAGTTTTTCTTTTTGATAGAACTTTTTAAGGAGATGTTTGCTTTCGGATCGTTCGATAAAAAATTTTCGATTGTAGATGTAAATACATTGAACCTGCTTTTTGCGACTGCCTTGTTACCTCCTGCCGATGATTTATCTGTTCCTTCAATAATTGAAGTTGGTGTGCTGTTAACTCCGTAGAACTTCGCACGTGCCTCTGTATCCGAGTTAGTCATCGGGTCGGGTGCGGGAATGTGCAGGTGATATTCTAAAACTGCAAGTGTGTTCGAATCGTATCTCTCAATTAATTTATCGTAAGCATAATCTGAAGCCAAACAAGGACGGCATTCGGAACCTGTGAACAATTCAGCGAGAACTACTTTGTTATTGTCCTTCGGTTTATTAAAATGTGCAACTTCAAAATTTTCTGTTTTAAGAACTTCCGTTTTTATTATTTCATCAAGCGCAGGCCCATGAATATACAAAACAGGATGCAGAGCTTTGAGACGCTCCATAATATTTTCCGGAGAGAAAGCCAAAACCCCTGCTAAGTAAGTATCGAATGCTTTTTTATTTTCACCAATCTGTTCGTATGCTTTACCCAAATAGAAATACAAATCGGTATCGTATGGTGTGCTATATTTGATTGCTCGATTTAGATTTTCGATACCGGTTTTATAATCCCCGCGGATAACATTAATTACTCCGAGTGTCGTATATCGGTTGGATTCTTGCTCGAAAGAAGTATTCGCATCTATTGCATCCACACCTGCGTTTGCTAACTCATAAGCTTCATCCAGCAGTCGACCTCCGGCGGATTGTTTTGCCAAACCGAGTGCAACTACTGAGCGGGCAACATTAATATCCGTTGCTGCTTTTAAATACTCATCGGCAGCGGCTTTGTAAATATCGGACTTTGTAAATTGTAATTTTTCTTTTTGAAATATCTCGTCGAGCAGCTTCGTAGCATCCTCAAATCCGAAAAATGAAGTCCGCGCCATCAGGCGTAACCCGTCTTGAAGTAAATTGTTTTGATACATATATAATGCAAGGTTAAAATAATACTCTGCATAATTCGGGTCCCACTCTCTTTCTTTCGGATAAATTGCGAGTGCCTGACGCTGAGTTTCAAGGGCTTGAGTGTATTCACCCCGTTTGAAATAAACACGAGCTTTTGTATCCATAAACGGAACACGTTTACGACCTTGAGCTTTTTCGTATTCTTCATTTGCTACTGTCGAATAAGCCAATGCCGAATCTAACCAAAATCCGTTCGCGGCAAAATAGTAGGCAACACGATTATAAATTGTGGCAACATCGACAGCATTTTTTATTAACTCCTGAGCTTTTTGCATCACTAACAAAGTATCTTTCGTCTCTAATGATGTTATGAAGAGAGAAGATCGTATCCCCTCCGCATTGTCGATTGTGGGATACTTATTCAGTAAGTCATCTAATGCTTTTATTTTTTGTATCGGATCCTTCATAGCAACTGCAGCATTGTAAAGCGAGTCGGTGTTCACCTGTGCATTTGTTTGTATGAAAAACATACATATTAGAATAAAAGCCACCATTAAAATTTTGTAATATATATTAGCCATTTTTGATTCCATAATTTTTAAATCTGCTAAATATTAGATTTTTCAGAGATAAAAACAAATTGGAGAGCCGATCCATCCGTTCGCTAACGGACTGAATCGGCTCTGTAAAACTTCCGATTTCTGACCTTTCAGAAGCAAGTAAGTCGGATTTTGTTCAAATCCGACCTACACGCACGAAGAAAAAAATCGGAAGTTTTGTCCACTAAAATCTACAATCTGAAATCTCAAATTTTACCTCATCAGCAACATCTTCTTCACATCGTAGAATTTACCAGTTTGAATCCTATAGATGTAAACACCACTCGTTAGATTACTTGCATCAAAATGGAAAGACTTATAACCTGCTTTCTGGAATTCATCGATGAGTGTCGCAACCTCCCTTCCTAAAATATCGTACACCTTTAACACAACGTGTGCATCTTCGGGTAAGCCGTAGTGTATTTCTGTTGTTGGATTGAAAGGATTGGGATGATTTTGCGATAGGATAAATCTATCCGGGACACTGACCGTATTTATTTCTTCTGATGTTGGTAGATATCCTGATTTGTAGGCAATCGGATCGCACGGTGGACCTATTGCTTGTATAGCTACTTGACCAGCAATAGGCAGACAAGGATCTGGCGGTGGCGGGGGTGCGCTTCGTGTCGTAAATTGCCAAACATTCGACCAAGGACTTGTACCGTAACTGTTTGATGCACTGACTCTCCAATAGTAACTTGTGTTGTAACCTAACGGACCTATATATTGAGAGGTTTGTGTAATAGAAGCATTATCATAAACTGTAGGATTGAAACTCGAACTTGTTGCAACCTGCAGGCGGTACGAAGTTGCTCCTGCTGATGCGTTCCAACTTAGAGTTACACCAACTGAAACTCCTGTTGCACCGTTGGTTGGTGATGCAAGCAGCGGGGCTTCTGGTAGAAGGTCAATTTTATAAACACCACCTGCTGTTGCTGCATAGATAGCAACATTACTCGTGGGATCACGACGCAGATCATAAATAGGTATTGGTAGGTTATCAGTTACATCTGTCCACTCATATCCTCCGTTTACAGTTTTATATACTTTTGTTCCGCCGGCGGCAAGAACAAAAAAATACTGATTAGACGCTGGGTAAGCTGGGTGAAAGACAATTTTGTTAACTTCTTCGTCTTCGGTCATGAAAGAGATTGTTGACCATGATGTGCCGCCATTTGTGGTTTTCCTCAGCCACCAGGCATCGCTGTAATCGATGTAACTGCCGGCAGCGTAAAGCACCGATGGAGCGTTCGGGTTCAGCCCAAGTACTTTCACCGGATCGGTAAGCGATGGGAGGCGTGTCCATTGGTCAGCCACACCACCGTTTGTTGATTTCCAAACTCCTCTTTTTGCCGGGTCTGATGAACTAGAAGCAGCATAAAGTATGTTTGAATACGTTCCAGGATTTGTCGGGTCCACGACCAAATCTTCAATGATAAAATCCCCTATTGTGCCGACACGCCGTTCTTCAAAACTTACGCTACCACCACCGCTGAGCGATATGCCAAGATTTGAAGTCGCTGTATACCTACCAAATGCAAAGACCTTGTTTGAGTTATATGGATCAATAGTAATACCCTTGATAACTCCAGATGTGAATGATGTATTGGTTAATACTTCAGTCCAAGGTGCTGCACCGGAGTTCGTGCTTCGATAGACTGAGGCGTTAGTGCCGCTGACTTGCCGGTAGCCGGCAGCAAAGACATCATTGCTTGTAGATGATTTGAACACGATAGCTTTAGCACGAAAGTTTTGATCGTTTTGAGTACTCCCAAGCCCAACGCTGTTCCACCCTGTTCCTGTGTTTCGCTCAATAACGGCGTAATTAGATGGGGCAGAAAGAATGGTTGTTCCTTTTGCAGCTACAGTGATGACTGGCATAATGGTAATGTCTGCTGCGGCATCGGTCCATAGTGAGCCGCCGTTGGTCGAGCGGAAGATTGTTGTTCCAGAACCGACAAACACATTACTTGCATTTCCCGGATCTACAACAACACGTCGCAGATTGCTATTATCATAGAGTCCCTGATCAACAAGTGTCCATGTGCCGGTGGGTAGTGTTCTTTTATATACACCATTGGCTGTAGCCGCATACAGCGCACTTGTGCCGTCATAGCGCAGATCGTTGACTGTTACATTTACTGTAAAGCCATCACCTGTCCAAGTGGACCAAGTGTCACCGTTATTAGTTGAAGTTCTCCGATAAATTTTTTGGTCTGCAAGCGTTGCAACAACACCAGCAAATACATAGATTGTGCCGCTGTATGTAAAGCCAGCCACAGAGAGAATGTCTTTATCTTTTAAAGGTAACACATTTATCCCAAACTGGCTCCAGTTCACACCAGCATCCGATGAATAAAAAACTCCTTTGGTATAATCGGCAGTTTGTTCACCAAATCCTCCTTCCTTCATTATACCCATTGTTGCCGATGTTTTCCCAGTAGCCCAGATTTTGTTCACATCGGTTGGATGTGGGGCAATTGCAACCACATCGGTCTGTATGGAATTAAAAAAATCAGTAACATCGTTCCAATAACCTGCGTCGCCGTTTTGAGGGTTTCTCATCATTGATACTGCGCCGCCGTACTTCTTGATGCCGAGAAACATCAGGCTTTGATTAGCAGGTGAGATTGCAAGCCGCAGTGGATCGAAATAAGAAGATTGAATATAAACATTATCCCATGAATCACCGCTGCCCGCGCTTTTCTTAATTGCACCAGTAATTGCCGCCAACACAACTGATGGTGTGCTTTGCTTGCATGCCACCGTGAGTGGATTACCGCCGAGAGAGCCTGTTGCAGTCCACGAAACGCCATCGGTTGAGCGATACAATGTTGTTGCATCGGCATTGTACAGCGTTGCGGTTGTGGCACCGACTGCACGACCAATGGCAAGGTCTGTAACATTTGCCCGCCATGGACCGTTTGTCGATTGCCAGGATTGAGCAAATGCAGCACCGTGCAAAAGCATTACTAATGATACAATTAATATGTGAATTACTTTTTTCATTTTTTTTCTCCTTCCGTTAGCTAACGGATTATTGTTAAACAATTGTTATTTATTGAAATTATTTATAATTTGGAGATGTAGAATCGGTGAGGGACAAACTCATCAATATCTACACCCGGACGTGGGTGCACCGCGTGTTACCCTGTTGGCATCCACGGGGCGCCCGCGTTCCTAATTATTTTGACAGCTAATCTATTTTCACCTCCTTTCTTGCCTAAGGATATTATCAATATTTATTTTCATTTTAGAAATACTGCCTTTCCTACCGAAGTAAAATTTCCTTGGACAATCCTGTAAAAATAAATTCCGCTTGCCAGCACTTGCCCTGAGCCGCCGTCCTGAGCGGAGCCGAAGGATGTCGAAGGGTCCCATTCTACCTCATGCTTGCCTGTTTCTAATTTTTCGTTTACTAACACTGCTACTTCCCTTCCAAAGATGTCGTACACCTTCAGCGACGTGAAACCTGAAACCTGTAACCTAAAGCCAATCTTTGTCTTTGGATTAAAGGGATTCGGGTAATTCTGCGCCAATATGAACGTGTTCTTAGGCAGCTCCCATTCTTGAACACTTGTGGGAAGTAATTCCGCACGACGGTAAAGTAACTTGTCAGGCCCAACCTGTGCAGCAGATGTTCCTACAAAGTGGACAGAATTTCCAATCAATACAGATGAAGACGCAAGACCTGTGTTATTACTGTCGTAGACTTCACAGACAGTGGACCACGTTGTGCCTCCGTCAACCGAGAATCGAAAGTTAGCACGGGCGTTAAGATCGTTCACCCAAAGTATGTTAATATGCTTTTCTCTTATTGATATATTGGGGTTATACCCATTTGGCCGCTCCGTCAACAGATATTCGTTCGTCCATCGCCCAATATCATCAAGGTGCCTTTCCATCACACTGCATCCAACGAGTGCCTCGCAGCCGTATTTTGCGTCTCTCCATGCCGCCACAATTTTCCCTGTAGTTGGGTCTGCGGCAATCTTCGAATCTGCAGTAAAACTACCGCCACGCACAGTTGATAAATTGATGGAATCCGACCATGTCTCTCCTAAATCGGTGCTGACTTTGTATTGAATAACATATTCTGCATTGTGTCCCGATGAATCATAAAGCCAACGTGTAATGCGGTAAAGTTTTCCCGGAACATATGCAATGTCAGGACTATTTCTCTGGGCTATCGGACCCAGCAGTGTCCATGTTTTTCCTGCATCCGTTGTCCGCAAAATGCCGTGAATGTTGCCTGTCCCCTGATAACGATTAACTCCTAACAGAATCGTATCCTCTATTCCAGCCCGATACCAAGCGGTATATGCCATTGAATCCATGACCATTCGAGGTGTGGTCCAATTCAAGCCTTGGTCTGTACTTTTCATCATATACAGAATGTTTTTTACTGCATCTCTCCAGAAAGCATAGAGTGTCGTTCGGGTATGAACAAGCACACATGATGAGACAATATTGATAGTAGTATCACGAACAAGTTCTCTCAATGTCTCGAATGTTCTTCCGCCATCCACAGAGCGTATGTAAGGATATTTTATGCCGCTGTCGTTTGTGAGCATGGTAATATGCAGCGTGTCCCCTTGGTTTACAATAATGGGGAATCCAGCATCAATGTTATCCGGCGTCAACTGCCACACCGGTCCCCAGATCAGTCCGCAGCTTGTATCTATGCGGTTGTCGTAAATGTGCTGGGCAGTGCAGAGCGTAATGCTCATCAGTCCAAGAAATAGTATGTACTGTAATCGTTGTGTCATAGTAAACTCCTTGTATTTTTTATGTTGTTGTTTATGGTTGTTATTCTGCCTCGAATAATAAAATATTTTATTAGTAATGTATCTTGCTTGCCTGTCCCGACCTTGTCGGGATGCTGCGCACCTGTCCCGACCTTGTCGGGATGCGACGCACTTATGATTTGAAGAGGGATAAAATGTTTGAACTGAAGAACGTGTTCAATATAAAACTGCTTTACCAATTTTGAAATCTCCATTTTATTATTAAATATCAATGTTAATGCCCATTACTAATTGGCTGAAGTAACTGCAAGAATGTAAATTTAAATCGACTGATAGTCAAGTATTTTTCTAAAAATATCGTGTTTTTTGAGCAAATATTTTTATACTATACACCGAATTCAGGCTGTTTTAGAGGTATTAGTTAATCCCTACTGTCGAAATAAAATTCTGACCTACAAAACAGAATATTCGATCCATCCGTTAGCTAACGAACTGAATCGACTCCTTTACTCCTTATAAAATATTACTAAATTCCATAAATCAATAAAGTATCACTCTGATTTATAAACCTTGTTACTCCTGAGTAAGTATGTTGAAACCTGTAGATATGATAACATTTCCTTCCTCAAAACGTTAGCAGTGTTCGGATTCAGATTCAATTTATTCTCACTCAAATGTCTATCGGTTTTATAATTATATAATGCAATATTTTTGTCGAAATCGCCCACTGACAGCCAATCTCCTTTAATCCAGCCGTGCAAACCGCCGCTCGGGAGGTAGGCAAAGCCATTGTTCCCGGCAATTGCCGATAATCCAAACGATGAGTGTTTTGTTTGCAATTTCAATATATCAATAATCGTGGGGAGAATATCTACTTGACTGTGAACAGAAGAAATAATGTCCGGATTTAAAAATGCAGGTGAATAAAGTAAACAAGGAATCTTGAAAAGTTCATAAATATTTTTTTCTCTTGTCCCCTCAGCATGATCCGCGGTTATAATAAAGAGTGTATTCCGAAAATATTCTGCCTTCTCCGCTTCTTCAAAAAATTTGCCTAAACTCCAATCCGAATATCTTAATGAATTTAAAAATTTGTAATTGGCAATAGTCGAATCGTAAACTTCATATTCTCCCGACGGCAGTGCATAGGGTGCGTGCGATGAAAGCGACATCACTAAACCTAAAAACGGTTGCTTTATTTTATTAAATTCTTGATTCGACCTCTCGAATACGAAATGATCGAATATTCCCCACGTCCCGTCGTCTTTTACTTTGTTCAAATCGAAATCAGATTTTGAAATGTAAGTATCAAACCCCGCCAATTTAGAAAATGCCTCGAAGCCCATCGAACCGGAACGCGCACCGTGAAGAAAAATCGTGCTGTAACCACCCTCTTTTAGTATCACACCTAAAGGTCGTAGAAAATTTTGCTCAATCGGGCTTCCCAATATATCGTCGTAAACAACATTTGGAATTGAGCCGACAACTGCCTGCATCCCTTGAATTGTTCTTTGTCCTGCTGCAAAGAAATTCGAGAAGTAAATACCTTTGTTCATCAGTTTTCGAAACTCGGGCATCGGAAAAGGTTTGATTGTTTCGAGTTCGGCAAAATTTCCGGGCCAACTTTCCATTACTATGATTACGACATTCAGCTTGTTTTGGTGTTTAGTTTCAGGAAGTGTTTGCCTCATCAATGGATATTCTTCATCCAAATAAATTTCTTTCGGACTTTTTAGTAAATCTCTCATCGATTTTATGGCTTCATTCATCGGAATAAAATTATAAGATTGAATATCCCCTCTGTTCAAAGTCCGTAATGTTGTAAAGACGGCATTCAACGAGAGATGCCCTAAAGCAATATTATCGTTTCTGAAAGCATAACTTTCGCGAAGTGGCTTCAACTGGAAGCCGCCCCGTATTGAAATAACTATCACACCAATCAATAAAATAAAATAGATTAAATCGTTGACAATTCCTTTGTAAGAGGAGCTTTTATATTTTCCAAAAAGTTTAAACCATAAATATCCAAGCAAGATAACTACTGCAACTGCAATAATTAAAGGGACGAGATAATCGTTAAGAATAATCGTTATTAATTCGGGAATCGATTTAAAAAGATTAAAAATTTCATACGAGATTCTACGTTTTGCGTAGGGATAATAGAAAATATCTCCCAGCGATAATATGATAGATGCAATCACTACAAGAAACAACAAACTTATTATTGAAATTTTATAAAAGCGTTTGAATTTAAATCTACCCGGTAAATTAAGAAGCAGCAAAAACAATCCACCCACCAACAGCGTTGAAGCTAAATCAAAACGTAAGCCGATTAGAAACGATAACCCGATCTCACTAATCGGAACACCATAAAACTGCGGCGAGTAAAGAACGTAAAATACAAACCGAAGCAGCGTGAAAATAAACATCATTAAAAGCAATACCTTCACCGAGAGGATGATATTTTGATGTGGCAATAAATTATCGTAACTGAATTTATTTTTCATTTCAATAAGTTTTAATAAATTTTGAAGACATAACATGTCCGCGATTTGTTGAACTTTGGATTCAATTTATGAGCTATGAGATCTCCAATACTCGGTTCGATAGTTTTTTCTAAAACAAATTTTCTCTCCATTATTTTTTCTAAATAATTTTTGTCTTGTTCCAACGAGTCAGTATATAATACACAGTAGTTGATTATCATTTCTTGTTGTTGCAGTTTCTTTTTATCATCAATGATATGAATAGGAATTGTTTTCCCAAGATAGTAATCGGGCACCAAAAATGTATAACTGAATTGAGCAATTAAAACACCGGCAGCATCCTGTTTATCATTTATGTAAACGAGCGGTTCGACGCGGTCTTTCTTCCCGTAATGGAAAATAAAAAACATCAATAAAATTGAATTCAGCACCCAAAAGTAAATCCAGTTGTATTTATAAATTTTTGACAGATTTTTTTTCTGAAACCACTGTTTCAAATTATTAAATCCTGCGACAGCTAAAATTATTAACATCGGAATAATTGGAAGTAAGAACCTCTCCTGCTTGTTTTCGATTACACTGTGAGCAATCAGAAAAGCCAATATCGAAAGACCGATGATAATAAATTTCTTGCTTCCCCTTAACGCCGAAATAAGAAACAGAATTGAGAAGGGTGGTATGAACGCAGCTAAAAGTGTTAGCAGGTATCTTGATGGCGGTCCGGCAGGATAACCATCGGATTTTATGATGCTGTTATAATCGCTTAATATAAAACCGTAATTTTGGGAAAATGAGTAACCGAATTCTCCGTTCACATATAAATTACTCAGCGACTGCAAGAAAATAATTACAAGAAACCCGAATAGAAATAAGAACGAAAGCTTGCGGCTGCTTTTATCGATTACTACCCCAAGAAGAAACGGAACCACAAACGAGATAAGCGGAAACCGAAGGATAAGTGCAACGCCGATGAATAGACCCGATAAAAATAAGTAGAGATTTATATTTTCCTTTTCAAAGCGAATAAAATACCATACCGACGCAAGCAAAGGAATTTGACAAATTACTTCCTCAAATTGATGAACTGAAAAAATCGGCATAACGAAAAACGCAGCCATAAAAATTCCGCCGATTGCAGCACTTCGTTTATCCACTTTAGCTTCTAAAATTTTAAAGACGAGATAAATTCCGACTACTGAAAATAAACCGTGCGCCAATCTAACAAAGACCATTTCGGTATCAGGAGAATTTATACCGAAGACCCGCACGATTTGCATAATGAGCGATACGATGAAAGGATACAACGCCGAATCTTTAAAATCTGCGGGCAGCGATAATCCACTTGCAAGCAAATCAGCATCAACTACCAAATTGTGATGGTCGTCGAGAGTAAGAAATCCTTTGCTAAAAAAGGAAGCAAGAATACGCAAAATAATCCCGAAAATAATCAGAATAACAAGTGGATATTTTTCAAAAAGTCTTTTCATTTCAAGCATAATTTTTTATATTAAAGCAAAAATTAAAAAGATTTCCAAATTATGAAAGTTAGCGGCTTCACTATCCTCCGTAATGGTTCAAAATACGGATATCCGTACATCGAATCGATTAAGTCTATTTTGCCAATATGCGATGAGTTCATTATCATTGTTGGAGATTCTGAGGATGATACATTTCAACAAATTGATTCACTCAACGATTCGAAAGTAAAAATTATTAATACAGTTTGGGACGAACGCTTACGAACAGGCGGGAAAATATTGTCGCAACAAACCGACATTGCTTTATCGTATATTACAGGCGACTGGGGAATTTATTTGCAAGCCGACGAAGTTATTCACGAAAAATATTTAACAACAATTCAAACTGCTATGCACGATAATTTTCAAAAAAAGGAAGTTGAAGGATTACTCTTAAAATACAAACATTTCTATGGAAGTTACGATTATGTTGCAAATTCAAGGAACTGGTATCGTCAGGAAATTCGTGTAATAAGAAACGGTATTGGTGTAAAATCCTGGAAAGATGCTCAAGGATTTAGAATCGACGGAAGGAAAATGTTCGTAAAAGCTGTTGATGCTTATGTTTACCACTATGGCTGGGTGAAGCATCCGAAAGTTATGCAAGATAAGATAAAATCATTCAACAAACTTTGGCACGACGATGAATGGGTTGATAAAAACATTCCTGAAATTTCTGAATTCGATTACTCACAAATTGATTCAATAGAAAAATTTACAGAAACACACCCGAAAGTGATGGCAGATAGGATATTAAAATACAACTGGAGTTTTATACCACCTGAAGATTGTAAACAAAAAATAAAATACCGGTTGCTTCGAAATATTGAAGAAAAGACGGGCTTGAGAATCGGGGAGTATAAAAACTATAAACTTATATAATGAATGCAAATTTTTATTTTAAAAACATCATCTTCTTCCGTGCCGTGGTTGTTTTGCTTCTTTCATCTTTAGCAGTAATCTGGTAAAAATATATACCGCTGGAGTAATTAGTTCCCTGCCCGTCTACACCGTTCAGGCGGGCATCAATTTCTACCTGATGGTAACCGGCTTCTTTCATCTCATCTACGAGTGTTACTACTTCTCTACCTAATACATCGAATACCTTCAGCGTTACCCAACTAGCCCCGACTGCTGTCGGGGGCGACTGCCAACTGATAACTGTTGACGGGTTGAACGGATTCGGATAGTTCTGATATAACTCAAACCTTTCAGGCGGTGTTACTACGATTTTTACTTGCTTCGTCCATACTTCTCCTGATGGCGTTGAGATAGTAAATGATACCGACTCTTCTTTATTTACAACCGCCGACTTATCAACCGAAAAACTAAACTCAGCACTATTTTCTCCATTCGATGCAATCGCATCAATTGTTTTCTGCTTGGATTTAAAATTCATCCAGGATGGCGCATCGATAACGTTTATCTTGATACCCGATAAAGATTGCTCCGATATATTTTGTACAGATAATTCTATAACATTACCGGATGATAAGAACGGAACTCGATGAATTTGTTCTCCTCCATCTGTATTTTCTTGTGAGTACAAAATTACTTCCAAAACAAGAATCAATATAAGCGACGTAAATAATTTCATATTTATTTCTCCTTTAATGAATCCATGACTTATCGTAGATTATTTTCACAAGGACCGGGCAGTACTGCCTGTGCCTCGATTTGTATATTCCCTTTTATTCTTTCATCTAATTCGATTGAACCTTTACCTGTTAATTTTAGCGGGTTGCCTGTTGGTTTTAGCAACCAGTATTCAACACCGTTGCCTGCAATTATGTCCCAATTTATTTTCAACGGATATTTTGCATTCTTTACTTTTACAGATATTTTCCGTTTTACTTTATCAGGTGGTATGCTTTCGATATATTTTCCTGATTGATTTCGGACGTTAAATATTCCTTCTAATTGTTCAGGTGGGAGTTCTTCTGCATAACTCAACTTTTTACTGATTAACCTGCCGCCGTTTCGCACATATAAATTTTGTCTTTTACCTTCTGCATCAGCAACTGAAAATTGGTCTAATGCAGATAACTCCTCAACTTCAGGACAGGGTTCAAATAATGTCTTCCCTCTCGTTTTAAAATTCCGGACATTCGACCAATCACTTGTTCCGTTTGTATTCGTTGCACTTACTCGCCAGTAATACGTTATGCCGCCATACAATGGACCTATTTGCTTCGTTTCTGTTGTTATGTTTGCATCATTAATTAATAAACAAGTGAAGTTAAAGTTGGTTGATACCTGTAAATGATATGTTCCAGCGCTATGCACCTCGATCCAGCTTAAAGTTGGAGTGATAGATATATTAGTTGAGCCATTCGCTGGCAATTGAAGCACCGGTTTATTGGGTATGCCGGGAGCTTGAGCGGTGGGGTGTTCGTTAAAGTTGGGATATGCACCGCTTACTGAATAATTTGAATTCAATATTAAGTTTCCGTTCCCATTTACTTTTATCCAATATCCTTTTCCCGGTTGTAATATGGTATCAATGGTATATCCTTGTGTGCTATAACCATAGAATTTTGATGTTAATGAGGTTGTACTGTCGGCTCTGACTTTTGAATGATGAAGTGCAGATGATACAGACCCAATCATATTCCAGCCGTTTTTAACCGGGACTCGTAATGAATCGATTTTCATTCCTTTATAATTAACTATTTGGTTTGAATTCATTTTTATCCAGTAGCCCTCACCATTTTTGAGTGTTGTCCTTTTGATGTAGATGGTTTCATAAGTATAAATTGGTGATTGCATATTTGGATATATAGCTGAATCCGAAAAATTTTGGATATAATTTGGGACGCTGACCATATTCCATCCAATGTTTATAGGTGAAGCTATTGCTATAGTACCTGGCATATTATCGATTAAATATTCAGTATTAAATTTTATTAGCGCGTAAGCTTCGCTTGATAGTAAGCCGCTGCTGTCGCGCTTAACATGTGCAATTACGGTATCAAGTGTAAAGCGTGCCGACCAGTTGCGGTTTTGCTGTATCTGAACTTTTGCTGTATCAAAAAATGTTAAATATTTATTTCCTGTTGTTTGATTCGCAATCCAACCGAGCGACAGTGATTGCGTTGTGTAGGATTTGAGTGTGTCGAGAAAAATTAAACTGTTGAAGGGAGAGGGTGGATTTGTTGGAGCGATTGTTTTTCCTTTGAAACTATTTTCAAAAATATCGTCTCCATATGTGATATCAGGAGTATTTCCATATTCAAACTCTGGTTCGGGGAAATAGCCCCTAATATAAAATGTAAAAACCGACGGCAGACCTGGACTTAATAAACTATAGTATTTTAATTCTTGACTTGGCTTTATGATGTATAAAGTATCTTCTGCAAACCACATTATTGAGCGTCTCGTATCAGAAAATAAAGAAAACCAATTAATTGGGCTATTTACAATAATAATATTTGAGTTATAATCAATAAAAAAACTCTCAGCACTTTGTTGACTATTTAAATTATTGAATAATTGGTAATTGAATAAGTAACCATTTTTTATTCTTAATACATTACTTTTTACACTTACTGTTATATTAGATGCCGATGGAAAAGTATAAATCCACAAAGAATCTTCTTGTGTATATATTATACTAGGAATTAAAAACAACAACCATAAAAATAAGGTCATTCTTTTTATTGAGTGTTTTCTTTTAAGCAAATTTTTCATCCCTATTTCTCCTTTACATAAATATGAAAATGTGGTGGATTCGCCTCATATTTAGGTTTAATTCCAGTTTTACTAAATATTGTTGCTTTCAGTTTGATTTTATTAACTTCAATGCAAGAATCTTGAGCATTAAGACCTTTAATTCCTATATCGGTATTTATACCTTTTCTATGTTCTTTATGGCTACCACTCCAATTATTTCCAATATCAAATCTTCCTCCAAATTTTAAACTCATATCATTAATTCGCAATCTAATCCCGGGATATAATGAATCATAAGCAGCAGCAATTTTTGGTATAGCTTCAATTAGGTTCTGTGTCCCATAGTGGTTATCATAATGCTTAGAAGTAGAAGTATTGCACGGGTCAAAATCATCTGGTGCACCTATTAAAACATATTTATCACCAGTGGGAATTGAATACAGCGAATCAACTTTAACTTTAATTCTTAACGTATCAAAACTTGTTGTGTCACTTAATAACTTTGCAGTTATTTTTTCAATTCCTCCAAACTGTGAAGCTAAATATCCAAATTTCAATACACCAGTAGAATCTGTTTTTCTTGTGAATGTACTTACAGTATCATAGCCCGAAGCAGGTGGTAACTTTGGAACGCGATATTTACCCATAGGCCTGTTTCCATTATGTGAATGACCTCCGCTATCGGCAATCGCAGCCGTGTCAACTTTCACCCAAACATTTTTCATCAACGAATCTCCAAACGTTGCTTTTAGCTCTAAATCTATCCAGTTCCTTCTTGATAAATTATCGTTATATCTTGTAATATTTGGGCATATACTATCAGATGCCGGTTTAGTAAATTTTAACACTGTATCTGCTACACCTACAAAAATATTTAAAATTTCTTCCTGACAAGTGTAAGGTGCATAAAAAGTGACATTCCAACCATATTGTGTTGTATCTGCCGAATAAATTCCAAGCGTATCCATTGTTCCATCTATAGGATGTAAGTCAGTAACATATACAAACACAACAGTATCACCTCGTTGTACAGGAACCGCTGAAAAAGGCGTATAAGGATAAGAAATATAATAGTTATATCTTAAAGTTTGAACACCGTAACAATTCCAGTAGTTAGAAGATGTATCATTAAAACGTGGTACAACAAGATCGGTTAAAACCGTATCGCCGTTTCTTATATCTAAATATACATGGCTATTAAACGGTATCGGACTTTTATCCCTGTGTGCAAACGAATGCCATATTTGTAGTACACCTCTTTTCTTCATTACAAAACCAGATACAATTCCTTCTGTTCCTTCTTGTCTAATGATATTGATATTTTGTAATGATTGTTGAGGATTTATTACAACTTTTTCCTTTATCCTCACCTGTGCCTTCAGCACCTGTGTAATAAACAGATCGCTAAAGAATAGCATTAGGAAAATTATGGTAAGTCTAAATCCCGCAGAGAGAGAGAGAGAGAGTGTTTTCTATGTTTCACAATAATAAATCCTATTTATTTACTGAAGTTACGCAGAATCGACTTTTTGTCATGTTGAGCGAAGCGAAACATCTAAAAACAGCTCAAAATTGAGGTTTAAGATTCTTCACTTCGTTCAGAATGACTGTTCTGCGTAACTTCAGTTATTTATTAAATTACGAATGTCGAATTACGAATAAAGAATATAAAAAACCAAAAACTCTGTGTGCATTATAGGAAAATATTTTGTAAGTGTCAAGGATTATTTTCTAAAAAATGTTTTATAAACTTGTAAATCCTCTGTTCCCCTTCCTCGTCATTCGGAGTTCAAGATTCGATATTCAATTTTTTTTCCGAGTCACCGGCTCACCAATTCCCCCATCCACCGTTTCGTCGCCTCCCCTTATCTCCTTAAAGCCGGAACTGCAACTCATACAACTTCTTAAACAATCCCTCCTCTGTAATTAACTCAGCAAACTTCCCGATCTGAGCTATGCTTCCCTTTTCCATAACTACAACTCTATCGGCATTCTGTATAGTTGAGAAGCGGTGAGCGATAACAAAACTCGTTCGGTTTTTCATCAACCGTTCTAATGCTTCCTGAACTAACATTTCAGATTCAGGATCGAGAGCTGAAGTTGCTTCATCAAGAATCAGTATCGGCGGATTTTTCAAAACAGCCCGTGCAATAGCCAGACGTTGACGCTCGCCACCCGAAAGTTTTATCCCCCGGTCGCCGATTGTAGTATCGTATCCGTTTTGCATTTTCTCGATGAAGAAATGTGCATTAGCTATTTTGGCCGCTTCAATTATTTTTTGGATTGGAACATCTTTAACTCCGTATCCGATATTGGCAGCGATTGTATCATTAAACAGGATGGTTTCTTGTGTTACAATTCCCATCATATCGCGAAGCGAATCCTGAGTTACATTTTTTAAATTAATTTCATCTATAAAAATATTTCCTTCAACAGGGTCGTAAAATCTGGGAACCAAATCGACAAGTGTAGATTTTCCCGCACCGCTCGGTCCTACGATGGCAATCACTTCTCCCTTTTTGACTTTCAGATTTATATTTTTTAAAACTAACGATGTAGTATCGTATTTGAAAGAAACATCATCAAAGGTAATTGTATCTTTAAACTCTTTTAGCTCAGTTGCATTCGGCGCGTCAATTATTCTTGGTTTGATATCCAAAACTGCGAACACTCTTTCGCCGGCAGCCGTTCCCTCTTTCACAGTATTAAAAACTTGTGTAACAATTTTTATCGGTTGTAGCATAGTTATCAAAATTGTGAGATAAAAAATGAACTGCCCCGCAGTCATTGGACTTGTTTTATCGATTATAGCCGAACCGCCAAACCACATCACGATGACAGCGATAACAATTCCTGAATATTCGCTAAACGGACTTGAAATATTTCTGATTCTTTGGAGCTTTACAAAAATTTTGTATAACTTCGATGTGTGAGTTTCGAATTTTTCGATTTCGTGTTGCTCCATCTTGAATGCTTTAATCACACGCACTCCCGATATGCTTTCATCAATCAAAGTTGTAATTTCGGAAAGCTTTTCCTGAAAAAGTAAACTGTATTTTTTGAGTTTCTCACCAATCCTGCCTATAAAATAACCGACGACTGGAGTAACAATAAGAATTGTAAGTGTTAACTGCCAATTGAAAATAAAAAGGATAACCGTGCTAACAATAATTGTGAGAGGGTCGCGAAAAAAAGAGCCTAACAAAGCCATAATAGATTCTGTAATCATACGAACATCGTTCATCACGATGCTGATTAACCGCCCCTTCTTGGTTGCCATAAAAAAATGGAGTGAAAGTTTATGCAAATGGCGATGGAGTTCGTTTCGGATATCGCGTAGTATTCCTTGCTCGATAGCCGCATTCATAAACATTTGCATATAAGCGGTAAGGTTTTTCAATAAAAAGCCAACTGCAATAAATATACAAACATAAAACAGCGCCTCTTTTTTAGGATATTGTCCTAACGTGTGATACAACCAACCCATCAACTGATCTTTGATATTCCCTTTTGTAAGATCGATTTGAACCTCCGCAGCAGTTTGAGTTACATCGGTGAAGATTACGTCGATTAGAGGAACCACCATTGCAAGCGAAAATATATTCAATACAACATAAAGAAGCATCGAAAAAATCAGCAGCAATACAGTTTTTTTATAAGGGAGTAAATACTTAAGTATTCTTAAAAAAGTTTTCATCTGATTTCTTCGAATATTTTTGAATCGGTTTCACCTTCGAAGAATAATTTATGAATCGACCGAACAACAGGTTTAGTATCCTCTTCATTGATCAGGATACTCATACTCATTTCTGATGCCCCGAAGGAGATAAAGTGAAATTTTATCGAACTCAACACCGAAAACACATTTTGAACAATTGTAGAATTATGATTTATCTTTTGACCCATCAAGCTAATGAGGCATAAATTTCCAAGTTCTTCAACTTCGCCTAACGTGGATAATTCGGTTTTAATAGAATCGAGCATATACTTAGTTTCAATGGCTACTGCAAATTGATACTCGGAAGTTGAAGTTACAATCGGTACAACTTTGTATTTATTCAGGATGCTGAAAATATTTTCCCAAAAAATGTAAGGACTGAAACGATTCGTGGGTTTTATGTTTAATAGCGAGACCTGTGATTTGTATGTAACCGATTTGATGATAGAATCGGATGTGGCAGATGAAGAGGATGTATTAGAGATTAGCGTGCCGGAAATTTTTGGACGTTTTGAATTATAAACATGAATCGGAATATTTTTTTCGGCGGCAGGAATCATTGTGTTGGGATGTAAAACTTTTGCTCCGAACAGCGACAATTGGAAGGCTTCTTCGAAGGAAAGCTCCTTTATTTTTTTAGGATGCTCAATAATATTCGGGTCGCCGCTCAGCACACCGTCAACATCGGTCCATATTTGAACATCATCAACATCTAACACAGCGCCGATAACGGCAGCCGAGAAATCGGAACTTTCGCGTCCCATAGTAGTTCGTTCACCTGTTGGTGTAACGCCTATGAAACCTTGAGTTACAATTACTTTTTTTTCTTCAATCAACTTGAGAGCGAGAGGACGCAATTTTTCTTCAACCACTGGCATATTTGGCTTCGCCTCAGTAAAGGTATTATCGGTAACCATAAAATCTTTTGTATCTAACCAAACCGTATCGATACCATTTTCTTTCATCACTTCTGAAATTATATAAGATGATAATAACTCACCGTAGGAATAAAACCTGTCGAGAGTCTGCGGAGTTAACTCGCGAAGTATTGAGACCCCTGTAATAATCTCCAAAATTTCTTCGGAGTAAGAAAAGATTTTCGTTCTTATTTTATCCTGAGTGTCCGGCTTCAGACCTACAGTTTCGACGATAGCAAGGTGTTCGTCTATAAAATATTTTAAGACTTTTTTAGCTTCAGCAGCTTTGTTCGATTTGGATAGACTTCCCATAGTCTCAAGTTGGTTAGTGGCTTGAGCAATGGCTGAAATTACCACCACAGGATTTTTAGAAGTTCTCGATTTTACAATCTCAGTTACATTCAGCATAGCAGCGGCATCTTTCGTTGAAGTACCGCCAAATTTCATAACGATCATTTGACTCTTTTGTAATTGTTCCTCAATTTTGTGGAAAAATATACAAAAGATAGGTTTAACAAACAAACGTTTGTATTAGAAGGATTTCTGTTAGTTTGATTTTTTTCGGAAGGATGAGAGCTTTTGTTTGAGATAATGCAGGAATTTAGATGCCATCCGATTTTTAATTTGAAATGCAACTACAAGTAAAAGAATTGCTAAAATTATTCCGGCGACAAATACGTTAATGTTGGTAAAAAAATATGATTCCATCTGATAACTAATTTTTATAATATTCTATGATATTATACGTAAACTTTGAATAATCTACAATTTAATCTGAAACGCTGGAGAATGGATGAGATGCGTGACTCATCAAAAAGGCATGAATAACTTCGGGGAGTTCGCTAATTAAATTTTCCTTAAGAATGAAGGCATCGACGAGTATTTTTTTTGCTTCGAGCCGGTATTCGTTCTCATCGTAATTAGTTAAAATAATTATCGGGATAAACGGATAATTTTTCTTAATTGTCAATGCAGCTTCGAAACCTGAAATTTCAGGCATGTTGATATCTAATATCACTAAATCAGGGATTAGTTCATCAGTTTTCATTATAGCTTCACGGCCATTTGCAACCTGAATTACTTTCACTGAATCGAATTGAGCTTTCAAAAAGTGGACAATGGTTCTACGAAAAGTTAAATTATCGTCCGCTATTAAAATTGTTGCATTTTTTTGAATCATCAAAATCCTTAAGTATTTGAATGCCGCCGTGAATGTTCTTCTAATTTCTCACGGGTAAAAGCCAAATCAAACATCAGGCGGCTGTTTTCCTGTCGCATCCATCTTCTTTCTAAACACTTGAGCGAGAGGGCAATGATTTGATTTGAAACAATAGGCTTTTGTACGAACAAACTTGCACCGCTTAATAATGCTTCGCTTAATAAATCGGGGTTCTGAAAATTTGTCATAACAATAATTTCTACATCGGGTGAGGCTGCTTTCAAACGATTAATCAATGTTACTGCCGATGTATCAGGTAACAACAAATCCATAATTACTAAATCAACATCGCGTTCCTGCAGCGCTTCAATTGCCGACTCGCCATCGGGAGCTAACCCGACTGTATAGTTTAAAGACTTGTAGATTTCAGCTAATTCCGCTGAAGTTTCTTCATTATCATCAACTACTAAAATTGTTTTTATATATTTCATTAGAATTTTCTATAAATAATTTATCTATTGAATGATAACATTATTCCAACTCGCATACAATAAGTTAATTTACTTGATTTTAAGCTGATGCTTTTACGAGGAAAGTTACTGTGGAAACTACGAGGTTTAATTAAAAACGGGCCGAAGCTCGGACCCCGCGTTAAGGGGGTAGGACCGCAGGGCCCGGCTTCATTTAAAGTATCACGGGAGGAATGATACTTACCCAAATTACTATAAAAATTATTTCTAACTTAAGAACAACAGAACTTTCAAAGTAGTTCAATGCTCTGATATAAATTTAATGTATCGTTTATTAAAAAACAATATGTAAAACTACTTGTTTTAAAAACTCGTATATATACGAGGTTGCTGTTATTTCCGTTTCCTTAAAGATTTAAAAATAGCGGGAATCAACTCGCTAACTAAATTTACTTTATTTACGAAACCATTTAGCTTCAATTTTTCAATCATTTCACGTGCATCGGTAACCTCGTTGCCGGAAAGAATAATAATCGGCATATCAGGAAACTTACTACGAATTATTTCAGATGTTTCAAACCCGTTTAAATCCGGCATAACAATGTCCATGAGTATAACTTTTGGTGTAAATTTTTCGAGGCTCTCGATAGCTTCCTTCCCCGATACCGCCGTAGTTACTTTTTGAACTTCCTGTTGCTGTTCCAAAAAATCTTTAATTAATTCCCTAAAGTTTTCCGAATCATCAACTACAAGTATGTCGATCTTTTCCATATTTGGCTAAGGTTCAGTTACTCTTATGTATGGTATTTGTTTATCGCTAATATTTATTTCAATCGTGTATTTTTTGTTTTTAGAAGCTTGAAAAGAACCGGCAACGGCAACATCTGTCGAAGTGATGATATAAAAGCCATCGGGTATTTTGGCATAATCCGTTGTACGTCCCGCATCAACTTCTTCAAACAACTTAGTATATCCATCTGTTTTTTTCAACTCAACTTCTGTATAAATTGCCAAATTATTTGAAACCCGAACTAACGGGTCTTCTTCTTTCTCACACCCGATAAAAGAAAAAATAATTAATGCAGAAATTATGAGGTTACTTATTTTCATATATTCTCCTTGATTGAATTAATTTGTACAATTCCTTTTTGAATTGTGTATTTTATTAAACTTGCTAAATCGTTCAATTGTAATTTGTGCATAATATTTGCACGGTGAAATTCGACTGTACGCACACTAATGAATAATTTTCCGGCGACTTCCTGATTTGTACTCCCTTCCGCTATCAGTTGTAAAACTTCTTTTTCACGATGAGTAAGTTCGGGTGCTTTATTCTCAGTATGTAAACCTTGCGTACGTTTTATATAATCGTCTAATATCATTCGCGATATTGAAGGGCTAAAAAACTTTTCCCCTTTTTGAATTTCTTTTATAGCTTTGATCAAATCATCGGAGACCGATGTTTTTAAAACATAACCACTTGCACCTGCTTTTATAATTTGCATTACATACTCTTCATTTTCATGTTGAGTAAGAATCAGTACTTTAACGTTAGAAGTGTCTCGTTTAATCTGGTGTGTGGCTTCCAAGCCGTTCAAATTTGGCATACTCAAATCCATTATAACGATATCAGGATTAAGTTTTTTAGCAAGCCGAACTGCTTCAATACCGTCGGAAGCTTCACCGATTACTTCCATATCCGATTCAACATTTAGTAAAGCTACTATTCCTTGTCGAACAAGATTATGGTCGTCAGCGACTAAAATTTTTATTCGATTATCTTTTTTCAATTGTTCATTTCTCTTTCAGCACAATTTCAACAGATATTTCTGTACCTTTTCCCATCGTAGAGTCAATATATAATTTTCCACCTAAAAATTCAACTCTCTCCTGAATATTTCTCAATCCGAAATGTGCTTCCTGCTCTTCACGTTTAGTTAACTTATCCATATCAAATCCAATCCCGTTATCCGAAACGGTGAGGGCTAAAACATTATCACGTTTAAAAAGCTGAATACTTACCTGAGTAGCTTGCGAGTGTTTTACGATATTCGTTAAAATTTCTTGCACAATCCTGTAAATTACAGTTTCAATCGTGGGATCAAAACGGCGGTCTTCTACTTCAAGATTCAAGATAGTCGAAATACCAACCCGTTTTTGAAATTGTGATGTTTGGAGTCGTAGCGCTGCATTCAATCCGAAGTCGTCCAAAACTGAGGGCCTCAAATCGTAGGATATTTGCTTTACTTCACGAACTGCTTCGTCAACCAAATTCCGGCATTCCTCGATGTACTCTTTTGATTTCAAGATATCTTCCTGCATAGTCGCGTCGGATAAATCTAAATTTATTTTTAATGTAGTTAGCACTTGCCCCAAACTATCGTGCAATTCACGTGAAAATTTTTTCCGCTCTCTTTCTTCTACAAAAACGAGGTCGTTCGATAATTTTTCTAACTCTGTTTTACGTTTCGTGGATTCTTTCAACAAGTGTTCTAATGTTAGATTTGCTAATCTAATTTCCTGTTCTGCCTTTTTGCTGCCTGAAATATCGCGTCCGCTCCCGATTATTGCCACAACATTACCGTTTTCGTCCAACTCAGATTTATACGACCACGCTAACCAACGCCAGCCATATTTTGTTATTGCCCGCTGTTCAACATAGCAAGTGTAAGGTGGTTTAAAAAGAGATTTCATCGCCTCGGCAGTTTGCTCTCTGTCTTCTTCGTGAACTAAAGGCATAAATATTTTACCCAATAACTCTTCCTTAGTTTTCCCGAATAGGTCGCAATATGTTTGGCTCACGAACAAGAAACGCCCGTCTAAATCGACTTTAACAAGCAGGTCAGATTGATTATCGACTAACAGACGGTATTGTTCTTCGCTTAAACGTAAAGCTTCTTCCGCTTTTTTAATTTCAGTTATATCACGGATTATGGTGGAAATATATTCAACGTTTTCTGATGTATCTTTATGAGCAATGATAACCTGAGAGACAGGGACTTCTTTACCATCGCGATGAAGTAAAGCAGTTTCGCCAAGCCAAGTTCCATTCCGCAGCGTGGCGGGCATACCAACTTTTAAGATAATATCGCTTGCCCATTTCGGATGAAAATCAGTTATTTTTAGATTAGTTACAGTTTCAAATTCACCTATTCCAACAAGTTTTCTGCCTGCACGATTTATGAATAGAATATTATGATTCAAATCAGCACTTGATACAAAGTCGGAAGTTGCCTCGAGAATTGCAGTGAGTCGCTTTCGAGTTTCTTCGGTGCGTTTCCGTTCTGTAATATCGCGCGCAGTGGAGATGAAATGTGTTATCTCCCCCTTACTATCCTTAATTGGTGTGATGATACTATCCTGTTGATAAAGCGTTCCGTCTTTTTTCCGATTAACAATTTCAGCTTGAAACGATTTTCCACTGCATATTGTGTTCCAAAGTTTTTTATAAAATTTTGAGCCGTGTTTTCCCGATTTTAGAATACTTAGTTTTTTACCGGTAACTTCTTCGGGAGTGTATCCTGTTAATTGAATAAACGAGGGATTCACGAACTCGATACTGCCTTCTTTATCCGTAATAACAACGCTATCGCCTGTTTGTTTTACAGCGCTTGAAAGTTTTTCAAGTTGTTTCTCTACAACTTTTCTCTGTAATACGTTTGCGATAATTTCTCCAAGCATCAACAATGATGTAGCAGCTTCTTCGCCCCAAATTCTTTTTTTCTGAACTGAATCGAAACCCAAAAAGCCCAATAAATTTTTCCCATGAATTATTGGAACACATATCAACGATTTTATATCCTGAGATAAGAAAATTTCTTTCTCATGAAATGCTTCTTCAGGAAGCTCGTTAACATTTGGGATATTGATGACATTGTATCTTACAATTTGTTTTATCCACCAAGGCATCAGTGTGGTCGGAACATTTTTTAATTTTTCGATTTCTGATTCAATTCCTCGGGCACACCACTCATGTGTATTATCCATCCTCCTCATGTTATCAGAAAATAAAAAGACATAACTTCGGTCAACACCAATAAATTCACCAACTTCTTTCAATGCTCTGTCTATGCCAATATCGATTTCATCGGCAGAAAGATTCACAAAATTTGTAGAAATTTTTACAAACAGTTTCTCGATGTCGTAATGATAACGCAATGCCGCCTCTGCGTTTATCCTTTCTGTGATATCCAATAACGTACCGATAATAGCCGGTTTCCCCCCGAATACCGTCGTTGTGCTGTGCACTTCAACGAATACGATATTTCCATCTTTCCTCTTCCCTCGAAATGAATAGCGTATTTCACCTGTTTCGCCAGTCAGTTTTTTCTGTATGTTTTGGAAAACCATCTCCTTGTCTTCCTCATAAACAAGGTCGGCAATTGTTTTGCTGCTGATTATTTCCTGCTGAGAATACCCGGCGATTTCTGCAAAATGAGGGTTCACGTATAAAAATTTTCCGTCCTGAATTATGTAGATTCCTATAAGAGATAGTTCAACAAGCGTACGGAATTTTTCTTCCGCTAACCGATAGGCTTCCTGAATAAGTCGCTGCTCAGTGATGTCTTTTACTAATACAAATCGCGCGGGACGTCCTTCAAAAGTTGTTTCATGGGCTGTTATTTCAACCCAGATTATAGAGCCATCTTTTTTCAAATGCCTCCAACAACCCGATTTTTCGATTTGCCTGTGGATTTTTTTGAGGTGTTCCAAAATCAATGGAATGTCTTCGGCAGGACGAATATCGAGAATTGTCATTTGCAAAAATTCTTCCAGCGAATATCCGTAATGAAGCAGAGCTGCATCATTTACTTCAAGAAACTTAAAAGTCCCTACATCATAAACAAACATAGGAAGCGGACTTTCCTTGAAAAATAATTTATAAGGGTCTGTCGCTGCGATCATATTTATTTAATAATTTCGATTTCTTTTATCTTATCCAATGTTATTCTGAAGTATGTAAAAGCATCAGTAACTCCTGTTACTACGCCCGGTAAATCGCCATTATGAATACGCCGTTTAATTACATATTGAAGACTTTGCTGTTTACCATCTTTGTATTCAACTGCAACAATCGCCGATTTAATGTCCATTTGCAATTTTTTAATTTTGGAAAACTTCAACTCATCACCGTTGCGTAAAAGCAAAACAGGTTTATGCCATTCCGGTAGTGCTTCCTTTTTGGCTGCTGAAGATAACGGGTATTTGATTGAGATGCAATTTACCGTGTGTGTTGCACCATCGGTTAAAATTACTTTTGCAGTGAATGCTTGTTTTTTCCAATTTGTAATAATCCTCCGCCGATCATCGTCGGAAGATTTAATTGCAACCGCACATTGATCATCGCCCCCTTCTGTTTTATTAGCAAGCCGGGGTTCAGGCGATTGGAATTCTTTGTTGAACTGCAGATAGCGGATACAGTTCTGTGTTTCTTCGATAACGATTACATCCTTAACAGTAACTTTTTGAAATTTTTTACCAACTTTCCTTTCGAGATTAATCTCGTCGGCAGACACCGAAAACGTAAACAAAAGCGACGAGAAAAGTAATATTACTTTTGTGTAACACATGGAACTTTTCTCCTTTCATATTTAACCTTTTGATTTTGGTAAAAACCAACTTACAATAAATCCGAGTATTACGATGATTAAAGCTACAAAAAAAACATTTTGCAAACTATTTGTAAAAACTGATAGAACCGTTACAAGGTCTTGTTGCTGCATCAGACCACGCAAGTGCGAACTTAGTAATTCGTGCGGCTCGCCTAAATTATTTTGGACTACTTCCGGCAGTGAATGTAGTTTCCCGGTTATTGATAATTCACTAAATTCATTCAACATCGAACGGGCTAACGTAGTGCCCATAATGCTAACGCCCATTGTACCGCCGAGTGTTCTTGCGAGCATTTGCGAAGAAGTTGCTACACCGATGACGTTTTTGTTCATACTATTTTGAACTGTAACTAAAATTGCGGGAGTATTGAAACCCATACCGGCGCCGATTAATGAGACAAATAGTATTACAAAATACATCGGCGAATCGTAGTGAACAAATGTTGCTGCTAAAAATCCGATTGCCATTAATACCAAGCCGAGCCGGATAAACAATTTTTCGCCGTACTTCTGAATTAAGCGGCCTGATGAAAAACTTGCTGCCGACCATGCAAGCGCCATAGGCATAATGGCTAAGCCAGCCGTTAACGGACTTCCACCCTGAATAGATTGCACGAACAACGGAACAAAACTGATAATTCCATACATCGCAAACCCTGCAAGAAAGGCAAGCAAATTTCCGACACCGAACGCACGGTCGCGATAATAATCGATTCGAATAATCGGATCTCCGAATTTTCCTTCATTAATAATAAAAGCGAATATTAAAATTACAGAAACTATTATTAATCCTGTTACATCAAACGACAAGAAAGCCGATCCTTTTCCAAACAGAAGAAAAGCCATCAACAACGAAAACACAGCGGCAATAAAAATGGCAGCTCCTGCATAATCGATCCGTTCTCTTTTTGTTTGTGGAATTTCTTTCAAATTAATTTGAACGATCATGATTGAAAGGATACCAACCGGAATATTAATAAAGAATACCCACTGCCAATCGAAGTGAGTAACTATAAAACTTCCGGTGAGCGGACCTAGCAGACTTGAAATTCCCCATGTAGCACTCAAAGCTCCCGCACCCCGTCCTCGTTTTTCCGGCGGGAATATTGTTCCGATTAATGCGTACGACACTGCCGCCAAACCTCCGGCGCCAATTCCTTGAACTCCTCGAAATATAATTAACTGAACCATATTTTGAGAAGCCCCTGACAGTATTGAACCGATTAAAAAAAACAAAACCGCAATTTGAAAAAGCGTTTTCTTTCCATATACATCCGACAGCTTGCCCCAAAGGGGCATCGAGATTGCCGTAGTTAGCATATAAGCCGAGAAGACCCAGGTATAAAGTGCCATACCTCCAAGAACGGAAATTATTGTAGGCATAGCAGTGCCAACAACAGTAGCATCGAGTCCGGCAAGCATTACGCCGAACATTACACCGATTACAATCTTTACGCGGTTCTTCTCGTTCAGAGCAACTTCATCTATAGTTTGTGCTTGATTCATTTGCTCATTTAATAATTTTTAACTTTGAAAAACAGTAGCCGTTGATAGAACAATCGAGACATTTTGGTTTACGAGCCTGGCAAGTTTTTCTGCCGTGCCAAATCAGGTAATTTCCAAAATCGATCCAATATTTTTGCGGAACGATTTCCATCAAATCAACTTCAATTTTTTCGGGATTAGATTGCGGTGAGAAGCCAAGCCGCTCGGAAAGTCGTTTTACATGAGTATCAACTACAATCCCGGAAGTAATACCGAATGCGCCGCCTAAAACTACATTGGCAGTTTTGCGTCCCACACCGGGTAATTTAATCATCTCGTTAATATCTTTGGGTATATTCCCGCCATAATTTTCGACCAATACTTTGCAGCAATTGATTATACTTTTTGCTTTTGCACGATAAAAGCCGGTCGATTTGATTATACCTTCAAGTTCTGCAACATTCGCTTCGGCAAATTGCTTTACAGTTTTATACTGTTTGAATAATTGTGGAGTAACTTTATTAACCCGTTCATCGGTGCATTGAGCTGAAAGAATTGTAGCAACTAATAATTCGAGTGGGTTATTGTGCGTGAGAGCAGTTTGCGCTGATGGATACTCTTTTTGTAAAACTCCGATAATTTTTTTGGTGCGAAGTTTTAATTCGTCGAATGTTTCCTTTGACGGCATTACTTAATCAATTTTTTAGTAACTAATTTCCCTTCATCAATCAGTGCGTGCCGCACAAAACCAACTTCTTTGTACATCGAAAGCCAACGTAGAGTTTCCGTCAAATGTTCGTGTGCTTCCGGTAGATACAACCGCAGAACAAACTCGGAGCCTTTTCCAAAGCCTAATTTTCGTCTCATTAAGGTGATATACGGAATTTTGAGGGAGACCCATAATTTATCGAGCATCTCGTTCATCGAAGGTTGAAATGTTTCATCCGGAACATCTTGCGGTTGTGCAAAAAAGAATGCAACTTCGAAAACTTCTTTCTCTAATAGCTTATTTGCCGCGGCACCAGATGAATAAATCAGGTTATATAATGAGTTTTGTGAATTATCAATATGCAGTTGGTCTTCATAATTTTTTTTAAGAAGCATCTGTTCTATCAAATCGAGATTAACGCTGCTTTCAAAAATCAAAAGCGTTTCATAAATCTTCCGGTGTTCCTTTCCTGCCTCGAAACCGATTGTTTTCAGATAATCGCTCCCCGCTTTTTCGAGACGCTTCAGCAGTGCATACTGAGTCGGCAACACGACAACTTCAGAAATATATGCTAACTCGAGTCCGTATTTTATGTTTAACGAAAACTGTGTTGTCAGCTTTTCTAAAGAGTCTCTCAGAGTCTTTCGGATTTCTTCGTGATCTTGTTGCAACGGAGTTTGCAAGTATTCACCCAAAATGGTTGTAAGCATTTCGGTATTTTTATCTAAAATTTTTTCAGAATACTTGGTTAAAGTTTTTTCGATTTTCTCGGTTTCTTTTTCCAAATGCTGCTGCATACTCTTAAAAGATTTCAAGTATGTTTCTTTGATTTCACCCTCTTTTAATTGATAAAGGGATGAACAGCAAATCATTCGTGGTTCGTGCGATAAAGCTTTGTATATACTCATAATATTCTCAAATCACCAAAAATTTGTGAGACCTGAATTTTTATTTTTTTTGCTCCGTTAGCTAACGGAGTGTGATAATCGGGAGAAGTAAATTTAATTTCTTTAAATAATCCACCGGCTTTTTCGTTAAAGACTTTCAAATCGCCGAACACTGCACTTGCCGTAACTGCAATACCGCAGTCTTTTGGAGCTTGAACGATAGTATCGCCAAATACTGAATTGAGCCGGAGAACGTGTTCGCCGTCAGCGATTATGGCTTTCGACAAATCTAAATCGATATCCCCGAAAACATTTGAAATAGAACCGCCTTTAAAATTTTGTGAATTTACAGAAAAAGATTCATCACCAAAAATATTTGAACGATGAATCAAATGGCCGACTGACTCCGACGGCTCGGTAGTAATTTCAATATGGCTTTGCTGTTTTTTTCTTAATAAAACGTGAATACCCCATAGGATAAAAATAACGGGCCAATAAGTTCGTATTAAATAACTAAAGTCAGCAATTTCCATATTATCTAATAGGAAAAGAACACCTAAAGTTATTAAAACCAAACCCCAGAATAAATTTCTCATATCGTTTATAAGTTATTTAATATTTGAAGTTACGCAGAATCGACTTTTTGTCATGTTGAGCGAAGCGAAACATCTAAAAATAGCTCGAAATTGAGGTTTAAGATTCTTCACTTCGTTCAGAATGACTGTTCTGCGTAACTTCAGTTAATATTTAAGTATTTAGTAATTTCCTTGAGCGTGCCGGTATTTATAACATCCGATTTTTCGAGCCATCCTTTGCGTGCAATTCCAACTCCGTAAAAAACGTCCGTCAAACTATTTATGTTATGCGCATCCGGGTTTATCGCGATTTTTACACCTGTCTCTTTTGCGAACTTGCACAATCTCCAGTCAAGGTCGAGCCGCAACGGGTGTGCGTTAATTTCAACAACTTTTCCGAAATCGGATGCTGCTTTAATTATTTCAAGCATATTCACAGGATAAGGTTCGCGCTCGAGCAGCAATCTTCCGGTCGGATGAGCAAGCATTGTAACATATTTATTTTTCATACCTTTTATAATCCGCTTGGTCATATCTTTTTCCGGCATATTAAATTTAGTATGAATTGCACAAATAACAAAATCAAACAGTTCTAAAATTTTATCGGAAAAATCTAAACTTCCGTCGGGAAGAATATCAACCTCAATCCCTTTCAATATACGAAAATTTTTGTAAGATTTGTTCAAGTCATCAATTTCTTTTAGTTGATGCTTAACCTTGCTTTCATCAAGCCCGCCGGCATAAGCTGCCGATTTGCTATGTTCGGCGATTCCAAGATATTCCCAACCCAACTTTTGCGAAGCTTCAGCCATTTCGGCAAGTGTGTTGAAACCGTCGCTGTATTTTGTATGGCAGTGAAAAGTGCCCCGGATATCTTTTTCTTCTATCAAGTTTGGAAGTTTATTGTTTGCCGCAGCTTCAAGTTCTCCGAAATTTTCACGTAATTCGGGGAGAACGAATTCAAGTCCGAGTGTTTTATAAATTTCCGATTCGGTTTTACATTTTATTTTTTGTTTTGCTTTGCCTCGTGTTTCTTCAGCTCCAAGTTCAGAGAAACCGTATTCATTCAAACTCAAACCAAATTTTTTTGAGAGTGAGCGCATTTCCACATTGTGCTCTTTGCTTCCAGTGAAATAAGCAAGGGCAAACGGAAATTCTGCTTCACTTACTACACGCAAATCGCAGTGGATCCCGTTTTTCAGGATAACGCTCAATTTTGTTTCACCTTTTGCAGCAACTTCAGCGACATCAGGATGTTTTACGAAAGCATCCATTATTTTGGTTGCATCTTTTGCACTTACAAGAATATCAATATCTCCGATAATCTCTTTCTTACGCCGCAGGCTTCCGGCTAATTCAATTTGGATAACGGATTTTAGATTTTTCAACTCACTGATTATTTTATCAGCAGATTCTTTTGCTACAGGATATAGAAATTTGTCGGCATGTTTTTTTAGCTGCTCGATACCTTTTAAAATATTCACTTCTATTTTTTCGCCGAACCCTTCGAGTTTCTCAAGCTGTTTCTTTTCAGCAGCTTCCTTTAGTTTCTCGATAGATGTGATGTTCAGTTTGTCGTATAAAACTTTGATTCGCTTTGGACCTAATCCCGGTATCCGAAGCATGTCGAGCAATCCTGATGGAAGCGAATTTTTTAACTCTTCATAATATTTTAGTTTACCGGTAGTGATAAGCTCTTTTAACTTTTCAGTTAATCCTTCACCGATTCCTTTTACTTTTTTAATCTCACCACTCTCGATTAACACTTTCAATTCCGTTGTGAGAGCAGCAACAACACGTGAAGCATTATGGTATGCACGGCACTTGAAGGGATTTTCACCCTTTAACTCAAGCAGTGTTCCGATTTCTTCCAATATTTCAGCGATTTGTTTGTTATCCATAAACCGAAAACCCTCTTGTCAGTTTTCATCAAATTTTAAAAATAGTCGGCGCGAAAACGACAAGTTTTTAGGGAGATTTTTTGTGAAAGGTCTATCTGAATGTAAGAATTACTTGGATAAGATTCAAGCTTCAACCGAGTTTTTCTGAAGTCTCCGCAAAATACTTTCCCAATTTTTCTATAATCGGCTCAATTTCATTGAATTTCATCAATTCTGACCGGAATTTAGCCACATCAGGAAAGCTCCGCAGATATCCGGAATAGTATTTCCTAAACTCCATTACACCACGCCGCTCACCTTACCAAATGATTTCGTCACATTTAGGTCCATGGTACAAGGTGTTCTTGAATCCATCATTGCGGCATTTGGGACAACGATAATAGATTTCGAGCCGACACTCGTTCAGCATACACATTTGCTGTGCTTTGTTTGATATATATACCATTCCACTCTTGGGTTCCCGCCGGATATGAACATCGTCGGGCGAAAATCCTGTAGGTAATTCTTGAACTCTCATAGCTTGTTCTAACTTCATTGCTTGAGAATTCTGTTTAGATGTGAATTTGGAACGATCCCTATCTGGATCGATTAAGTTGATTAGTGACATAAACGTTTTTCAATCTTTAATTCGGGGTAACCAAACCGTTTATTCCGGGCAGCGGCACATAACATACTGCGTAAAAATGCCGTTGCGTTGTGAACTATAATAAAACAATTAACTGTGAGCGAAGCAATGGTTCATAAGCAAGATGTTAGATTTAATTAAGTTAAACTCTGTTCCATTTTTACGCTTGTTATCCACAGTGCCTACTTGTTGATCAATATAGCAAATCAGCTGTCTTGATAATACAATCGGCACAGTGGGTTTCGAATAGGTTGTCATTACTTAGCATTAACTTCTTAGTTGGGACACCGTCGATGGTTAACCAAATTAACCAGTAATATGCCTCACTTGAATCTATAATCTTACGGCTGGATTTGGCTGCAATAGCGTATTTCCCTGGTTTCAACTTAAAATTGAACTCACCGTCTGAGTCAGTTTTGGTAGTCTGAAGTGGCTCTGGAAGACCTGATAAATAAAACTCGCCTTCCAAATAGCTATGAATCAATTTAAGGACATCAAAATGTTCCTTGAGTCTCTTATCGTGACGTTCCCCAGCCTCCTTGAACAATAGTAAGTTCTTGATTTGCCAATCTAAACGGTACCTCAGCTCATTGAGTGATAGCTCATCTGTTCCTTCTGAATTTACTTTCATTTGCTTTCTCAGGTACGCCAGTTCCTTGGCCGATTGCTCAGATGCTTTTTTAACGCTGTCAAGAACGGTTTCCAGTTCTCTTTTTTCATACTTGGCTCTTTGAAGCTTCTTTTGAATAAAGGGGATAATGTCTGATTCAGCAAATACACCTACTTCGACGAGCCCCAACCTAATGTTTTGACCACCTTGAGTAACGACAAATACTTCACCATTGAGTTCTCTTTCGGACGGGCCGCAGCCAACTAGACAACCGAATAGAATCAGTAAGAATGTTAATAGACATATCGTGCGTTTACGCATAAGTCCTTGAGGGTTCATATTATGGGAGTAGGCATTGCGGTTATCGTCCTGCAAAATAACGCAATACTTTTGTGAACTCTCAATAGACTCATTTTTTGTGAACAAAAGCATTGAGAGACAACCATAATTTCTTTCTATCATAAATGGAGCGTCGTTGTTTGCCGTGTTAGGTGTTCGTTTGCGCCAAGTGTTTTGTTTATAGAATTTCAAAGTCGTTCATGAAGCTGAAGAGTGAAGCAATCTCTTCCATCTTTTGAATATTCTCCATTTTATTTCCACTTACGTCTATCCATAGGATCTCTCCTTCAAGGTTATCTACTCTGAGTGATTTGAATTTCTTTGCATCCTTCTGACTACGGCTGCTAAGTTCCCTCTGTGTGCCCACGAATGTAAGTGAGCTTAGCCGCCTGATTGTATAGGCATCGTCAGTGGTCATATTGTTCCTGAGATATTCTATCAGGAAGTCCCATGTATCCGCAGAATCGTCCATCTCGTAATCTATGCTATCAAGATGAAAACGTATTGCTGTCGATCTCGTCCTTGAAGTTTGTGGAAGTGGACGAAAAGCTCGATGGTAGAGATGACCATTCTCAAAGTATGCTTCTTCAATAGTTTCTATTCTTCGGCGAGAGATCTCACATATTGGATTATTATTAAATAGTTGAACCTTAGCCTTGAATTTGTTTGTGAATTGATCCGGATTTTCAATAATCTGAGATAGGCGTTGTCGCCAAATATTCATTCGCTCATTGACTTTGACCTTATTATTGGTCCCGATTTTGGTTGCATCAATGAAAATCTGGACATAACTGGAAACATCCAGAAATGAATCGTAAATAGTATCAGCCGATTTATATATCTGTTCAATGGTGTACTCAGTAAAACCGAGCATCTGGGTGTCAAAAACAGCCTTATTGAAGCTGGTATGGACATAGTCAGCATCTGTACCCGAGTTTACCTCAAAACGTTTAAACTGATTGCCCTTGAATACTATTTTAATTGCTTCCAATACTTTTAGAAATATTGCTTCAAGTTCTTCGGGGGTCTTGAGCTTTGGCAACTTTTCGGGAATTAAGTGTGACACTTTTCCTGTACGAATCCTCATATATAGGTTCAAAGTATCTGATTGAGCAGATAGAAATTCGCCCGGATTTGCAAACCCAAAGAGTTCATAGATTGCAAAGAATCGAAGTATCAGTTCAACATCAAGCATTCTATTCCTGTCGGTTCTACCTTCGAGTGCATGCTTGAATTTTCCGAACGGTGAAAGTAACTCTCGATATAGGGGATTACGACTCAGGTGATTGAGAAAATCGTTGAACTCACCGTGAAAGATACAGTTCCTTAATTCTTGATCATTCAATGACACCGATCCTTGATTAAGCCGAGCAAAGACTTCAAATTGAATTTCTGGGTGAGTCTCCTTGTGTATTGTAACTGTGTGAAGCTCACGTTTAAGAAAGAATTCTTGCACATTCTGTGGGAGATTATCAAAAGTTGTCTGGTTCAAATCTGGAAGTGAGAGTAACCCCCGTAATTTGAGAAGTCCGCCGTAAAAGTTGACAAGCGTAATCAAGCGTTGAACTCCATCGATTACCTCGAACAATGGTTTCTCGAGATTCTTCTGATTCTTGGAAAGCAGAAAGATTGGAGGTATCGGAATATTCATAAAGAGAGATTCGATGAACCTGCATTGCTTCTCATTGTCCCAAACAAATGTACGCTGGTAAGGTGGTATATGAATCCTTTTGTTCTGGAAATCAATAATCAGTTCCTTGACAGATTTGAGTTTCGTGTCTTGGATAACCTTTGTCTTGCCTAACTGTGTTAGAAATTCAGTATCTACTGGCATCGTGTTCTCCAACTTTTAAATTTAACATAGCGTATAAGCTAATGTAAATACGCATATATCTGCCCGACCTGTCTGCCGACAGGCAGGCGGCTGCGAAGCAGTCCTTTGGACAGGCGGGTATGCGTTTTTATTTCTTATGGTTTAACTTATCTTGTGATTAATATATTAAAAGGTCTTGTTATTGTCAATTAAATTTTTCTGAAAGCGTATCACTCTTTACGGCTGATAATTTTTGCCAATTTATTGATTTTTTTACCCAATTACAGAAGTTGAAAGCTATGCTGAATATTTTTCCAAATATTTACCTAGTTCCGTGGCGATTGGTTCAACTTTATCGTACTTCATCAACTCAGCCCGGAGTTTAGCAACATCGGGAAAGCTTCGTAGGTACCCCGAATAATATTTTCGAAACTCAATCACACCACCCCGCTCGCCTTTATATTGGACGGATAATTTAAGATGTTCGATAAGCATTTCTATTCTTTCTGCCAATGATGCGGGCGCGAGATGATTTCCTGTTAATAGATAACTTTTTATCTCTTTAAATATCCATGGATTTTGTATTGCACCCTGACCGATCATAATTCCATCGCAACCTGTTGACTCGAAAACATGCTTTGCAATTTCCGGTGAAGTAATTCCGCCATTAACGATGATCGGAATTTTTACAGCCGATTTTATTTTCGGTATCCAGCTATAATCTACTTTGCCCTTGTGAGCTTGTGAACGAGTTCGGCAATGGACTGTCAAAGCTGCAGCACCGACACATTCTACCATTTTTGCAACTTCGATTATTTTGATATTGCTATCGTCCCATCCCAAACGGGTTTTTACAGTTACAGGTAACGTAACGGCTTTAACTACAGTTGAAACTACCCGTTCCATTTTTAATAAATCTTTCAGTAGTCCGGCGCCGGCACCCTGACCAACTACGTTTCTTACCCAGCAGCCGGCATTGATGTCGATGAAGTCGGGCTGCATTTCTTCAGCCATTTTTGCAGCACCTTCCATTGATGTTTCGAGTCCTCCATAGATTTGAATACCGAGTGGACGCTCTTCTTCGGTGAAAAACATTTTATGTTTTGTCTTCTCCGACAGACGGACTAATCCTTCGGCATTTACAAACTCGGTATAAACGAGATCGGCGCCGAGGCGTTTACAGATTATTCTGAAGGAAGTATCCGTAATACCTTCCATTGGTGCGAGTGCGATTGGATAAGCGATATTTATAGTGCCGAGTTTCATATTTTTATTTTAAGAAGAATTTGTGTGGAATGCAAAAAACTTTGCACGAACATATAGTTCGGCAAGCTCACTATCCAATGGATGTGCTAAACGAAAAAAGACTCATAAATGAGCCTGCCTTAAAGCTAGAATCGTTTACGGTTCTTTTTTCGTGAAGCGTTACCGTTCACGGTGATGCGTGGGTTGAGCAAAATCTACATCCTTCGTAGTTCTTCGCTCGATTTTAATCAGATTCTTCGTGGAGCTGCGTGTAATTCCAAATCAGAAAATAAATACTTCGATCAATCAGTATCAGTCCTAACGGCGCTTGCATTTCTTTTCTTTTTTATTCATTACTATAATTTGATTTTTGAATTTTAATTTCTTTTATCCTCTCAACAACAGGCGGGTGCGAATAATTCATTTTAACATAAAAAGGATGCGGTGTGAGATGTGATAAATTGTCCTTTGATAATTTTTTCAAAGCATCTACAAATGGTTCTGAAGACTTCATTGTTTCGACGGCGAACCTATCTGCCTCGTATTCATTTTTCCTCGACAGGGCATTCAGAGCTAACGAAAGAATAAACTCAAGCGGTGTAAAAAGCATACCGAAGAACAACAATCCTGCATAAACAGAAACATTCTCCATAAAAAATGCATCGAAGAGTCCTGGCTGTGTTACGAATATCGACATCAGGAAGAACATCAATCCCATGTGCAATATACTGATGATTAATCCTTGTATAATATGTTTCTTTTTGTAATGACCGATTTCATGCGCCAGCACTGAAACCAACTCCGGGATTGTATGTTTCTGAATTAATGTATCGAACAGGGCTATCCGTTTGTTCTTCCCGAATCCTGTGAAGAAAGCATTTGATTTGCTGGAACGCTTCGATCCGTCCATAACATAAATCCCCTTTAGCGGAAACTCTACCGACTTTGCATACGAAACTATCGCTTCTCTCAACTCTCCATCCTGAAGTGGAGTGAATTTGTTAAACAGCGGCATTATCCAGGTTGAGGCAATGAATTGAACAAAAAGTATAAAGACCGATGCTGCAATCCAGCAATACAACCATGCAAATTCACCGGCATACTCGAATAAGGCAAGAATTCCAATCAGCAGCGGAACACCAAGCACAATAGTAAGCAATAAACCTTTCGTTAGATCAGCAATAAAAACTTTTGGTGTAGTTTTGTTGAACCCAAATTTTTCTTCAATAACAAAAGTCGAGTAAATACTAAAAGGCAGCGACAGGATCGACCTTACCAAAATTAAAATACCGATATAAACTAATCCGGTAAAAACAAAACCAAGCTGCAAATCGCGAACTATTACATCGAGGTAATTGAAACCACCTAGAAACCAGAAGAGCAGAGTTATAGTCAGACTAAAAGTGGATTCGAAAATTCCAAAGACTGTCCTTGTGCGTGTGTATGATTGAGATTTTTTGTAAGTCTCTGCTTCGTAGATGCCTTCAAATTCTTTCGGGAGATTTGCCGAGAGTGTTTTCAGGTTTAGCAGGTCTGCAACGAGATTTAAAAAATATTCAAGTAGTAAAGCGGTTAATATTATTAAAGCATAAGTATTCATATTATCATAATTCATAATTCATTGTTCGTTATTCGTCTGCCGTATGCGGATTCGTTATTCGACCGCCATAGGTGGATTCGTTATTACTTTTTATATTATAATTGGACTATGTTTAATACAGGTTCAATTTTTTCAAGTTTCTTATCCCCCTCATAATAAACTCGCTCTAAAAAAAGCCCCGATGGCGGTGCGGTAAACTTTGCTGGCTCATCGGATTTTACTTTTATATAATGCTGAACCTGATCAAGCGTAAGTTTTCCTCTCCCCACTTCTACGATTACTCCTACGATCTGGCGAACAAGTTTCCACAAAAAATGAGAGCCGTAAATTCGTATCAGTATCAAGTCGCCGACTTCCCTCGTTTCAATTTCTTCAATCAATACTTTTGTGGATTTTTCTTCAGGGTCATCCGAGGTAAAGGATTGCAAATTTTTCATACCCACAAATAGTTTAGATGCTTCCTGCATTTTCTGAAAGTCAAGTTTTTCTTTGAGCCACCAAACGTAACGCTTAACGAATGCTGTTCTCCTTCGAGAGATTTGATACAAGTAACTGCGGGCTACAGCATCGTGGCGGGCGTGAAAATTCTTTGCGGCTTTTTCAACCTCGATTATATTGATATCTGCGGGCAATTCTTCGTTAAGTTTCATTCTTATAATCTCAGGAGCAAGCATAGTCTGAACTTCGAGATGAGCAATTTGTTGAAGAGCATGCACGCCGGCATCAGTTCTGCCCGAACCGTAAATCTCTAAATCTTGTGTTTGAAAAATTTTATATGCCGCATCAAGAAACGCCCCTTGAACAGTGCGTGCATTTTTCTGCATTTGCCAGCCGCTGTAACGCGTGCCTTCGTATTCTATGTAGAGTTTAAAACGAGCCAAGAGGATTTGGGATTTGGGATGGTTCGACTATGCTCACCACAAGTTTTAGATTTGGGATTTGGGATTTATGATTTCGCTTGAGTTTATTTTATTAAAACTAATTTCTTTGTTTGCTTGTAACTTGTTTTATTCCCGTCGGTTACGGTTAAACGGTAAAAATATACGCCACTCGCCTGACCAGATGCGTTCCAACTAACATCATAGGAACCTAACTTTTTAAATTCATTAACTAATGTACAAATTTCTTGCCCCATTAAATTATACACCCTGATAGTTATCCAAGCAGGAGAAACTAATTGGTAATTTATGGTGGTAATTGAGTTAAATGGATTAGGATAGTTTTGTAAAAGTTTATATCCTAAAATATCAAATCCTACGACTGAATCAGATGAGGTGATAATTTGTTTTAACACTTTTTTATTCGGATCAATCTTGAGACTATCAGGTCGAGATTGAAGTTCGAACTGAAAACTTTGAACACGCAAACTATCCCATATTGTAACTAATGAATCTTTACCTTCTGTAAACATTTTAATTTCGATGGGCATCTTATAGGTGGGCCAAGTCGAATCCTGAAGTTGTTTTAAAGTAATTGTGTATGTTTTATTTGTACGATTCCATAAAGTTTCATAACCCAACTTCAACCAACCTTTTCCATATATCCACTGATTAAAAAACCAATCGTAATTTATACCTGTTGTTGTGTTCACAGCATCAATAAAATCTTGCGTGGTTGCGGTTCCGTAATAATGTGCATCGCGATAGTTGTGTAGTATTTTGAAGAAAGCAGAATCGCCAACTACATTTCTGAGCATGTGCAAAACCCAGCCGGCTTTTTGATATACGTTACCAGTAAACAAATTTATTCCCTGCCCCACTGGATCGTAGATGGCGTATTTCCAGGAACCATCTGTAAAACGTGTGTAGCGATTGAGAAGCTCATCACGACTTTGAATTCCGTAAGCAAACTCGCGCCACAACATTTCTGAGTAGGTAGCAAAACCTTCGTTGAGCCAGATATCTTTCCATGTTTCACACGTAACTAAATTCCCCCACCACTGATGCACGAGTTCGTGAGCTATCCAATCCTCGTAAAATGGATAAGCGCCCACACTCAACCAACCTC
>JAUXOG010000042.1 GCA_030682385.1 Bacteroidota bacterium
CCGCTATGAAAAAAGCCCTTAAAGAGCATTGGGATATAATTATTTCAGATTATAAAATGCCAAAATTTAGCGGACCCGACGCTTTAAGAGTTTTACATGCCTTAAAACTCGATATTCCTTTTATTATTGTTTCCGGCAGTATCGGTGAAGACGCAGCAGTCGAGTTGCTGAAAGAGGGCGCCCACGACTTTTTAACGAAAATGAATCTCGCACGTTTGGTGCCGGCAATTGAACGAGAGATAGAAGAATTCAAAATACGGAAAGCTCACAAACAAGCCGAAGAGGCTTTGCAACAAAGCGAACAGCGTTATCAAACGCTTGCACTAATGTCGCCCGTAGGAATCTTCTGTACTGATGCCAGCGGTTCAACAACTTATGTGAACCCGCGCTGGTGCCAAATCTCAGGTCTATCGGCAGAAGAAGCTTTAGGATATGGATGGCTGAAAGCTGTTCATCCCGACGACAAAGAAAAGTTAAGCGGTGGCTGGAAAAAATCGACTCATACTCGTAAAGGGTCTTCAGCAGAATACCGTTTCGTTCGCTCCGACGGAACTATTGCATGGGTGATGGGACAAGCAGTGCCGGAAAAGAATTCCAAAAACCAAATCGTTGGGTATGTCGGAACTATTACCGATATCACTGAACGCAAGCTCGCCGAATTGGCGAGCAAGCGGACGGAGGAAGCTTTAAGAGAAAGCGAAGAAAAATTTCGTAACCTTGTAGAGAACATTAACGATGTTTTCTATAGTTCTGATGGTCAAGGCAGGTTTATTTATTGCAGTCCAAACTTCTATACATCAATGGGATATTCACTCCAAGAAATTATAGGAAATTCGTATATCCGGATCGTAGCGCCGGTTGACCGGCGAAAAGTTGTTGACCATTATCTTGAAGAAACAAAAAACGGTGTACTTGATACAAAGTTGGAGTTAAGAGTTCGTTGTAAAGATGGGAAAATATTTTGGGTAGAGCAAAATACTCGTATAGTTCGTAATACTTATGGAAACGTTGTGGAATATAGGAATGTCGTTCGTGATATCTCCGAGCGCAAGCGGATAGAAGAAGCGTTGAGCGAGAGCGAAGAAACATTCCGGAACTTGTTCGAAGAATCTGCCGACCCGATTTTGCTGCTTGATGATACCGGATTTACTGATTGCAATCAGTCAACAGCCGCTCTTCTGGGATATGCTTCAAAGGATGAGTTTCTCAATAAACAACCGTGGGAACTTTCTCCTGAACGACAACCCGATGGAATGCTTTCAACCGAAAAAGCAAAAGTAATGATTGCAACGGCGCTGAAACATGGGTACAATCGTTTTGAATGGATCCATACAAAATCAGATGGAACGAATTTTCCCGTTGAAGTGATGTTGACATCGATTACTTTAAAAGGGAAACAACTATTTTATACCATTTGGCGCGATATCACCGAACGCAAACAAGCTGAAGAGTTGTTGAAGAAAAGCGAACAAACGCTGCGACAGTCTGAAGAACGCTACCGCTCGCTGTTCGATAGAATGATGGACGGTGTCTATCGCAGCACACACGAAGGTAAGTTTGTCGATGTGAACCCTGCGATGGTGCAAATGTTCGGATTCTCAAGCAAAGAAGAGATGCTGAATGTTGATATTAAGAAAGAATTATATTTTGCCCCGTCGGAAAGAGATAGCTTATTTATGGATACGGGTAAAGAACGTATTGAAACATTTCGAATGCGACGCAAGGACGGGTCGGAAATCTGGGTTGAAGACCACAGTTCCTATGTCCACGACGAAAAAGGAAATGTAATTTTTCATGAAGGAATATTGCGAGATGTTACAGAACGCAAGCGGACTGAAGATGAGTTAAGAAAAAAAGAAGATCGGATGCGCCTCCTTGTAGAAGGTACACCTCATTTATTTTTTTACACGCAAGACATAGAAAGAAAAACAACTTACATTTCACCATCTGTTGAAAAAATCACAGGCTATCCTGCCGTTGATTGGTTTAATCAAACGCATTGGTTCGTTACGGATAACAAGATCAACGAATATGCAAAAGAAAGAACACACGCTCATTTGCGCGGAGAATTCACTGAAGGTTCAATCTTGCTGGAAGTTGAGCATGCGGAAAAATATCCTATACTTCTTGAGATATATGAAAGCCCAATGATATTGAATGGAAAAGTCGTTGGGATCCAAGGAATAGCACACGACATTACTGAACGAAAAAAATCTGAATTGGCTTTGCAAGAAAGCGAACGCAAAATATCTACTCTAATAGGAAATTTACCGGGCATGGCTTACCGCTGTGTGAATGATAGAAATTGGACAATGAAATATGTAAGCCAAGGTTGTATAGAACTAACAGGTTATCAGCCAGAGGAACTGATTGATAATAAAAATCTTTCGTTCAACGATCTTATTGAGGAAAATTATCGTGAAAAGCTATGGAATAAATGGCAGGAAGTATTAAAAAATAAAGAAGTATTCCAGGATGAATATACGATCAAAACAGCCGATGGTAAGCAAAAATGGGTGTGGGAACAGGGTTGTGGAATCTATTCTGATTCCGGAGAAGTTATTGCCCTCGAAGGATTAATAATTGATATAACCGGACGCAAGCGCTCAGAAGAGGCAATGCTAAAACTAACCAAAGCAGTCGAATCCTCTGGCGAAGTAATATTTATGACCGACCCGAACGGAATATTTACTTACGTAAATCCTGAATTTACAAAACTATACGGACACGAACCCGATGTAGTTATCGGGAAAGCAACGCCCCGAATCCTAAAAAGCGGAGCGGTAAAACAAGAAGAGTATCAAGTTTTCTGGCAAACTCTTCTGAATAAACAAGTCGTAGAAATGGAACTGATTAATAAAACCAAGGATGGCAAATTAATAAATGTGGAAGTTGCGATAAACCCGGTAACGGATGAGAAGCAAAACATTATCGGATTTTTAGCTATACAAAAAGACATCACTGAACGTAAAAAAGCCGAGGTGGCTTTAGCCGCCAATGAAGCAAGCTATCGCGGGTTGTTCAATGGTGTCGGCGAAGCGATATACGTACAGGATCACGAAGGTCGTTTTCTAGATGTCAACTCCACCGCCGAACGTATGTATGGGTATTCGCGTGAAACGCTGATCGGCAAGACACCTTTGTTTGTGTCCGCGCCAGGCAGAAACGACCTGGATAAAGTGGGTAAAATGGTTGAGCGCGCTTTTGCCGGCGAGTCCCAGCGATTTGAGTTCTGGGGCAAGCGCGCTAATGGCGAAACATTCCCCAAAGAAGTACGTCTGGTCCGCGGCACATACTTTGGGCAGGATGTAATCATCGCGTCAGCCGACGACATCACCGAGCGAAAGAAAGCTGAAGAGGCTCTGAAGTTACAAACCTTATATTTTACACAGTTGTTTGAAAACTCTCCTACCGGAATTGCATTCTTAGATACGAACGAACGTGTAATGAATGTGAATAAAGCATTCGAGAATATTTTCCAATATCCATTTGAAGAAATAAAAGGCAAATCTTTAACCAATCTGATTGTACCCGAAGAATTAGTAAAAGAATCACTTTCATTTTCATCCCGAGCGATACAGGGTGGATTGGTCCAGCTATCGTCGGTTAGAAAACGCAAAGATGGTACACGTTTAGATATGGTCATTACAGGTTATCCTATTATGATTGAAGGAAAGTGTGTCGGTATATATGCTATTTTTGCCGATGTCTCCGATATAAAGAAACTTGAAGATCAAATACGACAGGCACAAAAATTAGAAAGCATTGGAACACTGGCGGGAGGTATTGCTCACGACTTCAACAACATATTAGGTATTATTCTGGGATACACATCGCTGCTTGAGGATGGCGCTGCAAACCCTGCGAAAATTAAACTAAGCATGGATGCTATTACAAAAGCCGTACATAGAGGCGCCGGCTTAGTTAAACAAATTCTTACATTCGCCAGAAAAACAAACATAGTAATTGAACCGGTTAATGTAAATGACTTAATACAAGAACTTGTAAAAATGTTGAATGAAACATTCCCCAAGACTATTACATTTTCAGTTAATCTTGATGGAACATTGCCAAACATCATTGCCGACCACAACCAGATACATCAGTCAATTTTGAACCTTTCGGTAAACGCCCGCGATGCAATTTTTTCAAAAACAGCAAACGGACACTATGGAACAATTACTTTTGCAACCAAAAAAGTTCCGGGCGATGAATTAAGAAAAAAAATCCCCGATGCAATTGATGATGAATATGCTTGCGTAAGTGTAACCGATAATGGCAGCGGTATGGACGAGGCAACAATTGCACGGGTTTTTGAACCATTCTTCACAACAAAAGAACAAGGTAAAGGTACCGGTTTAGGTCTTCCTGTCGTTTATGGTGTAGTGAAAAGCCATCGCGGTTTTATCGATGTTCAAAGCGAATTAGGAGTCGGTACTACTTTTAATCTATATTTTCCTTTCGAGGTTCAAGAAGTAGTCCCCGAAAAAGTTGATGAAGAGGTTCAAGCACCAATTCCAGGCGGTAACGAAACAATACTTTTTGTCGAAGATGAAGAAATGCTTCAAGAAGTAGTAAAAGCTCAACTTACACTAAAGGGTTATCGGGTATTATCGGCTTTCGACGGCGAAGAAGCTGTGGAAATGTATCGCAAACATCAAAATGAAATTGCTGTCGTTCTCTCCGATTTGGGCCTCCCTAAACTCGGGGGTTTCGAAGCTTTTCTTCAGATGAAAAAGATTAATCCAAATGCAAAAATTGTTTTGGCAAGCGGGTTCTTTGACCCCGCTCAGAAATCAGGAATGTTAGAAGCGGGTGTTGAGTATTTTGTTCAAAAACCTTACAGGGCAAACGAAATATTTACTGCAATAAGAAAATTGTTGGATAAAAAATAGTAAGTTCAATGAACAAATTTCTGAAAACTCTTTTTGTTGAAGATATTGAAGATGACGCTCAGCTTCTGCTGCGTGAATTGAAAAAGGGAGGTTATAATCCAACATACAGGCGTGTTGAAACCGCTGAGCAAATGTCGGAAGCACTCCAATCCGATGTATGGGATGTAATAATCGCTGATTATAATTTACCAAACTTTAGCGGACCTGAGGCGCTAAATCTGCTCAAGCAGATCGGTGTCGATATACCTTTCATTGCTGTATCTGGAAGTATCGGTGAAGACAACGCTGTTGAAATATTAAAACAGGGTGCTCACGATTTTATTACAAAAACAAATCTTTCACGTTTGATTCCCGCAATCGAACGAGAGATAGGCGACTCGAATATCCGGAAGCAACAAAAGGAAACTGAAATAGCTTTATATCAAAGCGAAGAACAATACCGGATGCTATTTGAAACTGCAAAAGATGGATTATTTTTATTTCTTTATAACACAGAACGCGGGGCTAGTAATTTTATTAAAGTAAATTCTGCCTCAAGCAAAATGTTAGGTTATTCAACCGATGAATTGTTGAGTTTATCGCCAAAAGATTTGGAACCTCCGGAGGCGCAAGGCGAGCTTCCCCAATTGTTCAATAAAATATTTGACCGGAACGAATTGTCTGTCGAACGCCTGTTTGTACGAAAAGATGGGACCCGTTTTTTTGTAGAGATTAGCGCCAATCCGTTGGCAACAAATGATGGTTCTGCAATACTTGCAACCGTTCGCGACATCACTCAACGCAAGTTGGCAGAAGAATCGCTGCTTCAAAGCGAACTTCAATACAGGTTGATGTTCAACAACAATCCTCAGCCGATGTGGGTTTATGATTTAGAATCTCTTCGCTTCTTGTCCGTGAACGATGCAGCAATCGCAAAATATGGATACACCCTTGAAGAGTTTTATTCGATGTCTCTTCTCGATATCCGTCCTCCAAATGATGTCCCTAAATTATTGAAAAATATTTCCGAGTCGGATCAAGAATTACAACAATCCGGATTATGGCGGCATAAATTAAAAGATGGAAGAATAATTTTTGTTGAAATATATTCACACAGTTTCGACTTTAAAGATAAAAAAGCACGCCTCGTACTGGCTAACGATGTAACCGAACGCAAACTCGCCGAATTGGCGAGCGAGCTGGCTGAAGAAGCACTTCGTGAAAGCGAAAAACGTTACCGAGGATTATTTGATAGCTCGCCAATTTCATTGTGGGAAGAAGATTTTTCGGATATAAAAAAATATATTGAAATAAAAAGAGGAGAGGGAGTCGATGACTTCGATTCTTATTTCGACAATAATCCTGAAGAGCTTCTTAAATGTATAGGGCTATTAAAGATATTAGATATAAATGAGGCGACTCTAAAATTATACAAAGCAGAAATGAAATCGGATGTCTTGCAGGGTTTATCACGCACTTCCGGCATTGAAACTCTCAAGGATTTCAAAAAATCGATATTAGCCATAGTTGAAGGTAAATTAAATTTTCAAACCGAAACAGAAAATTATACTCTCGATGGTAAAAAATTATATGTGAACATCACATGGAAAGTTCTTCCAGGATGTGAAGAAAACTGTAGCAGAGCAATAGTAAGTATTGCAGATATTACCGACAGAAAATTAGCTGAAGAAGAAATTAAAACTACGAATGAAGAACTTAAAATATTAAACAAAGTTATTTTAGAAAGTGCCAGCTATCTCGATATTCATCACATTTTAGAAAATGCGTTAGATGAAGCGCTGCGAATTACTAATTTAGAAGGGGGAACAATTTGCCTGATAAATCCGGATAATACACTTTCGCTTGCAGCTCATCGGGCAACATCTTCTAATAAAATAAAAGCAGGCGATTGCCTCTGTGGTAATTGCGCCGCGGAAAAGTGTCCTTTGATATTATGGACGCGGGAAGAAGTATTACGCTATTCAACCCGCGAGGTTGCCCGTGGCGAAGATATTCGCTTCCATGCTGCATTTCCAATTATTATCAAGGATAAAGTGCTAGGGGTGTTATGTGTCTTCACCCGCACCGATGCAAAGCCTACGAAAAGAAGTTTAAAACTTTTAGAAACAATCACAAGCCAGATGTCGCTATCGCTTGAAAATGCCAAACTATACGAACAATCACAAAATCAAGTTGTAACGCTTCAAAATTTAACCGAGCAATTTCGTTTGTTAGCCGAAAGATTAAGAACTGCACGCGAGGACGAGCGTATTGGGATTGCCCGCGAAATCCACGACGAGTTAGGTCAAGTTCTGACTGCACTAAAAATCGATCTAACATTATTTCAAAATAAATTACCAAAGCGAAATAATTTTTTTAAAAAAGATTTAGAAGGAATAATATCTTTAGTTGATTCTATCATTAAAACCGTACAAAAAATTTCGACTGAACTTCGTCCGGCAGTATTAGACGATTTAGGACTGAATGCTGCAATCGAGTGGCAGGTTTGGGAGTTTCAGAACCGAACGGGAATAATTTTTGATGTTTCGAAAATTGAAGATATAGGTAAGTTAGAAAGACATACAGCAACGGCGCTATTCAGGATTTTTCAGGAGGCGCTGACTAACATTGCGAGGCATTCGGCAGCAAGCAAAGTCGAAATCGTGATGAAGCATATAGATTCGGATATTTTTTTAGAAATTCATGATAACGGCAGCGGAATTACTACGGAAGAAATCGAAGACAAAAATTCAATCGGCATCCTCGGTATGAAAGAAAGAGCGATTGCACTTGGCGGCGAATTCACAATCTCCGGTTCTCCCGGCAATGGAACGGTTGTTACCGTGAGAATATCGGGTTAATCCGCCTACGTCCGTCATCCGTCATTTGACGGAGACGGTGGCGGACGAGTTAGCAATTAGCAAATAACCTGAATGAAAAAATAAGACAGACCGATTGATCGGTCTTTGTTCGAACAGCACACTCGTAAGAATCAAAAAAATAAACTAATGGAAATATGAAAGTATTAATTGCAGACGATCATCAGATAGTTCGCGAAGGATTGAAACGCATCCTTCACCATGCATCGGATATCGATGAAGTTAGCGAAGCTGAAAATGCACAGCAACTATTAGATTTGTTAGAAACGCAACATTGGGATGTTGTAGTATTAGATATCAATATGCCGGGCAAAAGCGGACTTGATGTTCTCAAAGAAATCAAACATCAATATCCGAAATTACCCGTTCTGATACTGAGTATGTATCCCGAAAGCCAATTTGCTGTCCGGATGATAAAGCAAGGTGCATCGGGTTACCTCACAAAGGCAAGTGCAGCAAGCGAATTAATCCAAGCAATTCGAAAAGTGTATCAAGGTGGTAAATATATCAGTCCGAGTGTAGCTGATAAATTGGCAGAAGCGCTCGGCTCCGAAACTGATAAGCCGGCTCACGAGTCATTATCCGATCGCGAGTTTCAGGTTTTCAGATTCATCGCAACGGGTATGACGGTGGGTGAGATAGCTGTTGAATTAACTTTGAGTGTAAAAACCATCAGTACCTATCGAACAAAAATTCTTGAAAAAATGAAACTCCGCAACAATGCCGATATAGTGCAGTATGCAGTCAGGTTTAAACTTGTAGAATGAAGAAATTACATAATTCCTTGACTTTCTTAAGCAATCTGCTTATATTTTTCACGATTTTAGTAGTTAATCCTGACTTCCGCACAATTTTAACAAAAACGAAAAATCTTTAGAAATATTACCAAAAACCGCATTTTACTTTTGGATACGGGTGTCCCAGTGCGTAAGACGGAAAATACATACAAACATTCGACCCCCGCCTACCAAAGTCCCGAAAAGAGGGACGGCGGGCAGGCCGCTGGGGTCGGTATTATTTTATATTTCAAATACTACAGACATTCGACTCCTTTGGAGTCGTTTCATAACTACCATTTATCGAGTCCGTAGGACTCGTATGTCTGTAG
>JAUXOG010000046.1 GCA_030682385.1 Bacteroidota bacterium
ATACACGAAAACCTGCCGCCAATCGAATACCTTGGCGGTTATTTTGCCTACCGCGGTGGTCAGTCGGTTTGGTATTACATTGCAAATAAATATGGCGAACAAAAGATAAGTGAAATTTTAAGTCGGATCAAAGGCTCACGAAATGTAGAGCAAGGATTCAAGTCGGCTATCGGACTTGGAATTGAAGACTTGAACGAACGCTGGCAAAAAGAAATGAGAGTTACTTATTGGCCCGATATCGCAAAACGTGAAGAGCCAAGCGACTATGCCCAACGACTGACTGACCATAAAAAAGAAGGTAGCTTTTATAATACAAGTCCTGCTATCTCACCTCAAGGTGATCGTGTTGCTTTTATCTCGAATCGCGACGATTACTTTGATGTTTTTATTATGAATTCACTTGATGGTAAAATAGAAAAGAAACTAATAAAAGGTCAACGAACTGCCGACTTTGAAGAGTTGCACCTCTTGACTCCGGGAATGTCGTGGTCGCCCGACGGAACTAAACTTGCACTTGCAGCAAAAAGTGGCGCTCAAGATGCCGTTATAGTAGTCGATGTGAACAGCGGCACAAGTAGTAAATTAGAATTTGGTTTAGATGGGATATTTTCTGTTGACTGGTCTCCAAAAGGCGACAAACTTACATTTATAGGAAATACACCTAAACAATCAGATGTTTACACATACGATTTTAATACAAAGGAATTACTAAATATCACAGAAGATATTTTTTCCGACTATGAGCCGGCATGGTCGCCGGATGGGCTAACAATTTATTTTACATCCGACCGGAAGGGTTTTCTATCCCCCGATTCATATCCAACGAATTTCAAAATGCAAGACTATCAACACGATGAAAAAGACTTGTATAAAATAGACATTGAAACAAAATTGATTACACGGATTTTAGAACTCCCGCATAGCGAGGAAACATCGCCAATTGCATCACCCGATGGTAAAAATATTTTGTTTATCTCGGATGTTAACGGCATCAATAATATCTATGTTTATAACTTAGAAACCAATACTTATAAACCACTCACAAACTCGTTAACCGGAGTTTACCAAATTTCCATGAGCAAAGATGGTAACAAATTATGCTTTGCCTCTATGATCAATGGAGGTTTTGATCTCTTCCTTATGCGAACTCCGCTTGAGAAAAACTTAAATCTATTAGAATTAGAACCAACAGATTTTATTAAACAACAACAGCAGAAACCGGTTAAACTTGTTGTGGAGTCAACTATAAAGGACACTATTAAACTTTCGGAAGATATTTTCATTAGTACTGATGAAGACTCAACCGGTTTATATGGAAAGGATGTAAAAGTAGATTTAAGAAATTACGTTTTCAGCCAACCCAAATCGGTAAATACTTTTGAAAAATCTGATACTACATCAGATAAAACAATAAAAAATAATCGCGATGAAAATGGCGACTTTATAGTCACCAAGTATAAGTTAAATTTTTCACCCGATATTGTTTATGGAAATGCCGGCTTCAGTACCTATTATGGAATACAAGGCACGACGGTGATGGCATTCAGCGATATGTTAGGCGATCACCAAATTATATTCATCACAAATTTAGTAGGCGACCTGAAGAACAGCGACTACATGCTTGCTTATTACTCGTTACCGGCAAGAATTGATTATGGCATATCAGGTTTTCATAGCGCTCGTTTTATCGTATTGGGTGATAATTATGTTAGCTTTTTGTACAGATTCAGAACTTATGGAGGTTCAATCTCTGCTTCGTATCCAATAACAAAATTTTATCGCTTCGATTTAGGACTATCTTACTTTGCACTTACAAGGGAAAACCTCGATTTACCTTCCGAGCCTATTCAACGAAGGAGTTTGATTCTCCCATCGTTAAGTTTTGTGCACGATAATTCACTTTGGGGAATAACTTCACCAGGAAATGGAAGCCGCTACAACATAACTATGTACGGAACACCAAAAACTTCGCAAGAAGGTTTAAATTTCGTTTCGATATTAGGTGATTATAGAACTTACTTCAAACTTTGGAAATATTATACTTTCGCGTTTCGATTCGCAGGAGGTGCGAGTTTCGGCGCTAATCCTCAAAGATTTATAATCGGTGGAGTTGAGAACTGGCTGAACCGGCAATTCACTAACGAGCAAGTGCCCATCGAGAATGCGGAAGATGTTCTCTTTCTGACAGCGGGTGTACCTTTAAGAGGATACATTTACAATACCCGTATCGGTACAAAATATTTTCTATTAAACAACGAATTCCGCTTCCCGTTTTTTGGCTACTTAGCGGCTGGTCCCTTACCGATTTTTTTGCAATCGTTAACCGGTGTGATGTTTCTCGATTTAGGCGGCTCGTGGCATCATAAAAAGGATTTTCAAGCTTTTGCCAAAAACAGCGAAGGTACGTATATGAAAGATTTACTTGGCGGTACTGGTTTCGGAACGCGATTAGTTCTACTCGGATTTTTAGTTAAACTTGATGTCGGCTGGTGGTTCAATCTGCAAGGATTTTCAACACCTAAATATTACATTTCGTTAGGTACTGATTTTTAGTGATATTAGAACATTGTTTGAAGAAATACATTAAAAATAAATTTGACTACCAAAACGACGAAGATACCTCCTGTTACATAAAATGTAATGTTCCGTATCTTTTTCTTGGTTTCAGTTTTTAATAGCGCCATTATTTAAAACCTTTTTAATTAAAGTTATCATTTGTTCTACCGTAAAATACAAAATCTGATTTCGAAATGAAAGGGCTACGTGTTTTTAATCACACATTTCGGTATATTGAAAATAAATTTTTGGACCTTTTAATTCAATGAAAATAATAATTACGATAACATTTCTGTTGGCTGTTATTTCCGGATGCAGCATACAACAAATTGCTATCCGTTCGATGGGCGGTTTGATGGAAAATGGTTTTATTGTTTTGAATGAAGAGTCGGATTTAGATATCGCTGAAAAAAGCGCCGCTTCAAATCTGAAACTACTTGAAGCAATGATAAAAAGCGATCCCGAAAATGAAAAGCTTCTCCGCCTTGCAACTATGGGTTACTCAAGCTATGCTTTGGGCTTCGTTGAAGATGACTCTCCCGAGCGTGCCCGTAATTTATACTTGAGATCAAAGAATTTCGGGATGCAACTACTTAATAAAAATAAAGCATTCGTTACAGCAACATCAGGCGATTTAGAAAATTTTAACGATGCACTCCAAACATTTTCGAAAGAAGATATCCCTGCTTTGTTTTGGACAGGAATCGGTTGGGGCAGCTATGTAAGTTTATCTCTAACAGAACCCGAAGCATTAGCCGATTTACCAAAAGTAGAAGCGATTATGAAATATGTTGCCGAAAAGGATAGTTCCTATTTTTATGGAGGCGCTCACTTCTTTTTAGGAGCGTTATATGGAAGCCGCCCAAAAGTTTTAGGAGGAAATCCGGACGAAGCAAAAAAACATTTTGAAAAATGTTTACATATAAACGGAGGAAAATTCTTAATGTCGTACGTTTATTATGCTCGCACCTATGCAGTTCAAATACAAGACCAAAATCTTTTTGAAGAGTTATTAACAAAAGTGGATGAAGCATCAATAGATATTTTGCCTGAGGCGCGTTTATCTAACGCAATCGCAAAGAAAAAAGCCGAAAAACTTCGTAATCAATTAAACGACTTATTTTAACACCGGAGAAACTTTGAAAAAATATATCTTATTCCTTTCAATTTTTATTATATCAATAGTTAACGCACAACAGTTTACAATTAAATTTGCAACACTCGCTCCCGACGGGACTACCTGGATGAATATTATGAGAGAGTATGATGCTGCGATTCGAAAAGAAAGCGGCGGCAAACTCGGTTTCAAACTTTATGCTGGAGGCGTGCAAGGCGATGAAAAAGATGTGCTACGCAAAATCCGACTCGGGCAATTACACAGCACTGGAATAACGGGAGTCGGCATCGGTGAAATTGCACCCAAAGCACGAATTCTTGATTCTCCCTTCCTGTTTAAATCTTACGATGAAGTCGATCATATTTACAACAAATTTGATCAAGAATTTACATCAAGTTTTGAAGAAGGCGGCTATATTTTACTCGGTTGGGCTGAGGTTGGCTTCGTCTATGTTTTTACAAACGTCCCAATCAATAAAAAAGAAGATATGAAGAATGTAAAAATGTGGGCGTGGGAAGGCGACCCGATTGCTGAAGCGGCTTTTAAATCGCTCGGTTTGAATCCAATACCTCTTTCGGTTACCGATGTTCTCACTTCTCTGCAAACAAAATTGATTGATGGAGTTTATACATCGCCTCTTGCGGCTTTAGGACTTCAATGGTGGACTCGCGTGAAATATGTTTTCACACTTCCCCTTGCCGATGCCGCCGGTGCTGTGGTTATCTCCAAAAAAATGTATGACCAACTTCCAAAAGATTTACAAGAAATTCTTTTGCGAAACGGTAAAAAATATATGGCGAAGTTAACGGAACTCTCCCGCAAGGATAACGAAAAGGCACTTCAAACTTTAAAGAATAACGGAATTAAATCAACTGAACCCGCCTCCGAAAAATTAGTGAGTGAATACGAAGAAATCGGTAAAAAAGCCCGCCACTCACTCGTGAACAAACTTTATTCTTCTGAATTTTTAAATAGAATTGAACAGTCAATTTTAGATTATAGGAATTCGAAAATAAAATCATCTCAATGAAACTCCTTCTTCGAATCAGCAATTCTGTTTCTACTGCCGAAAAAACACTTGCAATAATTTTGCTCGGTTTGATGATTCTGCTTTCATTTTTACAAGTTGTGTTACGGAATATTTTTTCAACCGGTATTCTTTGGGTCGATCCGCTGCTTCGAAATTTTGTATTGTGGATTGCATTTTTGGGCGCATCGCTTGCAACTCATAACGAAAAAAATATTAATGTCGATATATTCAGTCGCTTTCTTCCCGAAAGGGGAAGACATTTCGTAAAAACCGTTATTTATGTTTTTGCAGCCGTAGTTTCGTTTTTCCTTTTGAAAGCTTCAATCACTTTCCTACTCGATGAGTATGCTTCAGAAACTATCTTATTCACTATCGGCGAACTGAATATACTTTCCTGGTGGATGCAGCTTATTGTTCCAATCGGATTTGGAATGATGCTGTTCCGTTTCTTGCTTTTTGCTCTTCAATATTTTATTAAAGCTGTTTTTCCTCAAACCACGAAAGTCGTTAGTTAATGGAAACAGTATTAATCGTCATCGCAATTCTGTTACTCGCTTTATTCGGCTCTCCCCTTTTTGCAATCATCGGGGCAATTGCATTACTCGCATTTCATTCGGCTGCTATCGATATGTCCGCCGTGATTGTGGAACTTAATCGTTTAGCAAGCACACCCACATTAATTGCCATTCCATTATTCACATTTGCCGGTTATGTTTTAGCAGAAAGTAAATCGCCGCAAAGGATAGTTGGTATCGCGCGTGCGTTATTCGGTTGGTTTCCAGGAGGTTTAGCTATTGTTTCATTAGTTTCCTGCGCCATCTTCACTGCTTTCACAGGTGCATCGGGTGTTACTATTATTGCACTCGGCGGTTTGCTTTACCCGATACTTCTGAAAGAAAACTATCCCGAAAAATTTTCACTCGGATTGATGACCACTTCAGGAAGTTTAGGTTTGCTGTTCCCTCCAAGTTTGCCAATTATTTTATACGGACTTGTTGCGAAAATCAGTATCGACAAATTATTTGTAGCCGGCTTCGTCCCCGGTATGATATTGCTGATAGTGCTCTCGATTTATAGTGTAAAGCACGGAATAAAATCGGAGATTCCAAAAATTCAATTCACTTTCAAAAATGTATTTGAAGCAGTTAAAAATGCAGCATGGGAAATACCACTTCCTTTCATAATCATTGGTGGAATTTACGGTGGTCTTTTCACTGTAACCGAAGCGGCTGCTATTACTGCTTTTTATGTTGTTGTAGTCGAGGTATTTATTTATCGCGATCTTAAATTGTTTAAAGATGTTCCCAAAATAATGCAGGAAAGTATGGTGCTTGTCGGTGCAATTCTAATTATTTTAGGAACCGCTTTGGGTTTAACCAACTATCTTATTGATGCCGAAGTTCCGATGAAACTATTTACTTTTATACAGGAACTTATTACGAGCAAAATATTATTCCTGATACTGTTAAATATATTTTTATTGATAGTCGGGATGATGATGGATATCTTCTCGGCAACGATTGTTGTTGTTCCGCTGATCATTCCGATTGCATTAGCTTATGGCGTTGACCCTGTTCATTTAGGAATAATATTTCTTGTGAATTTGGAAATCGGTTATGTAACTCCGCCGGTTGGATTGAATCTATTCATATCAAGTTACCGCTTTCAAAAACCGATATCCGAAGTTTATACTTCAACACTCCCCTTCATTTTAATCAGATTGATTATTCTGATTCTCGTTACATACATCCCGCAGTTGAGTTTATATCTTGTGAATTTATTGGGGATTCAATGAGTAGTTCATTAGTTACGGGTTATGGTTTAATGGTTTCAGAAACCATCAACTCAAGACTAAAACCCTTGTGGTGAGCGAAGGCGAACCATAATAACCAATAACTATTGAATGACCCTTTTTAATTTAACTTTTTCTTAGAAGTTCTCTTATATCGGTTAACAATTCGGCTTCCTTTGAAAGTTTCGGTGCTTCCGGTGCTGGCGGAACTTCTGCTTTTTTCAGTTTATTCATACCTTTGATAACCAGAAATACACTAAAAGCAACTATAATAAAGTCGATTACGGTATTAATAAAAATACCATATTTGAGTGTAACAGCCGCAGATGCCTCTGTCGCTTGTTTTAGTGTGATGGCAAAATGACTGAAATCAACACCTCCCATTAGTAAACCGATTGGAGGTAGAAGGACGTCGCTAACCAATGAGCTGACAATTTTTCCAAAAGCAACTCCTAAGATAATACCGACTGCCATATCCACGACGTTACCGCGCATTGCAAAAGCTTTAAATTCTTTAATGATTGACATAATATTACTCCTTTCCGCCTATGGCGGATTGTTATTGATAATTGATTTTATATTTATAGAATTGTATATGTAACACCAAATTGTAATGCTTCTTTAATTTGTGTTTTCAGTGATTGGCTTTTCTCGTATATCAGCACAACATTTAAATTCGTGTTGAAATATTTGTTAATCTGTGCAGTGATTGTATTATCCCACCTGACATCCCAAACATCCAAACTGTTAAATCTGCTGAACAATCTTAGTTTACTTGAAGCTAACATATTCTCTGCGAATGAGTACGCTCCTTCCGTAACAGATTCGATACCTGTTTCGAGTTTAAACCTCTCGATTTTATCAAGTGTCTTCGGGTCGTCCACATATAAATGTGCAAATTGATCTGCAAATGTTTCCTGAAGAGCGACACCTAAGCGACTTGAAAACACTTTATCTTTACTGTAACTAAATCCTAAGCTTTGTGTAATGTAACCGGGGTCGAAGAATTTTGCAGTTTGTAAAGCAGGAATTTGTGAATAATTGTAGCCGTTACTAATAACCGTTCTGACGGTGTTGCTGAAAAATGGATTCACTACCCAATTGATGTCGTATGTCAGAACACTTTCTAAATAAATTTCATTATCGTTAGTTCTGAAATCGGCGCTGCCTAATTTGGTCCTGCCGAATGCCAATTTTAAATTGTTTTTTAATGCCCACGGGTTAGAAGAATAAAGAACATCAATCTTACTAAAGAAAGTCCACGCCAACGAATTATCGCCGCCTTGAGTCCAATTGCTTAACGCAATCTGACTGATGTTTAAACCTGTAATTGCCGAGGTTGACCAATTGCTTTTAGGTAAAGAATCCGTCTGTGCGAACAGGATTGTGGAAAAAATTGATAAAAGGATAATGATGAAAGATTTCATAATTCTGTAACCTTAAATTGTTATTTGTGATTTGGTTTTATTGTAAACTACCTGTAATAAGATACAATAATTTTTAAAAGGATTCAAAGAAAGAAAGGCACATTGAATTAATTGCCAATAGTTAATTGCTAATTATAAATTGACAATTGGTCATCGACCACCTGTCCGCCGAAGCCACAAAGTGGCGTAGGAGGATTGACCATTAGAATTACCGTTTGGCTCGAGAAGAAAATATATTAGAAATATGGAAGACTCTCTACGAGCCTTCGGCTCGAAGAGCCGTAGGCCGTAAGGAGTCAAATGTTTGTAGATTGGAAAAGATGCTATGAATCCGACCCCAACGGCCTGCCCGCCGAGGCTGTCCAAAAAGTAATCGATTTGTCATTGCGAGGAGCGAAGCGACGAAGCAATCTTTTAATGCAATCGAAAAACGATACGTTGAGATTGCTTCGCTACGCTCGCAATGACTTTTTAGACAGCCCCTATGGTAGGCGGGGGTCGAATGTTCTATTTCAAAATACCACTCCGATGGAGTGGAAAAATATTTTGTAACCCTTGCTACAGACATTTGACCACTCTGTGGTCATCTTTCAAAATAAAATCGATTACATTGGAGCTATGTAAAACTTCCGATTTTTGACTGAGTTTGCACTCGCATCAGTATATAGTTCGACAAGCTCACTATCCAATACTGACGCTTGACGAACAAAGCATCGTGAACGATGCTTTAAACGATAACCTGAAAATGCAGGCTCATTTATGAGCCTTTGTTCGATTAGCATTATCATTGAATAGTGAGCTCGTCGAACTACATGGTAATGTTAATGCGCGAAACAAACATGATTTATTTCAACAACAAAAGTTTCCGAGTTTGTGTATCATTCCCAGCGTACAGGCGATAAAAATATACACCACTTGCCAAGTGCCTACTGCCAACTGCAGACTGGAACTCTACTTCATACCTTCCCGCTTCTCGTTTCTCATTTACAAGCGTTGCAACTTCCTGACCGAGTGTGTTAAAGATGCTCAGACGAACATGGCTCGCACGTGGTAGTGAGAAGTTGATCAATGTTGATGCATTAAATGGGTTTGGATAATTTGGATAAAGCATAAAATCTTTTGGCTTATCATTTAATAGATCAGTTATTCCTGTTAATGTTGTATCTACAAAATTCTTATACTTCCTAGTATCAGAATGAACCTTTAGCCTATATATTAATTCTATAGCATTTCCTTCATCAGGATGAAAACGTTGAGCAGCATAATCAATAAACATAACAAAAGTTCTATCAGGAACAGTATTAAATAATCCTAATACTCTTCCTAATTCTCTAGCAAATGTACCGGCAGAAACATATGGTTGATCATTAGCAATCAAAACAGTCATATGCTTAGGAGTCTTATCATCAAAACGTTCATCTACAACAGTCCAGCCAGATCCTCCAAATGGAATCTGACTTCTTGGCTTATACTGAAATAAAACATTAACAACACTATCACCTGTGGCCTCGCGAAATTTTGTTGATCCATGAGATTTTGCTAATAGATCAGTTAAAGCAGTGTCTAATCTCTCCCTGTGCGGAGTACCTGTAGGCATAGGAAATACCTGATCTGTACTAAAACGAACAGGAACATGAGAATCACGCTATCTCAATAAATCTTCAACCCCATCTGATTGATACCAACTCTTCAAACAGTTCAGCACTTCTAAATCGTCTATAAAATATGTTGATAAAGCTTTTCTTGGCTTAACCATTTGCTCATTAAAAACAGTATCAGATATTATGTTTAATGTGTCTTCAAATCTTCTATGATCGATTGTTTGTATTGTCCTAAAATATTTTCCAGTAGGAATTGTCTGACTAAAATTTCCTGATGAATCTGTAAATGTAGAATAAGTTTGATCTGTCAACAGATTTCTCATATGTATACCAGAATATGCATTAGTCATAGATGGAACAGATTGTACATGACCAGAAACATTAGCATCTTGTGCTACAACATAAAATGGTGCAAGCAAAGGCAATAAAGCTAACAACCTTTTCTTCTGTCTACCAACTAAGAATGAAGAATAATAATCAAAACCCTCACTGAAATTTTTAAACTTCTCTTTAGTTTTTTGCATAAGCTTCATACAGTCATAAATTTGTATCAAGATATGAATTTAAATTGAAAATGCAAAATTCTAATCTTCGCATGAGGCTGACCAATAAGTTTGTTTTCTCGTTACATTCTTCGACTTGTCGTCGAAGAACACTCGAAAACCGACAGGGTATGCAGGTTCTCGAGTGTCCCGTCACGACGAATGTCGAGACAGGATGTATCGAGAGAACATTTTAGTCAGCCCCTAAATGTTCAGACCGATTCATCGGTCTTTGTTTGTTCAGCACAACCATTGAATAGTGAGCTCGTCGAACTACATGGTAATGTTAATGCGCGAAACAAATATTTTTTATCTCAGCAATAATAGTTTACGTGTTTTTGTATGGTTCGACAAAATAGATATTTGAAACATTGAGGACTCTCTACAAGCCTTCGGCTCGAAGAGCCGTAGGCCGTAAGGAGTCGTATGTTTGTAGATTAGAAAAGATGCTATGAATCCGACCCCAACGGCCTGCCCGCCGTCCCGCTTTGCGGGACTTTGGTAGGCGGGGGTCGAATGTTCTATTGCAAAATACCACTCCGATGGAGTGGAAAAATATTTTGTAACCCTTGCTACAGACATTTGACCACTCTGTGGTCATCTTTTAAAATAAAATCGATTACATATCCGGAATTTATTCTCAAATTACAACCACAGCAATAATAATTACAAAAACTAAAAGTATCCCGCTTATAATCAGCAGCGTTGAAGGTCGTGAAATGTTTGGGTCATAATCAAAGTATTTTGCAGATGGCTCCTTCAGGGTTAAAATTGCAATTGTATTACCAGGGTTCTTCCCAAAATATATTAACGTGTTTACAACCTTCATCAATATCTTATCTGTTTTATCGAAAACAGAAAGAACACCATCCACCAACAACCGCTTGATGAAATATTTAGGTCTTCTGTAAAACCAATCGAAGTCAAGTGAAATGAGCGGCTCGGCTGCAAGTTTCTTCCTGAAAACCCAGAATCCGAAAAACGTTAGAAGTAATATTTGTGCAGTCTCAACAAGATGTGCCCCTGTGTACGGCTCATAACTAACCTGATAAGGCAAATACTGATACAGCAACGACGGTGCAACTCCAAACAGCACACACAAGAAAGCTGTAAGCCCCATACCGATGTGCATATTAATCGGGATTGGGTTTAACTTAATTTCGGCATCGGGTTTTTCTTTCCCGCCAGAACCCCGCCCGACCGGCTGACGCCAGTCAGGTGGGCAGGGCGTGCGGGCTGGGTTGAACCATGCGAGATACGGTAGTTTCAAAGTCGTGCTTAAAAACGTTCCGACCATCGCGATGTTCATTAAAATCACAGCAAGGTAATTGTGTATGTCTCCAGCCGCATAAACAACCATCGACTTGCTTATGAATCCATTAAACAGCGGAACGCCGGAAATCGAAAACCCGCCCACCAAATATAGCACGAGTGTTATCGGTAAAAACTTTGCAAGTCCACCGAGTTCGGAAAGTTTGGAACGACCTGTGGCGTGTATTAAAACTCCCGCCCCCATAAACAATAATCCCTTATAAAGTATGTGCGAAAATGCGTGGGCAGTCGAGCCGTTCACTCCAATCATTGTTCCAATGCCGATACCCGCAACCATATAACCAACCTGACTAATGATGTGATAGGATAAAAGCTCGCGTATATCGTTCGATAAAACAGCGTAAATTACTCCATAGACGGTCATAATTGTACCGAGTATAAGAAGCACCTCCCAGCCAGCAAAAACCCTTGCCAACGCATATACGGCGGTTTTAGTGGTAAGTGCGCTCAAGAACACAGCTCCCGTTACAGTAGCTTTCGGATAAGCATCGGGCAGCCATGCGTTCAACGGTGGGATTGCGGCATTCAAACCGAACCCGGCAATTATGAACCAGTTTGCAACAGAATTTTTTGATAGAAGATGTTCGACTAATATCGAACCGGTATCTGATATATGTAAAATAATTCCTGCGAGCAGCAAACTTCCACCAAAAAGGTGGACGATAAGATATCGCATTCCGGCTTTCGCGGATGCCTTGTCTTTCTTTGACCAAATCAAAACTAACGAAGCTGCAGCCATCAGTTCCCAAAACACGAAGAGTGTAATAAAATCGCCCGCGAATGTAACACCAATTGCTGATGCACTGTAAAATAAAGCTGCTGTTTGTTGAACTGCATCTTTCAGGTGATAAGCATATACGCCGCCCATAATTGTGATGATAGCAAAAATCGCGGCAAAGATTTTGGAGAGTGCATCAACTTTTAGTAGAATTAAATTATTCCCTAAAAAGTTTAATGTAAGATAATTCCCTTCAGGAAGCGTCCATAAAATTATCAAACCAGCTAGAGATGCAATGATAAAGACCGCTGAACGAAAAACCTTTGGAAGCAAAGGAAGAAGAATAGCACCGACGATCATCAACAACGAGGGATGGATTATACTAATCATAATAATCCTCCCTTCTTTGGACTAATATTTTGAAAACATATTTTGCAAAGAAAATTAAAAGGATGCATCCTGCAAAACCAAAGAGCGCCCAGAATAAAGGAAAGCCGCTCCACCAAGCTGTTGAATGATTAGGGTCGTGTTCAATAAAGAATTCGCCAACAAGCGAAATAAAAGTTAGCAAAATTAAAGTTATCAACTGCCAGCGTTTCATAACCCACCTCCGATTAAATGCGATGCAGCGCCAGCAACTTCGGCTGCTACGTTACCAGCTATTTCATAGAGATGGAAGAAAAGATTTGGAGAGAGCCCGAACGCTATTGAGAGCAATGCAGTGATCACCAATGGCACAACCATAAATGCAGATGCTTCGCTGTAGTGTGTGAATTGTTCCGATTTCTTAAAGAACGCACGATAAATGATTGGAAAAAAATAACCGGCGTTTAGAAGTCCGCTTATCAGGAACACACCCAACATAATCGGATGTCCGGCATCCATCGCACCGCTGCCTAAAAAATATTTGCTGATGAAACCGTTCAGCGGAGGAATTCCTGCTAAACCGATTGCCCCGATTGCGAAAGCACCCATCGTGATTGGCATCTTCTGTCCGATACCGTCGAGGTCGCTGATGTTTTCGAGATGAGTTTTTACATAAATGGCACCGGCAACAAAGAACAAAGTTATTTTCATCGTGGCGTGAGCGGCAAGATGCAAAACTGCGCCTGTGTATGCTAACGGATTCAATAGCGAGGCGCCAAGTACAATGTATGAAAGATGAGCAACGGTTGAATAAGCCAGCCGCTTTTTAAGATTGTCCTG
>JAUXOG010000053.1 GCA_030682385.1 Bacteroidota bacterium
GGAGAGTAGTATTTAAATATGAATGTGTTTCTCGGAAGACAGCAATAGAATTGGAGAAGAAAATAAAAAACTGGAAGAGTAAAAAAATGATTAAACTTTTAATAGAAGGAATAATTAAACTCTGATTTTAAAAGGGTTGTAGGTTCCCCCGTCCCGAAGGCTTTCGGGATCGGGGCTACTCGCGGAGCCATGCTACATGGAGAGTCGAAACCAGCTCTCCTTTTTTTATTTCCCCATAGTCAGGATTAAACTTAACTTTTCTGTTTGTGCAATTGTTGTGTTGATTTTGAAAAACACCCACCCCCTTAATTGGGTGTTTTTTAAGATTGGTTGTTAAATATACCGTTATTGCCACTTCCTCTCAATACGCATAAATACGTATTTTTTTATTACTGATAAAATTGATATATTAAGTCAAATAGTATTTCACCTTTATCATGAAGAGCAATCTTAATATATTCCTATCTAAATTGATTTTGTTGTGCTTTTGTATTCATCTAAATTTATTTTCTTATTCCACCGAATCTTTAAAACTTTATAAAAACATTTCTGAATATTCCCACCGATCTTGGGATTCTAAAAACGGATTTTTACCTTATTCAATAAATATAATTCTTCAAACACGCGACGGTTATCTATGGATAGGGACAAACAGTAATCTTTCCTACATTTCATTAGATGAGATACCAAAACAAACTTTTAGCGGAGAGCAGAGTATTCCTAAAATATCAGACATTGATTTTTCTATTTATTATGCGACCTCACTTGTTTGTGATAACACCGGCGCCGTTTGGGCCGTGGCTAAGAGCACCTCATATATCGTTAGAATCAGTCCGGGAAACAAGAAAAAAAAATGATGTTTGGAACACCCATCCAAGCCCATATTCAGTGTTTTTTCTCAAATAGCAAGGGTAGGAATTGGGTGGGAACAGGTTTTGGTTTAAAGGTTCTTAGAGATAATAATGTTTATTTGTTTTCTGCAAAAAACGGATCGTTTAATTTCAGGGTTACCTCGATTATCGAAGACCAGATTGGAAATTTATGGATCGGAACTCATGGAAATGGATTGTATAAGTTAGATACCGCAGGATATATAAAGAAATTTTATGTTAAAGACGAAATATCTCTGGATAGAGTAATGTCATTGTTTGAAGATACGGAAGGAGGGATTTGGATTGGCACACGAGGAGGCGGGCTGCATCGGCTGCAAAAAAAAATCTTTAAAACTTACACAAGAAGTGATGGGCTATCTGATAATCGGGTATGGTCAATTTGTGAATCCCGCAATAACGATATCTGGATCGGAACACAAAAAGGATTGAATAAGCTTAGCTTTAGTAAATCCAGCGATGTAATCACAAGTTTGCCAATTCCCGGAGATGAACAAGATAATACTATCAGGACCGTGATTGAAGATGATAGCGGGGTTCTTTGGATAAGTACAAAGAATAATATTTTTAGATATGTAAATCAAAAAATTGAACAATACATGTCTTTCGGGTGGGCAAGGGCAATGGCAGTTGATTCTGATAACAGAATATGGATTGGAGGTGTCGGAGCAGGACTCGCCAGAGCTCAAAAAGAAAGTTATCAAAAGTATTTTACAGAAGGAAGAAATCTTCGCCGCGATGTTTATCAAATTAAAGCTCTTTGTTACGATGCTAAAGGAAGCCTTTGGATAGGTACAAAGAATGGACTATTTCGGTTCAGCGGAGATTCACTTTATTATGTCGACAAAGAACCAGGGCTGACAGGTAATGCAGTGATGACGTTGTTCAATGATTCAAAGGGGACTCTCTGGATAACGGTTTATGGTTTTGGTTTATTCCGTTTTAATACCGGAAATAGCGAAAAACAATTTTCTCGAATAACTAAGGACAACGGTTTAATTGACAACACCATATATTCTATTCTTGAGGATGATTACGGAAAATTTTGGTTTGGCAGCAAAAAGGGAATTTTTAGTATCAACCGCCAAGAAGTTGTTGATTTTTGTGATGGCAAAATTTTTTCTGTCCACGCTGTTGCATACGGATTAGAGGCTGGAATGGAAAGCATAGAATGTAACGGCGGGAATCATCCGTCAGCAATAAAATCAAAGGATGGCCAGTTGTGGTTTCCCACTATGGGGGGCGTTACCGTTGTCGATCCCGTTAACTTGAATCGGAAACAGGATCCACTGAAAGTATATATTCAAAAAACAGTTGTTGACGGTGTAGAATTATCGACCAATCGGCTACATTCATTAGAGCCCGGTAATAAAAGAAAGATAGAATTTCGCTTCACTGCGATTAATTTTTCAAACCCTGAGAATGTCCGTTTTAAATACCGGTTAGAAGGATATGATGATGAATGGGTAAACGCCCAGAATCACCGGACTATCTTTTATTTGAACATTCCACCAGGTCGATATACTTTTCGAGTTCTTGCCAGCAATCACACGGGAGCTTGGAATAGCGAAGGGGATTCAATTTCTTTTGAAATTCCTCCGCATTATTGGGAAACAACCACCTTTAAAATTTTGGTTGGAATTTTTATAGTGGGTATCATAATAGGCATCACCCGCATGATTTTTTCCAGAAAATTAAAACATCAATTGTACATACTTGAAAACCAACGCGCATTAGAGCAGGAGCGGTTAAGAATTTCCAGAGATATTCACGATGAAATCGGTTCGAGATTGACAAAAATTTCAGTCCTCAATGAGGCAGTTAAAGATGAAATTGATAAAGCACCCTTGATACAAGAATTTACCGAAAAAATATCAAACGAAACCAAACAAATAATCGAAAATCTTGATGAAATCATCTGGTTCATCAATCCTGGTAACGACAGCATAGAACTTCTTGGAACGTTTCTCAGGGAATATATAGCTGATTTCTTTAGCTCAACCGATATTGAATGTGTTTGCGATTTTCCTGACTTGTATCCTGAAAGAAAAATTTCGCCTGAGGTTAGAAGAAATACCGTTTTAACTGTAAAGGAAATTACAAACAATATTGTTAAACATGCCTCGGCAACAAAAGTTAATGCTAAATTTCATTTACAGGAGCAATCAATTTTGATTTCACTGGAAGATAATGGCAAGGGGTTCTGTACTCGGGGGTCACACCCACTCGGAAATGGTTTAATTAATATTAAAAAAAGAATTGAGGAAATTGGTGGTAAAATAATAATTGAGTCTGTTGTTTCGTCAGGGACAGCAATACAAATTTTTATACCTTTAAAAAATATGTAATTATACGTATTGTAAATACAAAAATGTTGTAATATATTGTTGAGGATTTAAAATGTTGTTACGTTCCGAAACAAACAATGAAAGAATTGTGAAAATCAAAGTAGCAATTGTTGAAGATGGTGAAGAATATCGCAGCCATCTCGAAAAAACTTTTAAAAACCACCCGGACCTTCGATGCATAGGATCGTATCGAACGGGCGAAGACGCATTAATTGATCTCCCCCAAAAAATGCCGGACGTTGTGTTAATGGATATTCATCTGCCTGGTATTGATGGTGTTGAATGTGTGAAAAGGCTGAAAGAGGTAATGCCACAAACCCAGTTCATGATGCTTACGGTGTTTGAAAACGACACTTATGTATTTAATGCTTTGGTTGCGGGTGCAACTGGATATTTACTCAAGCGTTCTTCAAAAGAAGAAATTTTCATAGCGATTAAAGAGCTGTATAACGGAGGGGCCCCTATGTCTGCTCAAATCGCACGAAAAGTGATATCTTTCTTCAGCCAATTCAAAACAAAATTTTCTGAAACTGATGTTGATGAATTACTTTCGAAACGGGAAGAAGAAATTCTCTCCTATCTTACAAGGGGTTATCAGTATAAAGAAATTGCCGAGGTACTATTTATCAGCTATGACACTGTTCGAACGCACATAAAACACATATATAAGAAACTTCATGTCAGGTCTCGAAGCGAAGCAATAATAAAGACATTCGGTTACAGAAAAACATCCTAAAAATTGAAATAAAAACAGCCAAAAATTCATCTCCTAATTCTGTGGCGCTCCCCACTAAAATTATTTGACTTTTAAGTTTATTATAATTAGATTTTTCCTACGTAATACTAACTTAATGTAATATTAATGTATAGGTTTAAATTTCACTTACAATATTATAAGTAGCTTGTGAGGGAAAATTTAACCGGCTAACTGTAAATATAGGTTTACGAATGGCAGATACTCAAAAATTTAAAAAAGTTTTATGGCGGAACGGAGATGTCGTTTCGGAGGAACACTTTTACGCACTTGAAGAATGGATTGAACAGCTTGTTAGTATGGGTAATTCCCAAGCTGGATGTTACGGGCTTTTCAGGAATTCATATCTTCAAACCGATTACAACAACCCCGATAATATTAATTTCAAGCGTTTAGACGGCGCAAATTACCAAGTCGAAATTTCTCAGTTCCAAGGATTAAACCTTTACGGAAGACTAATAAAAATTGATGGCAGCAGGTCTTTTAATTTTCAATTCAGGCCCTCTCAAAAAAGCCCTGATGGAAAATATCTGTTGTATATAATGCCGTCAAGTTCAGGTCGCGATGGAATCATTGAGTCAGATGCGGAGCCGACAACGGGAGTGTCTGTCTATGATGCCTTGTACGATGTCTCAATTACAAACAATCAGAACATGGGAGTTGTACTTTGCCGTTTTAAAGTGGAGGATAATGAATTACTTGCAGATAAATCGTTTATCCCTTTCGGCGTTTTTATTGACAGCTCTCCGAACTGTGTTGATGCCAGTAACGGAATATTAACCAAGTTCGGTCTTTGGAGTTCTTTGTTGGATAACTATCTGAAATCATTAAAACCAACTCCCGAACTGGCACTAATATGGAACGCTACTGGCCAATTCATTCGAGCTAATGGATTTTTTAAACCGCTAATTGAGAATGCTCATTCTCCAACTCTAAATTATTTTAATGGCTTACAACAATTTTTTAATCAAGTTAAAAGTGAATTACAAATTTTAGCGGTCGGCTGGGAACAAGCCACACTAAAGCAAAGAATTAATGAAGTAGTCGAAAAACTTAATGAATCTATCATATCTCCGAATGAACCTCAGGTAGAATTAAACACAGCATTTTCTTACGCTGGAAAATTATTCGACGATATAACTAAATTGCTATCTTATTTTCCGGCTGGACCTATAGCTGAAAAAACACTTCCCATCTCAAAAGTTGAATTAATGAAGGAAGCAGCGGGGAATCGTTTGAACATATATCTTGAAACTGAAGCTCAGTTTGTAAAAGGTAAAACTCAAATAACATTTCAACTCAGGGAGTTTTCTAAATCTGACCCGGTCGGGAAGAATATTCGTGTAGGCATGGGTAGCGCAATTTTTGCTCAGCTATTAGATTTGAAAAACTTGCTGAAACGAGTCCCCGGAGAATCGTTTACATATACAATCGAATGCCCGCCAGAAGTTGTTACCAAAGATAAAACCTCACAGCTTACACTTTTTCTTCCACAACCGCTCGGTGAAGGCGTCATAGATTTGAAATCGCATATAACTATAATAATAAGGGATTAAAATAATGCTGCAACCAGTTACTGAAATAGCGCGTGATTTTAATAAACAGTGTCTTACACTTGCCGATTTTTTAAGAGATATCGATTCTGGTACAGATATTACTCAAAAACAGGATAAGATTTCGAAAGCTGTGCATGGCTTTTTCGATGCGTTACAACAACTCCCAAACCAAATAGCTCCGCTCGACACACGTGAGACTATACTCTTTGAGATAGATAGGGCTTTGATGGGAAATTATGGCTCAAAAGTTTTTTCAGCCTCGGAAAGTACAAATCAAACCCGCCGACTTTTAAGAGATTTAACGGCCCTCTGGCAGCGGTATTATCTTATTGCCGGATTAACACAGACCGAGACCGGTGGAACTGTATCGGGAACAATGAGCTTCTATGAAGAGTGGATAAAAGCTGAAAATGTTGGAATAGAAGAATCTGAGTACGACAGAATGCTTGCCGATGTATCCAGCTTGCTTCAGAGTTCAGAGAATCTGAATGTACCTACAAAGATTCAATTATTTTCATTAATGGGTAAAATATTAATGACCCTCGGTGTTTCCGAAGATTTTGCTCAGAGTAAATTACAGAGTCATTTCGATGAAATTAAACAGAGAACGAGCGACACGGCAAGTATTTCGTTTGCCGAAATTTTACTTTGCTTACAAGTGTTAGGTTCAAAGGGTAAGGGTCTCGATTCAACCGGAACAAGTTCAATCGAAGTCCAAAAAGCAATTCGTTACTGGTGTAGCAAGGACGATTTTATTAATAGTCTCTTTAAAAATTGGGGTTGGTACTGGGAAAACGATTATGTAAGTCCCTTAGCAATGGGCGACCAGATTTATTTGAAGGAGAGGAGCCCGCTATATATCTCACACGCAAACAACACGATGAAGTTAGGTATCGGACATTCATACCTTGAGATTACGGAACATAAAAAACAAAACCCCCTGCTTACGAGTCTTTTCCAACCCGTCCCGATTTTCTTATTCGGTCAGTCAGGAGTAGGTAAGAGTAGTTATATATCGGCTTTTTGCTACGAAGCTCAGATGCGCGCCGGCAGACCCGTTACCCTCGGTAGAGAGTTGCAGGTTTATTATGAAGGCGTATCTGAAGCTTGGCGCTCAAACAGCATACCGCCATCCAGCGGTTTAAACAGCTACAACTTCTGGGAAGATTTGAACATAACAAGCTATACCACTTTTGACTACGGCGGTAAAGATACGCAGCCCGATCAATGGGAACACCAACTGCAGGATATTTTTAGAAAGGCGAAAGGTTTATTCTTCTTCATCGATGAAAAGGATTATTTAGATCCAACTAAATTGAGAAAAAGGGCAAACTGGTTCGATGCAATTCTTCAATACTGGGTGCAAAGTAATCCGAATATCCGGCACGTTCCCATCGGATTAATTTTAACAAAAGGTGATACAGTGTTTGGTGAATCTTTGTCGCAACTTGGGAGGTCATCATTAATCCCTTCCAGCTTCCAACCCGTTCTAATCGAATCTCTTTTACCTCAGAGGTTTCCGAAGATGACAGAAGAAATGAAAACTCCTTACGGAAGGTTGAGAGATTTCATGCTTCGCGACCGAGCGAATAATGCTCATCCTGTTTTGCAGGATATTGTTCAAACATTGCTCGATAATTTTTCACAATTCTTTAACCGCGTTTTAGATTTAACTTTTCACTATCAAATATTCATCACGTCAGCGCAGCCACCGCGTGAGATTAATGACCCGTTATTCCCTTGGGGTGTAAAAGATTCTATGATGTGGATGATGAATATTGTTGAAAAATTCCATCTGCGAGAAAGTTTGATGAAATTCAGAAGTGAAGAGGGACAGATCGAAAGCGAGATAAAGATTCTCCGTGAAGATATTAATCAAATGCAGAAATACAGAGATGAGATTTCATCTGCGAATACTGAGATAACTCGCTTACGCCAGAAGTCGACGATATTCCAGGCGGCTATGAAAGACAGGATCAAATTTCACGAAGAAAACCGCCAGCGTGCTGAGCAGGATTTTATGACGATACTGAACAGATATATCAAAGATTCTCCCGAAGCGAATAAAGCTGCTGGGATTCAGACTGTTGAAAGAGAGATACGTAAAAAAGAAGAGCTACTCGGCGGCTTGCGTGAAAAACGGAACGATTATGAAAGCAGATTAAGGTTTTAAAGAAAGGAAGTATATGAAATTCGATGAACGGTGTAAGTCTAATCTTCTGAAAGCACAGGAAGAAGCAAAAGTTCTAAGACACCAGAAAGTAGAACCTGAGCATATATTATGGGTAGAACTTCAGGTGAACGAAGCGAGCTTTGTTGAGTTTTTAGAATCTCAAAAAATTTCTAAAGCTCATGTTCAGGGTGTAATAAAAAAGCGAATGGAGGATTTGCCAAGGTCTGCAACCAGCGACACGCGTGAAGCTTCTCCCCGAATGAAAACCTGTTTTGAAAAAGCAAAAAGGGAAGATAGCCAAGATGTTAGCTGGAGAGACTTGGTAGTTGCTGTCGTCGAAATTGAGAACGACCCGCTCACCGAAGTAATTTGGGATTGTGCAATAACTCCTTACGAGTATAAAAATTTTACAAAAGGCGAGAAAGAACTTGCAACCGTAACACTCGGTGAATCCGAAAAAGAAGATGTCCTCTCAAAGTTCTGTATAGATTTAGTGAAGCAAGCAAAGGACGGTAAATTAGGAGCCGTTATTGGCAGACAGGGAGAGATTCGCCAGATTACTACAATCCTATCACAGAAAATGACAAACAATCCGATACTCATTGGCGATGCGGGTGTTGGTAAAACTCATATCGTCGAAGGTCTTGCGGTCAAGATTGCAGCCGGTGAAGCAGGTCCGGTTTTAAATGGAAAGAAAATTTTAGCACTCGATGTCGGATTGTTGTTAGCGGGTGCAAACTACCGCGGTGAGTTCGAAGAGAGATTAAAAGCTATCATTAAAGCAATCCTCGGACACAAAGGAAACACGATTCTTTTTGTTGATGAAATTCATACACTAATGGGAGCCGGACAAACATCCGGTGCGCTCGATGCGGCAAATTTAATTAAGCCAGCACTAGCGCGCGGTGAGTTGTGGTTGATTGGCGCAACAACCTATGCTGAATACCGGAAGCACATCGAGAAAGACCCGGCTTTCACACGACGCTTCGGAAGAGTTAATGTCCCGGAGCCGACACACGAGGAAACCGTTACAATATTAAAAGGTGTGCGAGAGAAATTTCAGAAACATCATCAAGCCACAGTCCCCGACGACCAGATTGAAACAATTGTTAGCTTGTCCGGTAGATACATCGGCGATAATCAATTTCCTGCAAAAGCAATTCAGGTACTCGATAACACTCTTGCGCGTGTTCGTCTTGCGAATGTTTTAGGTGAACGCCCCGATGCAATCATTACAAATGAAGATATTGCCGTGGCAGTAGGAGAGAAGACAGGAATTCCCGTCGATAAAATCTTTAAAGATGAATCAGCACGATTGTTGAGTATTGAAGATGTTCTCAAGAAAGATGTTGTTGGGCAGGATGAGGTGATCAGCACAATAGCAAAACGTTTACGTATGATGTCGTTACCGTTCCGTGATTCTGTCCGCCCAAGAGGGATTTTCCTTTTTATCGGTCCTTCGGGCGTTGGCAAAACTTATCTTGCTAAACAGATTGCCATCGAACTTTACGCAAGTTCAAAGCAGTTGGTCCGTTTGGATATGTCTGAATATACCGACGAACATACAAGTCGCCGGCTTGTAGGCGCCGATCCCGGATTAGTTGGATACGAAGAAGGCGGTGTTTTAACAGAAGCCATTCGCCGAAGACCGTATTCAATGGTGCTGTTGGATGAAATTGATAAGGCGCATAAAAAAGTGTGTAATTTATTCCTTCAGGTTTTTGACGAAGGCAGATTGACGGATAGTCAGGGGCATACAATTAATTTTTCAAACACAGTATTCATTCTTACATCCAATTACGGATTTACCGGAGTTGATATTGATGTAGCAAATGTTGATGAGAGCCAACAGGCACAGAAAGCGCTGGAGTATTTTAAAAAACACTTAGGTCCTGAATTCATCAAACGTATGGACGAAGTCTTAGTATTCAAATTCCTCAAACCGGAAGATGTAAATAGAGTTGTTGACCAAAAATTAGCATCGTACAGTCAGGAGTTTTCAAAATCGCCAGGCGGTCATCCTGTCAATATCGAACTCCAACCGGAAGCGAGAGACATGATTATAAAGAACGGTTATCAGAAAGAATTCGGAGCCCGTTCAATCACTACATTTATAGATACAGAATTAGCAAGTATAATGGCGACTGAAATTCTGAAGCGCCGACAAGAGAAAGGAGGTATGTATATCCCGGAGAAAATATTGATAACTACCAAGGACTCTATCTTAAATGTTATCATTGATTAAAAAATGGATTCAAAAATTATTTGGAAAGAAAGTATCAAATAAAAAAATATCTAACAACAAAACTAAAGGAATAACCATGGGTAAAACACAAGATGTCGACAAAGCTCGGCGCATACTTCCCACAAATGCTGCACCGGGAGTTGCTGAACTTAACAGTAACTTCACAACAATAATCGCTGCGGTTAATCCTGAAACTGCCGGTGAAGATTGCACGCCTGTAGAATGCGGTTCGGTTGCAGAGGTTGCAGCTAACTTCAAACCTAAGATTGACCTCGAAATTAAAAAGCTCGATAAGTTAGGAGCCGATAAAGTCGAGGAATCAACCGCAACTGTATCAATGAACTACGGCGAAGAACCATCCCAGATAATGGACGATTTCGGGGCTGAGAACATTGCCGTAAAAGCGAAATCTTCCGAAGGCGAACGAATTTTACTCGACCAGCAGCTTTCATATTTAGCATTAGAGGATTTACAGGAGCGTTTAAAAGATCAAAAAGTAGCTCAACTCTTCCAGAACAATAAAGAAGCTTTAATCCAAACCCTCGAGGCAGAAATTGAGCGGATGAAAAAATTGATCGAAGATGTAAAATTAGAATCTCTCGGTGGAGATTAACTAAATAATTAATAACTAACTCATGTTACGCATAACAGAGTTTTGGTACAGTTTCGGTCAGAAATCCGAAGCACTAAAAACTTGCCTGCAGCAGGCAGGCGAAATACTAAACAATTTCAAAATCCAAATATCAAAAACAGCAAAGATTTATCGAAGGATTTGGGAAATTAAGATTTTGGTCTTTGGGATTTGTTTCGTCCGCCTCGGCGGATTCGAGATTCGGATTTAGGATTTATACTACCCAATTAATATGTTACGTAACATAAATAATAATAATAATTCTTAAGGAGAAATAACTATGCCACAACCAAAATCTGTAAAGATCAGCGGGGTTGCAATAGACGAAGTCGAAGGTGTAACTCTGAATATTGATACACCCACCGGTCCAAGAGGAGATTATGATGGACGGACCTGTGCCGCAACTGTAGAGTTATACAGACGTGCTCGCAACACACCGACAAGTGAGATGTTTAAACTTGCCACAAACGAAGATGGTCGTTTAAAAATTATCGAAGGAACAATTGTCCTGCAGGATGCCGAGCTTAAAGAAACATACACAATCGAGATGAAGGAAGCATACATAAGCAATTGGGAATTCCATCAACCCCCTGAAGATACCGATATGTATGAGACGATAAAATTTAAAGTCGGTAAAATGTCGCTATCAGGCGGTGGAAAATCCAAAACATTCAGTGTCCCTGAATTTAAACGCAAGTAAAGGAAAGGAGATAATAAAATGATAAAAGATTATGCTATAAAACTAAACGGGGTTACAATCCCTAATGTTCAAGAAGTACGAGTGCGGATCGAAACACCCGGAGATTCACGCGGTATCTACCGAGAACCAACCTTCGCTGCTACAATTAATATTACCCGTGATGCAAGCAATAATGCAATCGTGGATGCTTTTGGTATGGCAACTAACGAAGACGGCAGGAAGAACATACTTACGAGTGGTACTATCGAATGTCATGGCGACGATATAAAAGATAACTATGCTTTCGAGATCAAAAAGGCGTTTATGTCCCGATGGTCGCTTATTAATCCTATAAAACCCGAATTACCTACACTTGAATCATTTGAAATAAAAGTTGGAGAATTAGATTATAAAGCCGGCGGTAAAGGTGCAAAATTTGCACTCAAAGCTTTTAAATAAAATTGAACAAATAAATATCATGAAAGGATAGAACCATGCCAGATGAAAAAGATAAAACTCAGGTTCGTGAAACAACTGCGGTAGCTATTAAAACGAATGAACTCGCGGCTATACTTGCTCCAAAAACCGGGTCATTGCTTCCCGACGGAGTTGCACTAAAGATATTACCCTCTGCAAAAGATTTTCCGATGGAAAATATGCAAACTTCTAAGGAGTCGGTCGCAAAACCGTTGAAGATTACTCGCTCTAAAGCCGACGTAAATGCGGGCTATGTTTATCTTAAGCGATTAGAAGTGCTCAAAGATATGCTTGCCGGCGCTGCTGACCTTGCAACTCTGAGATCTCGTGTAAAAGAAAGACGTGAAATGGTTTCTCAAGTATTCCAACAAAACATGGCAGCATTTTTTGCAAAACAACGTGGGCTGGAAAAAACATACAGAGAACTCGACACGTTTTTCTATGAATCGCGCCTCAACCCGGGTGAAGCCGTAGCTTATGTCTCAATAGTAAATGCGCACGCCGACCGTGATTTCAACGCAATAATGGATCCCGAAAAAGGTCTTGCATCAAGATTCCCAAACCGGGAAAATTTCGATATGAAGAGCTTAATCGGTATGTTTGTAATTCCTGATTGGCCCGGTAGCGAAGCAAAACTTTCTAAGTATGGAGAACTTGCAAACCACAGTATGGCGCACCTTTTCTGCGGATTCCCGGATATGTCAATAAAAGAAGCGCAAGAGTTGTTCGATGTTGGTGGCGATTTAGCTGAACTGAAATCTACAGACCCGATAAAACAGCACATTTCCGTGGTTGCTAATCCGCTTAGAATACGCCGTGCAAATCGCTTCGAGAAAGATCTTGGAGATTTTTATATTAACCCAGCAGGAATTCTTGCCGGTAAGATATATAAAGGCGATATCAAAGAAGGTATTCATATCGCACAAGCGAATAAGCCGCACGAAATCAAGCTGCCGACTCCCGATGGCTCACCGTTAGAAATGAAGTGGAACATACGCGGCGGTCAGCAGATGAAGTTCAATAAAGCTCTTATCCCTGTAGCTTTCTATGAAGGTCTTGTATTCTGGGGTGTAGATACTTTATACTTAGCAAGCGGACAAGGCGACGAAGGTATGGATCAGTACACAGTAAAACGGTGTGATGAGTACATTGCTAAAGTTGTTTTGCATTATCTGAACGGACGCACATTCGTTCCAAACGAGCAATCGAGTCGTGACCAGATTCAGTCGGCAATACAAAAATTCCTAATGCACAATACCGGCGGTCCAGCAAAAATGCTCGAGTTTGGGAAAGTCGAAGGAGTGGAAGTTGTTACAAATCCTGATGGCTCTGTGAATAACCAAGCAATCGATATTCGTATAAATGTTAAGTACAAGAATGCGATACGCCAGTTGAACATGTATCTGGTTTCTGCTGATTCTGAGCATTGGAAAGAAGGCAGTAAGTAATTTTTTAACCGTTCCTCTAAGGAGGACAAGTAAAACGGTTGATCAATGACAGTTCTATTATCAGGTATCCAAATTGTGCTTAGGTGGTAATTGGGAAACATTTTTTACCACTCCCGAAGGGATTGAGTTTGTATAAAAATTTTTTATTTTATTCGAACTCATCCCCCGCCTGAGGGCAGTAACGCCCTTCGGCGTGCAAGCCTGACCCCTTCTCTTGCCAAGAGAAGGGGGAATTGGATTTTTCTATGCGGGGTTGAGTTCATTATATATAATTTTTACACAACCCCTTAATATCTTACTTTTTTATAATTAGATAATTAGGTGACTTATGGCTTCTAAAGTAACTAATATAATTGTAACCGCTACAATCAATGGAAAGCCACACGGTTTGCGATTCGTAAATGCTAACGTGTGGCAATCACTTTTTTCGCATTGCAAAATTCGCCTCGCACTCGGTTTCGATGAAAGCGAATGTAATTCTGTTTTCGATAAAGCAGTTTCTTCCTGGCTCGGTGAAAAATTAGAACTCACTGTCTCTGATCAATTGGATAACAGTATTTCTAAAAAATATATTGGCATTATTCACAACCTTCATCTCGAGACCGGTAATCTTATCATTCAGGCTATGTCGGAGGATTATTCTCTTCACTTTGTCGAAAAACATAAATCCTTCGTAGATATGTCTGCTTTCGATGTAGTGAATACGATCGTCAAAAATAAATCGTTTGCAAATTCCTTAACCGGTCCGTCGAACGGCGTTAAGTTTCGGTTTTTACACCAGTATGATGAAACCGATTACGAATTCTTAAAACGACTTGCACGTTATGACGGCTGTGTTTTTTACCACGACGGTGAAACATTCCGATATGAACCCAAATTGAGCGGAACAAAGGAAATTAAATTAGGCTTAGAAAATATCTCAGATGTCCGGCTTAATTGTTTTTTAGGCGATACAAAATTCCACGGGGTTCCGTATGATTATCAGAAACACTCTGAATCCTCAGATTTGGTAGTTAACTCAGGTAATTTCCCGGCTCCTAATCATCCTTTTGGCTCGAAAATTTTCCAAAAATCTAACGACATACATAAAGAACCAACTGAAATTTACAAGGAACCAATTCCCGAAAAAAATGAGTTCGAAAAATTTGTCAAGCATCAACAAGCATTTTATAATGGCTTGCATATAAATGTAACCGGAACTACAAATCATCCAATGGTAACAATCGGGCGTACTATTGAGGCACCCGAGCATCCGATCTTGAAAGATAAGTTTGTAGTGGTGGAATTAGAAGCCGAATTTAAAGGTAATATTTACAGCGCGTCATTCAAGGCTGCCGTTAAAGATTCTATCTTGCGGAAATTAGCCACCGACGAACGAGAATACATGGGATTATTACAACCAGCCATAGTCGTCGATAATAAAGACCCTGAAAACATCGGCAGGGTGCAAATTCGTTATATTTGGGATACTGACGGAAACGCTAACGCTTGGGCTCGTGTGTTAACATCCTTTGCTGGTTCTGACCACGGCTCGCACCTAACTCCGCGAATATCAGACCAGGTTTTGGTTGGTTGTGAACACGGCAACACATCGCTTCCAGTAGTCATTGGCTCACTCTACCACAGCGAAAACAAACCCGATTGTAAAACCGATAACGGCACCGAAGAAGTGTTGATTGCAAAAACATCTTCCGGCTCGGAAATTCGAGTTATTGAAAAACAAGGTTCAGAGCAAATCCTGATCACTATGCCAAACGGTGAGAACCTCATACGAATGGAACACAAAGGTCCTAAAATCTTCATCGAATCGAGCAACGGCACCATAGAGGTTCACGCAAAAACGATTCAACTAAAGGCGGATGACAAAATTGTACTTAGTGCAAAAGATATAGAAATATCTGCAACCTCCAAAGCTGAAATCAAAGCACAGGATATTGAAGCGACGGCGGGTAATAAACTTTCTCTTGCGGGCTCATCTTCAGCAGAATTGAAATCATCAGCATCAGTAAAAGTTAGCGGTACACAAGTGGAATCGTCAGCAGCAGCTACAAACGTAATCAAAGGTGCATTGGTACAAATTAATTAATATGGCAGTCTTACATCTTCCACTAACATTATCTCCAATCGGTACTTTTCAACGGGCAAGTACTGAAGAGAATATAGTCGGTTCCCGACTTAGATTATTTGTTTTATCGGGTGCGGGAGAATATCTCAAACTACCCTCGCCGGGCATTCGTGCTATGTGGGTTCAATTTTATAATATGGGAATGAGCGCCCGCTTCTGCGATATAATTGAAGAAGACAGACGAAGGTCTCTCGAACAAATAATTAAAGCTGAAGTCAATAACTGGTTTCAAGATGTCGCTGAAATTCATGACGTTAACTTGATGGGCGATGAAAGGGAAGAGAATGGAATTAAATTCCGCACCCAGAACAAAGAATATGTTTTCAAATTTAAAGTATCAAGAAGTGAAAAAGGACTGAAAGCAGGAACAGTAGGTCCGTGGAATATTATTGAGGAAACACATGACGTTTACTGATTTTAAATCACGTTTTATCAACCAGTATAAGGGAGATATAAAAGATCCCATACTCACTACAATCTTACAAACTCTTGAAGCTTATCAGGAGGAAGTTCAGGATCAACTCCTTTTATCAACTTATGCTCAACGGAGCGATCAGGTTTCCGACGGATTGTTTGAAGTGCTTCGCCGTCATTTGTTTGGCCAGATGTTTCCGGGTCCGGCGTATGTTGTTCTGCAATCTACCTTACGTGAAGTTAAAACCGCACAGCCAGTATTATTGGAGCAAGCTCATTATTTCAACGTGCAAGATAAGGAAGGTGCAAAAGTTTTATTCGCTCCTCAATATCCGACTTGGATTGTCCCTGCCAATACGAACGATGTTCGGGTGGACAGCTATGGCGACGACCTGATGCTTGGCTTTAGCATTTTTACTTCTAATCTTCAGGAAATAGAAAATGGTGAAGTAAGTATTTTCACTGGCGATATTGACCCGTTACTGGCGGAACGCCTCCGCTGCCGGATTACACAAACAACCGGATTCAAAGTAATCGAAAATCGTAGAAAGTCGGTTATTAGAACTAAGTATCCGGGCAACTACAACATCATTGATGATTTCTTTCTTACTCCTTACGATTCCCGTTTCATCAAAATTCCTTTCGATATATTCATCGCTGCATCATCAAGTCGAGGAAAAGATGATTTGATATGGATTCCTTTTCCCGGACTCGGTGAATTTGCACAAGAATTGGAAAAGAAACCCACACTCAATTCTTTCCTAACTTGGAATATGGTGGAGATGGAATCTCTTGCAATGCCCGTTGATCAATTCCGGTACAACATTCCGATCACCGCGCATAAGTTAAAGGAAACAATCATTACTTCGGTTACGGACCTCGGGGCAGACCCGCCGATTGAATATATAAATGCTTCTACCGTTCTGGATCCGGGATATCCTTTTCAATATACTACATCGGTCGATATACATAAGGATGAAATTGTTTTAGCTTTTTCTCCACCTCCTTCAGGAACAGTGAAAGTACAATACTGCCAGTACGATATTGGAGACGAATGCATCAATATTGCTTCAGGAAGAAGCTTCGGACTGTATCAAGGAATAGATGAAAGAGTAAAAAGCGCTCAATCGATTACTCCGACACATCGAATTGAGTCGTTGAATAATAAAGAATACATCTGGAATTATTTCAGGTCGCTGCTTGCAAGCCGCCAACGTTGGTTAACAAAGGACGATTTACGTGCGGCTATAATCGGTTATCCTCCATTTAGTCATCAAAGCGATTTAGTTAAATCAAATGATATTTCATTTGAAGAAAAAGTCGGACGCGTTAAAGGATTTTTAACTCCATTTACTGAAATTAAAATTCCAGTAAATGATGGTGGATTATTAGACGAACCCGATAAAAGCTACTTCGAACAACAAATAGGTTCCTACATTAGAGCTAAAACTGTTAATGGTAATTTTATCAGAATAAATCTTGTCTCTGCGGAAGAATGATGGATGAAATAAAAAATATAGAAATCCCACTGCAGATTGCATCGCTTGAAGACCTCATGCCAATCGGACTGCTCGATCGAGATGAATCCGTCGGGACTTCAAATGCTGTAAAAGCCCTGCGTATAATTGAACGGCTCATACAAGATGCCGGCTTGAACAGCATGGAGCATTCACGCTATGCTCTTCTGCAATCGTTTCCTCGTCTGTTTGCTGATAGAGATGACCAATCGCAGACCTTCGAGACACTTCATGAAAATATTCCCGATTATGTTCGTCAATACACCACAGCATTATGTCCTGAATGGTACTTCGATTTCATCTCAACTCTCACTGACGATCAAGCTGAAGTGTTCTTAAAAAATTATGTTCATGCGCATGAAACTTGGGGACATCCGGAGGGAATCGCGACGCTTGTTCGAACAATGCTTGAAAGTTCAACTCAGTTTCCTGTCCCTGTCGTAGTGAAAGAGTTAGAATATCAGGAGCGGCCCATACCGGATGAACTTCAATCTAATTTAGGTGCGAAGGATAATTATTCAATAATTGGAAATAATTTTGTCCTCGGAAAAAAATTCAAGTCGCGCCCTAAATATTACAATATCATAATCGGACCGATAAATGTTAGAACACTCGAAAAATTTCAGGAAGCGGGTTGGGCTGAGGAAGCAAATGCAAGTAAAAAATTGTACCGGCTTGTAGAATTTGCCGAGCCGTTTTATTTTCACGCTCGCATTCAAATCATGTTAGAAACCAGCGGATTTGTATTGGGACGTGCGTCTTTAGGAAAAGACCGATTGGGTATTGTTGAGAGTGAATTTGATGAATCTGTTGAGACGATGTTCAATGTTAAAAGTTAAAAAAAATAATCATAAATCATAAATCTAATTATGGGACAACCAGCCGCACGTTTAAGTGATATGCATGTTTGCCCGATGGTTACACCGGGTGTTCCACCGATTCCGCATGTTGGTGGTCCTATCACGGGACCTGGAGTTCCTAACGTACTTATCGGTGGCATGCCTGCCGCTGTTATGGGCGATATGGCAACCTGTGTCGGTCCACCGGATACTATTCTTAAAGGTTCGGTAGGTGTTTTGATTGGTGGAAAGCCTGCAGCGCGTATGGGCGATACTTGCGCACACGGTGGCACAATCGTTCTCGGATGCCCGACTGTTATGATTGGCGAAGTGATGCCGGGTGCACCGCCGGTTATTATACCGCCGTTTGCCTTACCGTCTCAGTCCGAAACGAAATCAAGCGAGACAAAAACTTCGTCTCCGCTACCCACGAAATCTACACAGAAACCTCCTAAGAAAGAGGAAAAAAAGAAAACGGATTGGATTGAAGTTGAAGTTACAGATGAAGACGGAAAACCAATGATCGGGGAAAAATATGAGATTGAGCTGCCCGATGGTTCTGTTAAACGCGGTGTTACAGATATGAAAGGTAAAGTTAAATTGCAGGGAATAGACCCCGGTCAATGCAAAATTACATTTCCTGATCGCAAAGATTCCGATAAACGATAACACACTAAGAATTTATTTAAACAATGGCTGATAAAATCGTAAAGGTTGGTGAAGGAGACTGCATCTCGAGCATCGCCTTCAATTATGGAATCACAGAATGGAAGAAACTCTACGATCATCAAGAACAGAAATTCAAAGACTCTCGAAAAAATCCTAACGCTCTGGTTATAGGTGATCAGATAAAAATTCCACAAGGTCAAGAATTATCGGATACGAAATCTACCGGTGCTAAAGTTAAAATCACCGTTGCAAAAACAAAAACTGTGCGGTTGCGTCTTGTAGTTATCGATAGCTTGGGTAATGCCATTAAAGACAAACCCCATACATTAAAATGGGCAGTCGGAGTTTTGTCGTGGGGAACAAAGTCCGGTAAGACAAATGCTCAGGGTTTGATAGAAGCCGAAATCCCTCCAAATTCAAGAATTGCAGAATTGAAATTAGACTTGACATCTCCACTACCTGCTGCCGCTGCTTCACCAGCACCAGCCAATGATCCGAAACGTTACCCTCCAGTGATTACTGCGGCTGACTTTTGTAAGATTGGTGAAGATCAAAAGAGGGAATTTGTGTACGAGTGGAAACTGTCCGTTGGTTCTCTTCCTTTAGACAATACAGAAGAAGGGACCAAAACACGCCTCCACAATTTGGGATATTTTTGTGTAGGCGGTGAGACAATGTCCGATGTCGTAAAAACATTTCAAAAAAGAAATAAACTCAATGAAACCGGAAGCATCTCTGATGTCTATGGCGATGTTCGAGATAAACATGATAAATTGTGAGTTGATACATGTCGGTTAACCTTAAAGCGAAAGTAATGCGTACGGCTGATGGTCTTGACCATGTGAATCACCTTTGTGTTTCAAGTTTTGGTATTAAGGAATTCCGATTACAAAACTTAGATGCTTCACGAAAATCAAAGTCGTATATGTCCGCTGGCCATAAACCACCGTCTGGTGGTTCGGATGATTTCCATTTTGCACCGGAAAAAGAAAAAATTCATATCTATTATAAAATTGAAGATCCGTTAGGATTAATTTCGAAAGCGACATTGGAATTATTTAGAAAGCATGAAGATTCTCCGATCTGGTCGACAATATTGAAACGTAATGAATATACTCATGGATTACATAAGATGGAATGGGACGGAAAATTAAAGGATGCAAATAAAGCTTCTTTCCCTGATGAATATATTACAATTGAGCACTCGCCATACAAGATGCGACTCGTTATAGAAAGTGATTCTCTGAAGGGTGATCCGGCGGGTTCATGGACTTATTTCCACATCCTTCTGAAATCCCTCAAAATTATATTGGGACCCAAGGAAGCAATATATGCCGATGCAGTTGATGACGCAAAACATAAACGAGACAAGGCTGTGTATGTTGCCTTTAAAAATTCTGGTGGTGTACCTGCACCGGGGAAAACCCGCAAACTGTATTTAATCAGTAATCTTTTCAAACGTGCGAGTGGCGAGATGAATAATAATACTGCCTTCACTGTGTACAGTGATCTTTGGGGTACCGGACCACGCTTACCATTGCTTGCCCAAATTCGACTGGCGGATTCGAAGAATAATGCAATCTGTTTAGAAAAAGGTCCCGGCGCAAAAGCATTAGGCAAAGTAAAGTTTTTATGGGATTGGGAAGATGAATGTTACGATGGCAGTACATATAATTGTAATTGTGTTGATCCACACCAATCACAAGCTAAGCCCAAAGATTTTATAAAAGCCGCCATCGACTACTATAAAGATAACACAAACGCCCATAATAAAACACTAATGGGCTGGATAAAGCAACCGAAAGGAGACAACTGCCACGTTGATAAAGGCGGTAAAAGAGGAGATGCGTCCAATATGGTTTTTCCCGGACAACCCGGATATACTCCGAAGAAAAGTTTAGACCAAGGTAAGTTTCCATTTAAAGTTGAAGAATGTGGCACTCGGTTTTGGGCATCATACAGTTACGCTTGGACGAGTGGAAAATTAGCAGGACAAACAGGCATACTTTTTCGCCCAGCTCGAATTGCTGGGGATGCTTATAAAATCTCTGTTTACCTTGCCTACGATAAAAAGAAACCAGATGTATTAGGGAAAAAAGATGTAGTATTAAACGTTACTGATGATGCTCCTCTAAAAGTTCCAAAAGCTTTAGTTTATTTAACAGGGACGATAGAAATATGGCGTGAACTACACATCGCTCGTTATATAAGGAAGAAAAATACAATTGCGGATTTTATTACAGCCAACATCAATGGAATTAAAACTGCATACCGTGAAGCATTTGTTGAGGTCCAAAATAAAATAACTGCTAACGATAACTATGAGATAAAAGACCATCGCAAGTCCGGCGGTGTGGCTTTAGACTACAATAAAATTTGTGAAGATGCAATGGTAGCAACAGGTAATTCGTTGTTCACTGAACACTTTGCCGCTCCCTCAAATGCAGATCATAAAAGTGAAGCCGCAATGTTTTCTGTTCGATCTTATGCAGATTTTAAGATTGCAGTAAGAAATTGGTTTCAAGTAAACAATCCTGCTTATAATGTGGCACAAGTGAATACCGCAACAAACAATTGGTTGAATACGGAACAACTAAACACAGCAGCACGGTACAGCAACAAGCTTTACAGTATCCTGCCACGGTCTAAAGTTTTAAACGATCTCAATTTAATATCCGGCTCGAAGCAAGGAGTCAACAAAGCATCTGCTGAAGGAATTGTCATTGTCCATTTCGATTACTTACACTCGCAACTGAGTCCTCTTGTTGCAGCAGGGACTGCCGGGATTACGATATTGCAAGGGTCTGCTGTTGATGTTTCGGATGCAACAAGAAATAAACGCGTCTTTGTTTTTTACGTTTCGGATTTAGGAACTTTCGTTCACGAAGTTGGCCATCATTTGTTTCTTCCACATTCCAAACACCATATCGGTAACGCTTCAGTACCTGCCGGTTCGCAAGATGACAGACATGACGATGATGACGATATGTGCCTTATGAGTTATTCCAACAACACTGTTGCCTTTTGTGGTTTGTGTCAATTGCGACTTCGCGGTTGGGATGCAACGAAATTAAAGAAGAATGATGCCGATAATACGAAACCATAACGGTTATGAACTATTCAAAGAAAAATAAAAAAATAGTGTTAACTCTTTCCGCTCTCTTAGTTGTTATTATATTTTGCATAGGATACTGTAAAACCGAGTTAACTTCAAAACAAGGAACCAAATCTATGATTATTTTAAAAGTAATCCCTGAACGTCAGAACTATATTATCGGCGAGGAAATTCAACTCGTCATACAAATATCGAATAAATATGCTTATCCAATTGAAATCCAGGATCCCACAAAACTTTCCAGTTCTCAGCCGGAATACACTGTTACAGGTCCGGAATATCCATCGGGTAAAACATTTTCCCTGTCTTCATTATCACGGGAAAAGGGGGATATTCACAAGGGTCAATCACCTGTACCGACAATTAAAATCGAGCCGGATTCAATATGGGAAGATATATTACCTTTGAGTTCAATAATTTCATTTACCTCTTCGGGTGAGTATAAAATTTCATCATCCATTAAGTCAGATACAATAACAGTTGAGAGTCCGGAATGCACTTTTAATATCTCAGAGTTGGATTTACAAACAGTCTATCTTGGATTAGGAACCAGACCTCTTGAGGAAGGTGAGGGTGAAGGTGTATTTATTCAAAAATCTACAGATGCAGCATATTTATACTCTTTTGTTTTCAAGGAAACCCGCCCTGACATTGGTGAAACAGAAATCATTAGTCTTGTGAACCGTGGAGAGGTTAGTCAAGTTGCGAATGAGGTAATTGTTCCGTGGAGAAATAGTCCGTTTTTTAATGAGATGGTAAGATGGATTGTTTGGCGAGATGGAAAAAATATTAAAGCTTTAAATAATATAAGTCTTGAACCATCGTCATTTGAATTACAGGAAGAACCTGCCTATCTCGTAAAACCGGCGCTCAAAACAACTGGTGGTAACGTTGAGGTCATTGTGGTCTTGAAAAACGAAAAAGAACTTTCTCTTATAACGATAAATAGTTCAAGTACTCAACCTGGAAAATCTGGAGAAATTAAATGGAAAATTCCTCTCCCAGATAAACCCACTGAAATAAGTTGCGCATTAGCATCGCCGAACTTAAATAACGGACGGAATGTAGCATTTGTGGTTCACAGAGTCAATGAGATAGAAATATTTTATACTCAATATCATGAAGCTTCCTCACCGGTGCCGTTTCAATCAGTTAAATTAGAGAATGCCAAGATGCTGGTAAATGCGCCCCTTGCGATGTTCGTAGATAATGAAGGTAAAGTTTTTATATCTGTCATAGTTGTCACTGATGAAAAATTGCATACATGCGCTCTCGCTGAAGCCGAGATAGATCGTGACGGCAAACCCATCGGAAAAATTAAACTGTTGAATATCGGTTCATTGCCCGAAGTACTCACCGGCGGTTCAATACTTTATGTAGAGAAAGAAGGAAAACTCGAAAGAAGAGACATTGTAATCGCAACAGAAAGTAAAGGGCTTTATTGGTCAAATGGTCTTGGTGAATTGCGTCCGGTTTCGGTTTCTGGTTCACCAACCAAACCGATATTACTCTGTCCGGGAAAAGATGTAAGTTATATTTTGTATGCCGAACCAAATCGCGGGTTGTACTTTGAACCGTTATAAAACCAATTAGGAGATTCTATTTATGCACGTACATTTTAACGGACATACGACAGCAACAGTTCAAAAGGTAAGTGAAAGTGAACTTAATGCTATAATGCCTGATGAGGATAGGGGTTGTTTCGATTACACTTGGGATGCTAATCTGCAGGACGATATCCTGACCGTAGCATTTACGACTGCAATTTTTATTAATCAAGCGCTAACTGGAGCTGAAGCGAGTGAAGTTGAAGCCCACGAAAGACAGCATTTTGAAGATTTCCACCGGCTCGCCAGAGATCTAAAAGAAAGTATTGAAACGGCATTAGAAAATGGGCAAGACCATGAAATCGTTAATCGATTGGATTGGTTTGACTATGATAACTGGAAAGCAAAAAAACAAAGGCATGCTGAAGCCGGGGTTGTGGACCATTCACATTGTCCCGAGCCAATTACACCGCGTCCGGCGTAATTGTAGGTGAATATTTAATTTGACAATAGCTTAAAAATTGTTAAATTGTATCATAAATTAAAGAAAATCGGTCAGGAAAACTGATGAATTTAAATAGATTATTTGGAAAAAATATTAGTCAACAAAATCCAGAGGCAATATAAACCGTGAACATTTTTTTAATAATAGTCTTTGTCGCCTTACTCATCGCTATAGTGTTTGGTGTAATTATTTTATTCAAACGTAAAAGCTCTGTCAAACTCACAACTGATGAATTTAATCTATTAACGAGAAAATATTTTGACAGGTATGAGTTGCGGTCATTTCTCGTTCGTGGCGACTTTAATACGACATACGAGGCGTTCGATACCGAAAAAAATAAAACAGTATTAATTCGTGTACTGCACAAAAAACTCATCTATAACGACAACGTTGCACAGCAATTTCAGTTTAAAGCTGAGATGTTAAAATATTTAGCTGAGCGTTTCCCCGGAAATTTATTCCTGCAAAACATTCGTTTCGGTACCACATACGTTGACGATGAACCGCGTCCATTCATAGTAACTGATTTTATTACAGGTGTTTCCTTGACAGATGTGCTCAACAAACAAAACCGCCTTTCCGCCAACGACGCAATAAAAATAATCAACCAAATTGGAAAAGCTATCTCGGCTGCACATAGTCAGAGAATATGGATACGCGATTTAGCGCCCGGAAACATTATCCTAAGTTTAGATGATGGTGGGAATTTAGTGGTTACGCTCGCTAACATCGGAGTCCCATTTAAAAATTTACCCTCCGACGAAGCAGTACAATTCAAACAAGGTTACTATTCCCCTGAGGATAAACGCGGAGAATCAGTTAATGAACAATCGGACGTTTACGCACTCGCTGCTTTAACATTCAGAATGTTGGAAGGATATGACCTCTCGTATCGCAACGATGGTGAACCGTGGTCGGGAATTACTTCCATTCTCGAAAATGCTTTAATGGCTGACCCACACAAACGTCCGTCTTCAGTTGAGAACTTTTTAAAATCTATAAATTCGGTTCTTACCTTCAAATCAAACGTTAAAGATGTACGTTGGAGTGTTGTCATTCCACAAATTCTAAAAGGACATACAACAGTAAAGGTAAAATCGTCAGGACAAGAAACAATAGCACGAACGACTCCGGGGCGAGGCGTTGGAATTCCAATGTCCAAGCAGACTAAAGAAAAAGTTTCGAGTTCTTTACTTACCGGATTAGCTACCGCTATAATTTTCTGGTTTGGTAAAAAAATTGAATCACTCCTATCAAGTCCTAAAAAAGCAATAAGGGTAGCTGCAATTAGTATTGTAGCATTAGCAGTTGGATTGTGGTATTTTGTTTTTTCACCCGATAAAACTACAATTTCAGTTTTTACAGAACCGCCGGGAGCCGTTGTTACAGTAAACGATGCACCCAGTGGAAAAAACACACCTCTTGAAAAATTCACTGTTGATGTTGGTAAATTAGCAATAAAAGTTCAGAAGAAAGATTTCTTCTCTGCGGAAACTTCTATCGTTACAAACGAGGGGCAGCATACTGAGTTGAATTTTAACCTGAAGCCATCGGGTACACTATCGATTTCTGTAATGCCGCCCGATGCAATTGTAGTTGTAAATAAAGATACGATTCCACCTTTCCAACTTGCGAGTGTTGAACGATCTGTCGGTAAACATCGTATACTAGTATTCCATCCGGTTTATGGTGAAAAGACGGAAGATATTGATTTAAGGCAGGGTGAAAATAAAAACCTCCGTTATAATCTTGCACCTTCGGGTGAAGCTGTGATGGTTGAAAGGTTAGTAGTCAGTTCTGAACCTTCAGGAGCTGCGGTATTTATCGGCGAAATGGAGATCGGAAAAACTCCATACAGAGATAGTCTTATACAACCTGGTTATCATAAAATTAAAATCGTTGTAGGACCTGATTATGAAGATTACGAACAGGTTGTCAGGATTATTGGAAATAAACCGGTAACTATCGAAGCTAAATTATCTCCTGCCGGATTTATTAATATATCTTCACAACCGGGTGGTGTTCCGGTAATTATGGACGGAAAAGAGATTGGGGTTACACCGGTTACAAACCAGAAGGTTGCATCGGGCAGACATAGATTTAAAATGCAAAAGGATGGATTTAAAGATTTCGACACAACTCTCAATATATCACAAAAACAAACTTACACCATAAGTAAAAATTTAGTTCCGATGATTGGTAAGCTGAAACTGCGTGCGAAACCTTACGGCTCAATTTATATAGACGACCAACTGAAAAAATCAGATACTGATACTCAGCTAAATATTGAAGTTCCTTCCGGAACACGTAAAATAAAAATTACACACCCGAAATACGGAACTTGGGAAAAATCAATCAATATTAAAACTGAAGAGTCGATAGAAATTTTAGTCGATTTTGATAAAATCTTCACTCTAACAATTACTGCCTTTGATGATGCAGGAAGCCCACTCCGTGCCGAAATATTTATGGATGATAAATCGGAGGGTAAACAAACACCGGCTCAAATTAAAGTCAGAAGCGGTATGCATAAAATTGAAGTTCGGTTGAATGGTTACACGCTGGTCGACGGGGCGAAGATGATAAACTTTGAGAAGGATTTTGATCAACCGTTAAAATTCACACTCAAAAAAGGAAGATAGGAAAATTAAAGAGACATATGAAAAATTGTTTAAAAACCGTTGAAACGGTTAAAAAGTTAAAGTATTTTTAGCTAACCCACGACTTAAGAGACTGTGTGATAATACCGAACTCACCCTAAATCCCTCTCTTACGAAGAGAGGGACTTGCTGAATCTGAGTTCAATTCTCCCCTTCTCTTTTTAAGAGAAGGGGTCGGGGGATGAGTTCCTACAGTTATCACACG
>JAUXOG010000105.1 GCA_030682385.1 Bacteroidota bacterium
CCTTGCATATTACTTTTAAAAGTAATATATTTTTTCAAACTTTTAAGGAAGTATGACATCTCAAAATATAATTCGAATTAAAAACGCAGTGTTTTATGCCTATCACGGAGCTGATAAAGAAGAACAGCGGCTCGGCGGTAAATTTGAAGTCGATATAGAGATGCATACAAATTTCTCAAAAGCAATAGAAACAGATAATTTAAAAGATACAATTGATTACGAAACGGTATATGCACAAATTAAAGATATTATAAACGGCAAAAAATATTTTCTTTTAGAAACATTAGCCGAAACGATAGCCGATTTGATTTTACGAACTCATCAGGGCATTAATTATGTAACTGTTTTCTTACGTAAACCGCATCCACCTGTAAAGGGTGTTGTCGATTATGTGGAAATAATAGTATCACGAGAACGAAGTTAAGTATGTTTCGAGTTTATTTAGGTCTTGGATCAAATATCGGGGATAGGCTAAATTTTCTTTCGAAAGCTCTTAAGGAATTAAATAAAATTACTTTCGTTAAATTAGTATCATCAATTTATGAAACAGAACCTTGGGGCGTTATCAACCAAGAGAGATTTTATAACACTGTTATAGAAATCGAAACCGAGTTTTACCCGCTCGATCTTTTTAATAAAATACAAAAAATAGAAACTAAATTAGGTAGAAAAAAGCTTTCTCATATGGATCCACGGACAATAGATATAGATATTTTATTTTATCACGGCTGGTCGTTCGAAAATAACACCTTGACGATTCCGCATCCGGAATTAGAACGCAGAAGATTTGTACTCGAACCAATCAGCGAAATTGCTCCTTTGGCGGTTCATCCTATCATCGGCAAAACGATGATTTCACTATTGAGACATTGTCGCGACAAAAGTTTAGTTATGCGAACAACTCATTCATTAACAATCAATCACACAAAACGAGAAGGATAGAAAATTGTTAGACATCAATTCACTTATCGAACAATCAAATATCAGGCACATCGCAATCGAAGGGGTTATCGGAGCAGGAAAAACAAGTTTGTCTGTAAAGTTAGGCAATATTTTAAATGGCAAGGTGGTATTGGAAAAGTTTGAAGAAAATCCGTTTCTCTCAAAATTTTATGAAGACCCGCTCCACTACGCTTTCCAAACTCAAATATTTTTCTTGTTGAGCAGATATAAGCAGCAACAAGAATTGTTTCAAGCCGATTTGTTTCATAGGTTTCTTGTAACCGACTACATTTTTGAAAAGGATAAAATATTCGCTTATCTCAATCTTGTTGATGATGAATTAAAACTGTACGAAACTTTAATCGGTAGTATGGAACACAATATCCCAACACCCGATTTGGTAGTCTATATTCAATCGAGTGTCGAGAGATTGATGTCGAACATTAAGAAGCGAAACCGTGATATAGAAAAAAATATGTCGGTCGATTATATACGCGATTTAAATGAAGCATACAACTATTTCTTTTTCCGTTATAAAGCTGCACCGCTGTTGATTGTGAACGCAACAGGGATGGATTTTGTGAACAACGGACAGGATTTCGATGAACTTGTTTCTGAAATCCTCCGCCCGAATAAAGCCGCCGTTGAATATTATAACCCAATTCGAAAGAAGGGATAGATTCGTTTGTTACGTTTTATTTTAATATTGCTAACACTATATTTCCTTTGGAGAGTGATAAAAATTATTGGCAGAATGTTCGATAAGGGACGAATAACAAAGGATCAATCGCAGATCAAACAATATCCGTTCGAGAACGTCGAAGACGCGAAGTATGAAGACATCACCGATAAAGATAAGAAAAAAGAAACATGAGCTTAATAAATTTTGAAGAAGAAATTTTTAAACTTAAAAAAGAACTTAATGCAGTAATCCTTGCCCACTACTACCAATTTTCTGAAATACAGGATATAGCCGATTTTGTTGGCGACAGTCTTGAACTATCAAAAAAAGCTGCCGCAACCGATGCAGATGTAATTGTTTTTGCGGGTGTTCACTTCATGGCTGAGACTGCAAAAATTTTAAGTCCAAACAAACAAGTTTTGCTCCCCGATTTAGAAGCCGGCTGTTCGCTCGCCGAAGGATGCCCTGCCGATGCCTTCAAACTTTTCAAAGAACAACATCCCGATCATATAATTATTACGTACATCAACTCAACTGCTGAAGTAAAAGCATTAAGCGATATTATTTGCACATCGAGCAGCGCAGAAAAAATTATTAACAGACTTCCCCAAAATCAAAAAATAATATTTGCACCCGATAGGAATTTAGGGAAGTATCTGATTAAAAAAACCGGTAGAGATATGTTACTTTGGCAGGGGAGCTGCATCGTTCACGAAACATTTAACGAGCGGAAAATTATAGAATTAAAAGCCCAGCATCCGGCGGCAAAACTCATTGCCCATCCTGAATGCGAAGAATCGCTTTTAAGCGAAGCCGATTTTATCGGCTCAACGAGCGGTTTGCTCAAGTATGTTTGCCAAAGTTCTGATAAAGAATTCATTGTGGCTACTGAAGTTGGTATAATCCATCAGATGGAAAAATATTGCCCTGATAAATTATTCATTCCCGCCCCTCCAAACGATGCAAGCTGTTCATGCAACGAATGTCCGTATATGAAACTAAATACGATGGAAAAGCTTTACCTGTGTATGAAAAACCGTTCTCCTGAAATTATAATTGACGAGAAGTTACGTTTGCAAGCTCTCGTTCCGATTCAAAGGATGATGGAGATGAGTGGATAATGTTTTCATTTAATATCACTTGTGATATCCTCGATCATATTTTTTTCCTGAACGAATTATTTAACCGAGCCATCAGATGTCAAATCACAACGATTCGTATTTACGGCAGATATAGTGCATATTAAAAAATAAAATCAATGTGTTATATCCAGGATTGATAAAATTTGCAATTATGAAACTTAATAAAATTTATAACGAAGATTGTTTGGTTACAATGGGTAAAATACCCGATGACTACATTGACTTTGTAATTACATCACCACCTTATGATGATATTAGGAATTACAATGGTTTTCAATTTGAATTTAAAAATATTGCTAATGAACTATTTCGTGTTTTAAAAAATGGTGGTGTAATAATTTGGGTTGTAGCGGATTCTACTATTAATGGTACTGAAACAGGAACATCGTTCAGGCAAGCATTATACTTTAAAGAAATTGGTTTTAACCTGCACGATACAATGATTTATTATAAAAACAACCCAATGCCACAAACAGGCAACAGATATCATCAACATTTCGAATATATGTTTGCATTTTCGAAAGGAACTCCTAAAACTTTTAATCCTATAACTGAACCCACAAAATATAGAGGATTGGCGAACATGAAGAATAGAGGACAAAATGGTTCTTTAAATTACGAAAAAGTGGAACGAACAACAGAAAAAAAAGTTGGTAATGTTTTTTTCTATTCAGTCGGCGGAGGAATCTCAACAAAAGATAAAATTGCTTACGACCATCCTGCTATTTTTCCTGAGAAACTTGTAGCTGACCAAATAAACACGTGGACAAATGAAAACGACCTTGTTTATGACCCTTTTATGGGAAGTGGAACAACTGCAAAAATTGCTCATTTATTAAAAAGAAAATGGTTTGGCTCTGAAATTTCAAAAGAATATGTTGAAATTGCAGAAGCAAGATTAAAAGAGCATACAAAGAATAATTTGTTTACAGAAATATAACATGAATTTAGTTGAAAGAGGCTCACAAACAGCGAAAGACGGTTTCAGAAATGAAGACGATATCGTAAAAAAGTTTAACGATTGGAAAAAAGATAAAGATGCTCAAGCCTGGTTAATTTTGATGAAGTATAAGCTTTCTGAAATTGAATATGTTGAAGCTGTAGTAATATCAGGGTTTAAAACAGATGTTCAAGTTCAAGTAACTATCAAGCTAAAAAAAGCAATTGATGTTGAAAATTTACAAGTAAAATTGGTTAGTAACTCTAAGGGTTTTAATCAAATTGATAAACGTTGGGTCGATAAATACGTTGAAATGTGGAGTATCCCCAGAAATATTGTATCAATTCTAAAAAGATACACCGGAGCAGAAAAACCATCAATAAAAAAGCCAAAAGACAAACGTAGAATGTTTGCCAAAGAATTTACTTTGCAAGAGCAAAAAGCAATGATAAAATGGTTAAATAAAAATCAATCATTAATTGTGTCTGATATTTTAAAAGGACAAGGTAAATTTGCTGCTGAATGGATGCTTGTTGCACAAAAAGTTTATAAAAATGCTCGTTGGATTCTAAAATCCATGAATTTTTGTTTAAATTTCTTTGGTAATGGTGAAATTGAAATAACAACAAGAGGAAATTTTAAAATTGGTAGAATTACTATGCAAAGAAAAGGAGGGGATGGTGGCAGAGATACATCAAAAATGTTACAATTTAAAATTAACCCAGCAGAATTATTTGATATTGAATAAACAGTATAGCAGGTTGACCGTGTAGTACTTTTAAATGTCCTGCAGTTTTTAGACTGAAACCGATAAAACAAATTTTACCGAACGGCTGGCTTTTACCTCAAAATTATCTAAAGTTTCTTTTTCCCTCCAATTTAGCTTTATCAAAAAATATATTGAACTTTGATTTTTCTAAATATTTACTTGAAAAGATAATTGTATTGTATTATATTACTACAAGTTATATTTATTGAAACAGAATAATGAAGCGGGCGTATTAGTTCGCAACCTTTTATTCATAAATAAATTCGATAGTTAAAATGAAAATATTATACCTATTATTTATCATCACAATATCTCTGAATATTGCCTTCGCTCAGCATCCTATGCTTGAACAAAAGTCGGCACAACCCAGTGTAATTGATGAAGCCCGACAGTTAAACGATGCCGGACTTTTTCAGAAAGCTCAGTGGCTTTTAGAAGATTACCTGCGAGCGTTGCCACAATCGGAGAATCGTGTTGAGGTGCTCGGATTGCTCGTTCAATCGTTTATCGAACAAGAAAAGTTCGAAGACGCTTATCAGACTAGCGAAGAGTTGTTTCATCAAAAAGTATCAGGCAACCAATATCTTACAACACTTTTTTATCACGGCTTATCGGCATATCACTCTGCACGTTTTAAACCTGCTGTGAAATCTTTTAAAGAGCTAATCAATTCCGATTCAAAAAATATTTTTACAGGCGCTGCATATTATTGGAAAGCAGCTTCTGAATACGAATTGGATAATCTTCGGGATGCTGAATCGGATGTAAAGAATGCTTTTGAACTTTTAAATGCTAATTCTCTCACGCGCAAAAGTATCGGGAAAGATGATGTTCTTTTCTTGTGGGCACGGGTTTATGAAAAACTGAACGCAATAAATTCTGCTATTGAACAGTTATTAAAATTAACAACCGACTATCCTTCAAGCGAGTTAATAACAGATACAAGAATTCGTTTAGCCGCACTTTATATCCGCACACAAAGATACGGAAGTGCAATTGAACAATTGAATACTGTTACAACACTAACAACAAAACAAAAAAACGAATGGCTTTTTTTCTTTGCAGAAGCCGAGTATTACATCGGTTCTTACAAGAATGCTCAAAAGTATTACACTGAATTACTACGATTTTATCCGTTCGGAGTTTATGCCCGACAAGCAAGATACGGATTAGCTTGGAGTTACATGAGATCAAACGATTACGCAAATGCTGTAAAAGAATTTCATACTATTAGTCTGGGTGGCGATTCACTTGCCCAAAATGCTTTATATCAAATCGGAACTATTTCGATACTAACCGACAGCACAGCCGCAGCAGTCGAAGCATTTGAAAAATTAATCGAAAAATTTCCATACGATGATTATGCCGACAATGCCTACTATCAAATAGGAATGATTCGATATCGTGCTACACAATATCACGAAGCGAGGCGGCAATTTCAAATTGCCTCTCGACTTTTTCCACAAAGTGAAATTCGTGCTGAAGCGTATCGTATGTTAGGCGAAGCAAGCTTGAGAGTCGGCGATTTGTCCAACGCACAATTTGCATTTGCACAAGTTCAAAAATATTCGTCTTCCGATACATTAACATCGGCGGCACTTTTACAGGAAGGTACCGCATTATATCATCTTGGCAGATTTAGCAGCAGCATCGAAAAATTTTCTGAGTTCATTAAAAAGTTTAACCGGCATCAACTAATCCCTGAGGCTTATCTCTGGCGGGGCGAAGCTTTATATCAAGCTGCCAAATTTGAGGATGCTGAAAATGCTTTTTCAACTGCAATAAATATTTTATCATCTAAACATACTAAACGAACCGATGCACTGTATGGTTTAAGCTGGTCGCTGTTCGAACAAAAGAAATTCAGGCAGGCAATTTCAGCTTTCGATCGGTTTATAAAAGATAGTCCTAATAGTAATTTGGTAATCGAAGCATCCCTCCGTAAAGCCGATTGTTATTTCTTCCTGCGTGAATACGATAAAGCAAGCCAAATATACAGCTCGTTGTCGGATGATCAAAAAGACCCGCGGTTGGCTGAATATGCTGCGTTTCAGTTGGGCTTATCTTTTATTCAGCGAGGCGACATCAAGCGTGGGATCGAACATCTGCGGCGTTTTCTTGTACGCTTCCCGAATTCGTTATTTGTTGAGGTGGCTCAATTCAACATCGGTTGGGCATTCTTTTCGAACGAACAATTCGCTTTGGCAAACGATGAGTTCAATATCTTTGAAACGAACTATCCCGAAAGCCAACTTATGCCTCGCGTTTTGTTGAACAAAGGAGATGCATTCTACAATTTAGCAACATACGACAGTGCAAGAATTTATTACGAGCGGGTTATCAAGGAATATCCAAAAAGTCTTTTACGTCCCGATGCGATAAACGGATTGCAATTCACTTATCAAGCTCAGGGAAAATCGGCTGAGGCATTAGCCGCAATCGATACAATCATCTCAGATCAATCTGAAGCTGGCGGTACGGATGAGTTGCTTTTGAGAAAAGGAGATATTTTATTCGGTCAAGGTAGTTTCGGACAAGCGGCAATTGAATATTTGAAAATTCTAAATCTACAAACAAATCAAACTGTAAAAGCAAAAGCATTATTTCAATTAGGCAGGTCGTTCGAATTCGAAAACAATCATAAAAAAGCAATTGAATTCTTCGCACTGGTTTATACTGAATATCCCGAAAGTGAACACGCCCCATCTTCGATACTTGCAATCGGTTATCTTCAGCAAAAGGTGAAGCAGTGGCGGGAGTCGCTTACTCAATTCAACAATTTAGCAGAACGTTATCCTAACTCACCATTGATTTGGGAAGCACAATATAATGCCGGCATCTCGCTTTTGAGTTTGAAAGAAACCGCAAACGCACGTAAAGTGTTTGATAAAATAATAGCACAAGCACCAGCGAACGATTTTTTTGCACATCGAAGTCGTTTGCAGATTGCACGTATGTTGCAAATACAAAAACAATACAACGCATCGAACGATACATTAACAATAATTATTACGCGATTGAGCGATGACATTGCTGTAGAAGCTTTATTGTTGATGGGCGAAAATTATCTGTTACTTAAACGACCGAAGGATGCACTCGAAGCTTTCAACCAAGTGGTCGAAGGATTTGCACAATATCCGGCACTATTAGAACGGGCATTGCTAGGCACCGGTGAATGTTACGAACGATTAAACGACCGCACAAAAGCACGCGAAGCTTATCAGCTAATTGTTAACAATCCGGTAGATTCGATTGTAAAAAAAGATGCTGAAGATAGATTAAGGAGATTACGACGATGAAGTATTTAAACATATTGTTAATTGTTTTGTTTTTTAACATCAGCAATTTATTTTCGCAGCAAGAAGATAAACCGAAAGAAATGCCAAAGCTTGATATTCCTGAAATTACAATCGTTGGAAAGAAAGCAGTCGTATTACCATTTGCCCGGAAGGGAGAAATGTTAACTATCGACTACTTCGAAGCCAAAACTGCCGACACTTCAATTTTAGGTGAAAGAATTAGAGTTCCGGTTACAGCCGGAAAATTTGCACAATACAAAGAAAGTGTGCAACCGTGGCGGGCATACGTCGAAGGTGCAGCCGGTAATTACTCAACCTTGAATCTATTTGGAACTGCTGGCTATTCTGATGTTTCATGGGAAGCATCAATCCGCGGTGGCTTTGGAACTACGAACGGACACACAAAAAATGCCGATGCTTCACAATTTCTTGTTGGAGGCGATTGGAGTTCCAACGTTTACACCGATAACAATTTTTTAAAAAGTTTTCGTGTTTCAGCCAACACCGATTTTTTGGGAGATAAGTTTGGTATATTCGGTTTTAAAAATTATTCAATTGAACGAACCCGTCGTTTGTTTAATTTTAATACTCAAATAATTTCATCCGAATTTAAGCCCGTTTCGTTTAATCTTGGACTTGGTTTGGCATCCCTCACTATTAGCGATAATGCAAACGAGGCAAGTGTCTTTTCTCCCTCTGTTAATGCTTCAGCCGCTGCCGATTTAGCTTCAGTCGGTCTCCTAACTCGTTTTTCATACGAAACTTCTTCATTAGATTATCAGATTCCTGTTGAGTCGCCGGCACTCTTAAATTTTTCAACAACTGCACAATATAAGTTTTCAGAAAACTTTTCAGCGATAGGAGGATTAAAGTATGTTTACGGAGCTAACTCGGATGGTGGCGATCAAAAGTTTTTATTTCCTGTTGCTATTTTACGGTGGGATGCTTCCACAAATTTCTCTCTTTCAGCTTGGTTAGAGCCCGATGTTTCGTCGGCTTCATACATAAAACGTTCGATCGAAAATCCTTACCTCATACGGCAAATAGTTTTGCGGAACGAGTTCAAACCGATTCATTTCGGGGTAAGCACAAAATATTCCTATGGAATATTTACAAGCGATGCAACAATTTCTTTTGCCGAAGCGGACGATACTCAATTTCCGTTTGTTCAAGATGGATTAGTATATTTGGGATATGCCGATACGCGACAGATAAAATTCGAGTTTAATAGTTCGATGATAATTCAACAGAATGCAAAAATATTTCTGAACGGGATAGTTCAATCAATCAATGAACGTTCCACAAATGTGCGATTGCCAATGATTCCGGGTTTACAATTAAACAGTCGTGGAGAGATGAACTTAAATATTCCGATGAAAATTTGGCTATCGGCAGATTATTTTTCATCCCGTAAAATCGAAAGTGTGGGTTCAGACGAATTACCCGGATATTTTTTATTGAACGCCGGTGCTTCATCGAATGTTTTTAAATCTACTGTTCTCTCGTTTGATGTTGAAAATATTTTAAATACTTCATACGATTGGTGGTATGGCTACGAAGCACCCGGTATCAGGTTACGACTAAAACTTCAATATTCTTTATAAATGAAAGGATTTGTAAAATGGATTTGCTGACGATGTTCCATAAAGGCGGTATTCTTATGTATGGTATTCTTATTTTATCATTTGCTGCCGGTTACATTGTAATTGAAAGATACTTCACTTTGCGACGTTCACGCCCGGCATCCGGTAGATTTGAGATGAGTTTGAGAATGATGTTAGGTAAAAAAGATTTAGACCACGCAAAGGAATTTGCAATACAAGACCGCTCGCCATCGGGAAGAATTGTTCTGGCAGCTCTCGAAAAAGTTCATCACAATCCGGGACGAGTTCGCGAAGCAATCGAAGACCAAGGTCGCGAAGAAATCGCTCAACTCGAAAAACATTTAGGCATCCTCGCTTCTGTAGCAGGTATCGCACCTATGTTGGGTTTTTTAGGAACAGTAACCGGGATGATAACAACTTTTCAAGCTGTCGCGGCAACCGGCGGTCAGGCATCGCCGGTTGAATTAGCAGATGGTATTTGGGAAGCTCTGATTACAACCGCATTTGGTTTATTCGTTGGAATATTTGCTTACGGGGCATACAATTGGCTCGTTGCGCGGACTCAGGAAATTGCGATGCAGATGGAAAGAATCGGTCGCGAAATTCTTGATGTGATCGAAGAAGAATTGCACGTAGCTGTAAATCCACAAAGCGGTGATATCAAAATCAGAACAAAACAAACGGAGGGTGTGAAATGAACTTTCAATTTCAAGGACATAAAAAATATTTGAGTATGTTTCATTTTTCATCCCTAACCGATATCGTTTTATTGCTGCTTATATTTTTTATTTTAACTTCAACTTACACGGTGCTTCAGGGAATGGATGTTACACTTCCGGCTGCAACAAGCTCACAGCCTCCGCAACGGAAAACAATATCCATAGCGATGACGAAGGACAAAAAATTGTTTGTCGAAAATAAACAAGTAACCAAAGACCAATTAGCTGATGCGTTGAAAGCAGTCTTCACACAGGATCATCAAATTGTAATTCAAGCCGATAAAAGTTTGGTGCTTGAAGAAGTGGTTGAAGTTTTAGATATTGCTAAAGGAATCGGTGCAACGCGATTATTTATAGCAACTGAATCTGCAAAATAAAATTGGCAAACGGTGTAAAAATATTAGAACTCGACGAAAGGCAAACACGAATTGCTTCGTTATTTGGTACGTTGCTGTTCCACGCTTTGTTTTTTTTAATATTAGCTCTTTTTGGATTTAAGGAACAAAAACCGCTTGAGTTAGTCGAACTTCAGTGGGGAAGCAGCAGCGGTGCACCAAATCAAAGTACAGTTGAAGAAAAGACAGAAACGCCTCAGCAAAAGACTGAACAGCCGGTTGAGTCAGGTCAAAAAGCTGAAAAACCGAAAGTTGATTTACCTGCGATGAAGAGTGAATCGGAAGAAGCGATAGCATTGAAAGTAAAGAAGCAACGCGAGACAGCGGAGAAACGTCGCACCGAAACCGAAAAGCCAACCAAAGCTAAAATTCCGAAAGTTGATCGTTCGGCAGCAGCGGGCGCCGGAAAAACAACCGGTTACTCAATCGAGTGGTCGGGTGTTGGTTTCCGAAAACTTTTAAGCGGGCGAATGCCTGTTTATCCCGAAGGGACTGATAAAGAAATGCCGGTTGCTCTACAATTTACAGTTTTACCCGACGGCACTGTAACCGGAATCGTTCCGCTGCGTAGAAGCGATGAAACGTTGGAACGCGAAGCTATTTCGGCTCTTCGAACCTGGCGATTCGATCCGCTTCCGGTTCAATACGACCAGGTTCCGCAACTTGGGAAAATAACTTTTGTGTTCAAACTGGAATAGTAAGTCGGATTTATAATCCGACCTACTGTCAAAAGAAATATATTTAAACATTAAACATTAAACATTAAACAATAAGGAATAATTAAATGAATCAAAAAACAAAATCAAACATCAAATTTAGTGCGTTACTTTTAATATTTACACTTACGTTATCGCTAAACATTTTAGCACAGGACGAAGGTATCCGTCCACATTGGTGGTTTGGCGCAGGTCTTGGCTTGAACTATAACATTTATAGTTCTGATATTACAAAACTTAATGGATTACAAACATCACCATCAGCATTTACTAAAGGCTCAGGCGCTGGTTTATACATCGGTGGCTTGATTGAGTATCGTCCGACTGTCATGTGGGGTGGTTTCATGAATTTAGGCTACGATGGCAGAGGTGGAGATTTTAACGATATAAATTCCGGCAGTGTGCATAAACTTTCTGCATCGTTAAATTATATTTCGATTGAACCGAATCTTCGGTTTAATCCAGCCGGCGAAGGTTTGTATTTGTTTTTAGGACCTAAACTTGGTTTTAACGTTTCAAAATCGTTGGAATATGTAACACCCACAGGAACAAGTAACGGAGATTACGGCAGTGTTCGAGGGACATTGTTCGGCGGACAGTTTGGCGTCGGTTATGATATTCCATTAACTTCAAAAGAAAAAGAATGGCAGGTTGAATTATCTCCAAGCGTCGGAGTTCATTTCGGACAAGGCGTTCGCACAATTGAAAAATGGAATTTAACGACTATCCGTTTTGGAGCTGCAGTTAAATTCGGAAGTATGACAATTCCACGTCAACGTGCCGAGCAGGATGTAACATTTTCGGTTCGTTCGCCTCAAATTATTCCGAAAGCCCGCAGTGTAGCCGAGACATTCCCAATTCGCAATTTTGTTTTCTTCGATGAAGGTTCAACAAAAATTCCGAAACGTTATATTCAATTAAATTCCGCTGCTGCAGATAATTTTAAAGAAGAACACTTATTCGAGCCGAAGCCGCAGCAGGCAGCAGGCCGTTCGGCACGCCAAATGGAAGTTTATTATAATGTGTTGAACGTTTTAGGCGACCGGATGCGAAAATATCCAAATACAGAAATCGCCCTTTATGGTGCATCCAAAAAAGGAAATGAAATAGGTTTGGATATGGCAAAAACATTAAAAAATTATTTGGTAGATGTATTTGGAATCGATGCAAAACGGATTGGAACTTTTGGCCAGACGAAACCTGAAATACCTTCGCACCAACCGGGCGGAACACGCGAATTAAATTTAGTAACCGCTGAAGATAATCGCGTTGATATAACTTCAAAATATTTAGAATTGCTTCTACCTGTAAAGATTATGGCGTTGCAGGAAGACCCGATTGATGCCGATGTTTTGTTCACGGTGGCGGGGGCGGAAAACATATTAGTTTCTTGGAGTATAGAAGTAACCGACAACAGAGGTAAAGTGAAAAACTTTGGACCTTTCAAAGCAAACCAGGAAAGAATCAGCGGCAATACAATTTTAGGTGATGCTGAAGAAGGTGATTACAAGATCGTGATGATTGGTCAGGCACAAAACGGTGCAACGATTACGAAAGAGCAGAGAATTCGACTTGCCCGTTCGGAAGGTCCACAGGAACAAGCCGGGCTCCGTTTCAGTGTTTTGTTTGAGTTCGACCAGTCGAAAACCGTTGCAACCTACGATAAGTTTTTAACTGAAACAGTTGTTCCTAAAATTCCTGCTGGTTCCAATGTGGTGATTCACGGTCATACTGATTTAATCGGTGAGGAGAGCCACAATCTTACTTTGTCGCGTAACCGTGCAAGCGATGCGATGAATGTGATTCAACGTGAGTTGAACAAAGCCGGCAAAAAAAATGTAAAATTTGATACTTACGGTTTCGGCGAAGATGTTCGTCGTTCACCGTTCGAAAATAATTTACCCGAAGAACGGTTTTATAATCGAACTGTAGTTATTGATATAGTTCCGTAATTATCCATGTGTAGAGACGTCCCATGGGACGTCTCTACTTTATTTGCCCATCTACTGTATCTTTTGTATATTCCTACAATCTAAAATCAATTATTTTACTAAAATCTATAATCTCAAATGACAAAACATTACATCGAAGATTTATCAAAATACGTCGGCGAAGAAGTCGAAATTAAAGGATGGCTCTATAACAAACGCTCAAGCGGAAAAATCAGGTTTATAATCGTCCGCGATGGAACCGGAATTGTCCAATGTGTAATCGTTAAAAACAATGTTAGCGAAGAAGTATTC
>JAUXOG010000062.1 GCA_030682385.1 Bacteroidota bacterium
GAAGCGAAACATCTAAAAACAGCTCAAAATTGAGGTTTAAGATTCTTCACTTCGTTCAGAATGACTGTTCTGCGTAACTTCAGTTAGATGATGTAAATTTCCGATAACTCCTAAAATAAAAAACCCTGCTCTCAGAATAATAAGAAGCAGGGTTTTCAGTTGTTGAAACTTCTGAAAAATCAAAATCCTATCTTTCAGAAGTCTCTTATCTTTAGAATGCTGTTACAAATCCAATCGTGAAGCTATTTTTCTTCAGTTCTATGTCGTAACCGTATTCACACATAAATTTTAAATTTCTTGCAACAAGATAGCTATAATTACCTGCTAAAGAGTGATAATTGAAATAATCAGATTTTATCTTATTGTAGATTAAAAACAAATACCATTTGCTCTTATCACCTTCGGGGGCATACATAAATTGTACAAACCCACCTCGACTAAATGCTGATACATCCTGGTTTATGAACAATGGATTTGTATCTTTTCGATAAACAAATTGACCGCAAAGCTCGAAAGGTTCAAAATCGAGTGTTGCATCCGCACCTAACATCGTAATGTTATTCGTTCCAATTGAATCGGTAATACTTTCTTTTCCGAGATATCCTAATCCTCCAATTTGAATATTCTCAACAATTGGTTGTGCAATTCTGAAGAAAAAGTTTTTATAAGGGTCGTTATCGAAACCATTTGGACCTTCTTTAAGTTCAGGCAATTCCTTTACTCCGTACCATCCTTTATATTCAAATTCATCTTTTGTTGTTACAGGATTATCCCATTGTTTTATAGTAAACCAATCGTAATAAGCCGATTTTTCTTTGTTCTTTTTTACATCTTCAAAAGCCCAAAAAGTCATCCCAACATGATTAAACACACCATCTATAATAATTTTCATATTTCGGTTGTGACATTCACGTATCAACTTTAGGAAAAGAGAATCAGCGGACGTCCAGAGCCACGTGCTTGGATCTGCAGGATTCTCTTTCGACCATATTTCGACATCAAGTTCAGGATTTGGTCCAAAGTTATTATCAACGTGATGATAAAAAGTCGCATCGTATTTATGAAGCGATGGAGATTCAAAAATAGGATTTAAATAAATCGCCGTAATTCTGAGTTCACTCAAATAATCAAGCTTATCAATTATACCTTGAACATCACCGCCATACCGACGCAGTTGTGCATTATAGTAAAAACCTTTTTTATTTTTCTCTTCCCACGGTTGAAGTTTATACCAATCGCTGTTCCATGGTGTAATATTCCATTCAGTAACCGGGTCGTGAGGCCAGGAGCCGCGAATATCGGACAATTTAGGATCATTGTTCAAATCGCCATTCCTGAAACGTTCAGGAAAAATCTGATACCAAATAGCTGTTTTTGCCCATTCCGGAACAATGGCTCCAGAATTGCTTAGAGAAAACTCCTCATCACCTCTTGCTGTAAGGGAATCAACTAAAGAGAGTATGGAGAGTATTATTATAATAGGAAATCTAAATTTCATACTTTTTATTACTCCGATTATCTTATAAAATTTATTTAAAATTAATATACTTTGTTTAAAAAGTCAAATAATTGTAAATTTAATTAAATCAAAATTGTATTTTGTGCTGGCAATGTTTATATTTTTTCAAATTATGAATAAAGGAAATAAATGGGTTCAGTAAAAATAGAAAATGTGTATAAAACTTTTGAGCCGGATTTTACTGTAGTGCACGATATTAATCTGGATATTTTTGATAAGGAATTTATCGTTTTGGTTGGTCCTTCAGGGTGTGGAAAATCGACAGTTTTGCGAATGATTGCGGGATTAGAGGAAATATCTAAAGGGACAATTTCAATTGATAATATAGTAGTAAATGACATCCCTGCAAAAGACAGGGATATTGCAATGGTTTTTCAGAATTATGCCTTATACCCACACATGAATGTTTTCGAGAATATGGCTTTCGGATTAAAATTGAGGAAATATGATAAAGGAGAAATTAAGAAGCGTGTCGTTCAAGCGGCAGAAATTCTCGGAATTAATCTTCTGCTTGAACGCAAGCCTAAAGCACTATCGGGCGGACAGCGGCAGCGAGTTGCGCTCGGAAGGGCGATAGTACGTAAACCTAAAGTTTTTCTTTTCGATGAGCCTTTGAGTAACTTAGACGCGAACCTGCGCGTTCAAATGAGGACAGAAATATCTCGGCTGCACAACCAAATTGAAACAACGATGATTTATGTTACGCATGATCAAGTCGAAGCTATGTCGATGGGGGATAGAATTGTAGTATTAAAAGACGGGAAAATTCATCAGGTGAATTCTCCTTTGAATATTTATAACAACCCTGCAGACAAATTTGTTGCTTCTTTCATTGGCAGTCCTACAATGAATTTTATAAGTGGAGTAATCCGGGTTGATGATGAAATAAAATTCGAAGTAAAAAACAGCAGATTTGTTCTCAAAATACCTATGGAGTTCAAAAAGCGATTAGCAGGTTATTCCGGGAAAGAATTGGTTTTAGGAATTCGTCCTGAGAATATACAGACTAAGCCGCACCGTGAAAACTTGAATCTTGCGAAAATTCCCGGCACAATCGAAGTAATCGAAACCGTAGGCAATGAAATGTTTGTTTATTTTCTTTCCGATACGAAAGAAAAAATAATTGCACGCATACCCCCCGATAGCAACTTGAGAATTAATGACTCTTTTACGTTTTATTTCGACACCGCGAAATTACATTTCTTCGATAAAGAAACTGAAAAAGCTATTTAACAGATATCAATTTATAATTAATTTTACTCCTTCTTCATCAATCCATTTTACATAAAGAATTTTCTTCTTTGCATCATAATACCAACCGCTTTCCAATCTCATAAATAAATTATATGAATCAATTTTTTCAAGCAATTTAAACATTAGGTTAATAGTATTTGGCTCCCAATGAAAAGCATGAACAATCGCTGTAACTGTTCTTTTCGGTGGCTGCCATGTTCCTTCTTTAATACTATACGAGAATACCTTTTGATTATCACTTTGTTCATAAGAAAAAACTGTATGGCGATACACCCCATTCAAATATTCGTAACCATCATCAGTATCTTCGTAGTTCTCGCCGAACGCCTTTCCTTGTTCATCAGGATAGACATTCAGATAAAGTTGATTAATACCCTCAGAAGTATTTTGTACAACATTCTGCATTGGCAGAATTGCCCCGCCGCGAATAAAGATTGGCATTGTATCAATCGGTGCAGAGACCGTTTGCCATTCTCCTTCTTTCATAATTTTATCAGTCCAGAATGAATACCAGATACCAGGAGGAATATTTACATCGAGTTTATTAGTGCCCTGCTGCAACACCGGACAGACGAGAATATCGTCACCGATTAAAAATTGATTTTCAGCTCTGACAAATTTTTCTAGTTCAGGATAGTTATAAATCATTGGACGCATGATTGGAATTCCGGTTTTCGAAGCATTCCAAAATTGTGTATAAAAGTACGGTAAGAATTCATAACGTAATTCAATATATCTTTTATTTATAGCTTCATATTGTTCTCCATATGACCAGGGTTCCTGCGGCTTACTGTTTATCTCGGAGTGAACACGGCAGAAGGGATGAAATACACCTTTTTGAAGCCAGCGTGTAAACAGCTCCCCATCGGGACTTCCAATAAAACCTCCAACGTCTTCACCTACAAACGGCTGACCTGAGATACTTAAGTTCAACATTGTCGGGATTCCTTGATACAAATGTTCCCAACTACTAACGTTATCACCTGTCCAAACCGCAGTGAATCTTTGTCCGCCTGCATAGTTTGCGCGTGAGAGAACAAAAGGCCTCGAATCTGGTTTTAAATTTCTAACCGCCTCAAAAGTTGCACGCGCCATCTGCATACCATAAACATTATGGGCGGCACGATGGTCTTTAATTTGCCCTTCATAATTATGCATAACATTCAGCGGCATCGTTCCACCGGGTCCCCCAAATACCGACGGTTCGTTCATATCGACCCAGAAACCTGTCATCCCCATTTTCACTAAACTTTCGAATTGTTTCCCCCACCAGCTTCTCGTTTTAGGATTTGTGAAATCGGGAAAGGCGCAATCACCCGGCCAGACAGGACCGATAAAATTGTTTCCATCCTGATTTTTTACGTAGACATCTTCATTCAGCCCACTTATATAAACCGAATAAGTACTATCCAGTTTTATACCGGGATCAATAATAGGTACGGTATGAAATCCCATGGCAGATAAGTCACTGAGAAGCTTTACCGGATTAGGAAATCGGGTAGTATCCCAAGTAAAAACCCGGTAACCATCCATATAATGTATATCAAGATAAATTACATCACAGGGTATTTTCTTTTTCCGAAAAGTTTCTGCAATCTCCCTAACTTTCGATTCAGGATAATAACTCCAGCGCGATTGCTGATAACCCAATGACCACTTGGGCGGAAGGGGAAATGTCCCGATCGGTTTAGAATAGTTTTGAGATACTTCCTTCGGAGTCGGACCATAAATGAAATAATAATTCAACTCACCCCCATCAGCTCCGAATGAATACGTATTTAACGATTCTTTTCCAACATCAAAATAAGTTCGATAATTGTTATCGAAAAATATTCCATAGGTTTTCCCTTTTCTTATTGCCATAAAGAACGGAATTGATTTGTAAAGTGGGTCAGTTGAAGCACGATAAGCAGGGAAATCCGTATTCCAATTCACCATTGAAGAGCCGCGCTTTTCAAGTGAACCCGTTTTTTCTCCGAAACCGTAGTAGAACTCATCGGGCGGCATTGTCTTCCAAATACGTACCGCCTCGCCATCCCAACCCATTCCTTTTTTAGGATCATCGGAATTCAACAGTTGATTTGACATCTTTTCGTAGAATAAAATGCGAGTCGGATTTCGCAACACACTTACACGCATATGACTGGTGTAAATTTCTAAACTGCTGTCCGTTTCAGTCGAAGAGATTTCTATAGTAGTATCAGCATTTGCAATTACAGCCCACGAAAAATCGTCAGAGAATTTTCTGGTTTGTGCAAGTCGGACACGCACAATATTATCAGAAAATATTGTAACTCGCACCGCAGCCGGTGGCGTTTGGAATGTAAAAGTGTTTTTTTCTTGAGTGAAATTTGTCCATTTACCGATGTGCTGCCACTCGGCACTTGTTAAGCATGATTGGAGTAAAAACGAAATAATTAATATTAGCTTTTTCATATGTATGTTCCTTTTTATTTTGAAACAATTTCTACTCGATAATCACCGAATCCAAGCGGGTTTTCGAGTTTTTTGGGACGAACTCAGTTAAATCATTATTATCTAAATACTATCCACAATGTTACCACAGTTGCAATCAGAAGAACCGTAAAGAAAATATTCATTGTCCTGCCGGCAGCTGTTTCAGATAATCTCACACTTTTGTCAGTGGTAGTTCGTCAGCTGACGGATTAATCCAGCAATTCTCTGCTCATCTGGTTTTACGGTCATTAAACTAACTATGATGAGTACAGCCGAACAAACAACAAAAAGCAAAATTGCAAAATGTAAGAAATTCATTTCAATAAGTATTGTAAAAAATCCCAACGTGATTGGTGATGACTTATGAATCAACTCACCCACTAACCTTCCACCACCTAAAATCAAACCGGTAATCATAGATGCTATTGCACCTGTTCCATTTACGCGCTTCCAGAAGACGCCGAATAAAAACACAGCTGCAATTGGCGGTGAAATATACGCTTGCACACTTTGTAAGTAAATATACAATTGCGAACTCATGACACGAATAAGCGGTATCCAAGCAAGCGCAAGAAGAACCATAATACCTGTGATTATTCTACCAACTGTAATTATTTGTCGTTCAGATGCTTCAGGATGAAATTTCTTGTATACATCTAATGTCAACAAAGTTGAAGATGAATTGAAACACGAGGCAAGTGACGACATAAGCGCCGCAAGCAAACTCGCGATCACAATTCCTTTCAATCCCGCAGGCAACAATCTTGTAACGAGTGCCGGGTAGGCTTGATCGCCGCTTATGTCAGGATACAAAGCAATCGCAATTACACCCGGCAAAACAAGTATGAACACGGGAAGAATTTTTAAAAAACCTGCAAAGATTGTTCCCGACCTTGCATTGTTCATATTATCCCTGTCCATGGAAAATCAGGATCGCTCATCGGTTTGAACATCGAGAAATACGATGCAGGAACTTTTGCAGCAAGTCCGCTGATGTCGCCTACTTCATGCAAACCAAAGATTGTAAGAATAGCAGCGCCCCCTATGAGCACGAATGTTTGTATCAGCTCTGTGTAAATTACGGCCGCAAGTCCACCGAGGATTGTATAAACTCCCGTAAGAATCACAAGCACAATAGACGATGTGTATATATCCCATCCCATAACCTGTTCGAGTAAAATTGAGCCGGCAAAAAGTGTTACCGATACTTTGGTGATTATATAAGCAATGATAGAAACTGACGTGAGATACCATTTACTGCGGCTGTCGAACCTTCTCTCTAAAAATTCGGGCATTGTATAAACGCCGCTTCGGAGATAAAATGGGACGAAAACCCAACCGAGAATTAATACAATTAAACATGCTAACCACTCAAAGTGGCCTACTGCTAAACCCGACGATGCACCTGACCCTGCAAGTCCGATAAAATGCTCACTCGAAATATTTGTTGCAAACAGCGAGGCTCCTATTGCAATCCATCTGACATTACGATCAGCAAGAAAGTATTCGGTTGATGTGCGTTCTCTTCGTGAAAAGTAAAAACCAATCCCAAGAACGAAGATGAAATATACAACTATAACCCCAATATCAAATGAAGAAAAAAGAGTGTTCATTTTGAGTTCTCATGAATTTATTGGGAAAATAATAATTAAAGAAAGAAAAAGCAATTGTATATAAAATATCTTGAATTTATAATTAAAAGTTAGAGAGGAATAGAGTTCTCATAGTGTTGTCAAATTGATACTCAAGCGATTCGAAGAAGGTTGGAAAATTATTTATGATTATATGACATTGAAAACTGAATAGATTTGATTTTTTTCAAGTTTTTTTCTATATTTAAACGTTAAAATTCCGCGATAGCTCAATGGTAGAGCATGCGGCTGTAAGCAGGCATGAACCGAGACATTCGAACTTATGCCGACAGGCGAAAATATCTAATCTCTGCAGTAAAAAAGCGGAGAAAGCAATTACGCCTTTAATCAATAACTTACAAAGGTGGCAAGTGCCAAATTTGTGGATATTCGAAATGTTCTGAAGCGCTTGAGTTTCATCATCAAGAAAAGACAAACAAAGACTTCGGCATTTCGATGAAAGGTTATACGAGAAGTTGGCTGAGAGTAAAAGAAGAACTTGACAAATGCATTTTATTATGTGCAAATTGTCATCGAGAACTTCATGCGAAATAGCAGCTTTCCCGAGTAATCGGTATTGAAAAATCGGGTGAATTCAGGGAAGCCTAAGTTCCGCCTTTGTCGGAATATGGTAATCCTGAGCGAAGTTCCGTGAAGAGAATAATAGTAGCGGAAAGCGTGCAGAGACTAGAGGATGAGGATTCTCACCAATAAACCTCGTTAGCGCCCGACCCCCGCTTAAAAAGACTGTGTGATAATACCGAACTCACCCTAAATCCCTCTCTTACGAAGAGAGGGACTTGCTGAATCTGAGTTCAATTCTCCCCTTCTCTTTTTAAGAGAAGGGGTCGGGGGATGAGTTCCTACAGTTATCACACGACC
>JAUXOG010000064.1 GCA_030682385.1 Bacteroidota bacterium
CGTTTTAAACAAGCTATGGGGACTGCACTTGAAGTAGCAAAGTTTTTAGAGCGCGACCCGCGTATCGATTATGTGCGGTATCCCGGTTTAGATTCGTTTCCACAATCGGCTTTAGCCCGCCGGCAAATGTATGATTACGACGGTAACTTTGCACCGGGTGTTTTATTATTTTTTGCATTCAAGGGTAAAACTCCAAAACAACGCAGAGATCGAGGCGAAAAATTTATCAACATCCTCGCAAAACAAGCTTACTCAATTACATTGGCTGTTAGTTTGGGAATGATTCGCACACTTGTAGAACATCCCAGTTCAATGACACACGCAGCAATACCTCCGGAGGAACAGATTAAAAAGGGAATCGATCCGGGCGGTATCCGCCTCTCAGTTGGTATTGAAAAGTTGGAAGATATAATTCACGACTTGAAGACAGCATTAAAAAGTATTTAATTATTGAATAGTTTTTTGGTAATCTACTGCTGTCTTCCGCAAGCCTATTTCAACAAAAATATGAACAGCTTATTAAGAAACTGTTGAAACAGTTTGTCAATATTATTCTTGGTTGTTAGCACCTCACTAAAGTGAGGTGCTAATATAGTTATCAACTTCTTCAGATTATCACCAAATTTTAGTGACCTGTTAAAACAGTTTTTTCGCTTAATATCATTATGTTGATATTCATTATCGTTGCTTTTTTCAAAAAGAGGGGAACAAATTCATTTAATTTACTATTGGTACTCACAAAATCGTCGAGAGATATAAAAGAAAATAATAACGTCTATTCTTTCTGAAAGTTTTATTGCAATCCCAGAACCTACAATTTAACTTGAGATACCTATAAGCCAATGCAAAATAAAAAAGCTGAGCTTTTTAGGGTTCGGCGTTGAAGTGCTTAAACTGTTAATGATCAATTTACTTGAGTAAAATTATTTTTATTTTTTTCAATATAACAGCCGGCTTATCCACTCCGACTCCTGTCTCCCGCATTGCAGTACCCATTTTCGTAAGTGTGGAAAACAGGTAAATATTTTTCTTTTCGCACGGATGGTGAGTTTACCGAATTATACTTCAATAGTGTAGTGCCCCTAACGCTTCTTTACATTTAATCCACTTAGCAATAATCGTATCGGCATCTTTAGTCCAAGTATATACTTTTGGATTTTCATTATGAACAGCTATAAAATTGAAGATAGCCGAGCGCCTGGGCAAGTTCAAGCGGCAGAACGAGGTGCAGGACAAGCTGGTTTCGCAGATTGCCTGCGAGTTTGCGCTTCGCGAGGCAGGAAGGCTGAACCGCCTCGTGCACATCTGCTATCTCACCACTGGCCTGGAGATAGAGCTTTGCCGGCGCTACAAGAACGCGACCTACGAGATAAGCCCAAATCATCTTTTCATGTCAACTGACGACATCAGGCGCTTTCTTGTTTTTCATTATCCAATGAGCGTCAGTCCTGCTTCGGCTTGGTGAAGAATTCGGTAGCAGGCGCGTCCTTTTTCTGCTCAGGCGGCTTCTGGGCCTGCTCTGCCTTATTTTCAGAGGGCTTGCCACCCGTTTCAAGAGACTCTTCCATGCCGGTCTTTGGGCGGTGCTTCTCGGCTATGCCCTTGGTTTTCTCATATTCGCCCTTCCGCCTCTTCCTCTCCTCCCCGTCCTTTGCCTTCTCGCCTTCCTTTTTCGTTTGACTGCCGCCCTTGGGCTGGGATTTTTTCTGCTCGTTGAGTTTTTGTTCGACCCACTTGAGGGTTTCCGTATAACCCATATTTCGCAGCTTTTCAGCAGCTTCAGTCCAAGTCATCCCGACCTTTATTTCAGCCTGTCTCTTCCTACTTTCTTCATTGCTTATTCCATTCGTTTTATCTTCAATTGCCATTTTTTGACGGATTGATTCAACTTCGGATGCTATCACTTGGCGTTCAGGATATTTTTCTTTAGCTATTAATTGGTTTATTTGTTTTACTTCAACTTCTGTCCGTTCCGATTTTTTATTCTTGAAATCCGCACCTTTAGTGTCCACCACCTTGTTTTTCATTGCAAGCAGACTGACTGGCGGTGAAATATCTCCTTTCTTTGTTGCTCCTTCTTTAATTACTTGAGGCAATATTTCAGGTGTTATAAGTGGCTTTTGGACTGGCTTTTTAGCATACTTTTCACTGTCGCCCATGAAATTACCTCGAACCTTCGAGTTGCCCTAAAATCGCTGATTTGGGTGCCAATTCACCAGTGGCTATCGTTACTTGTATCGGACTTGATAGGCTGGGATCGCTCACATCTGCGAATCCTGTTCCATTTCCTTTTGTGATTGTTGGGTTTGTTAGTGCTGGGATTCCTTTAAAAGTTCCAGCATATTCCGATGCCTTTCTGCCAGTCCTTGTTTCTGTCAGTGCATAGGTCGGCGTTGTAGCAACAATTGAACCATCAGGCGCAATGTAGATAGCCTCACTGTTGGTGAAAATCTTGCTGCCATCTGGCGCGTTTATTGGTCTACCATAAACTGGACCATACTTGTTCTTAAATAACCCCACAATCATATCTTCATAGACTAAATAATTAACTGCATCATATCCTTCTACATTTGCTGCAAGTATATTTTTTGGAATGCTCTCTGGAAGTTGCCAATTTCCACCATTTTTATCCTTTTTATTCTCCTCATTAAGTGATTTGATATCTACTTTGTAATCGCCATATTCATTTTCACTATTTGCAGTCTGTAGGTTCTTTATAAGTAAAATGCCATCCTTTAGTTCAGCAGTATAATCAGGTACCGGAATCTTCGCGACCTGCTTGCTCTCGCTCTTTGCCGCGCTCGCTACTGGCTTGTTCGCCACAAGCATCCGTTTCTCCTGTTCTTGTGCGCTTACGGGCGTGAATGCTGCGCTGAGTGCAAAACAAATTTGTGCTGTCATTCCATCGCTATACCATATCTTGTACTCGTCTTTGGTCTTTAAAAAAGATGACTGGAACAGAACTGCTTTATCATCGGTGGAATGCTTGGGCGTGAGAATTGGATTTCCTTCGTACTTTCCCCATGCAATTCCATCCCTTGAAACCGCATACCCAATCGCACGCTGTTTTGCATTGCCAAAATAGAATGCTTCGTAGTATGAACTATCAGGTAATACATCGGCGAGCCATTGCTCATATTCGTCCCATGTGCCGGACACGCCTTGCTCAAATAACGGATTGTTGAGTGTATCTTTTGTCCAGTGAACACCATCAGAAGAAGTAGCAATGCCTGCGTGCCATCGTGCATCAGAACGAAATCCATTGTACCACATCTTCCATTCCGTGCCTTGCCTGAGAACCGGACCGGCAGAAACGCCGTAATCATCCCACCAACCTGTAGTCCCACGTTCTAATACAGGATTGTTCGCATCGTCCTTTGTCCACGTTATTCCATCGGGAGATGTTGCATGGCAAACGGCTTCAGTGTTTGCAACTGATCGTGCTGTGTAATAGATGTGATAGCCTATACCGTCGAACACAACCGCACCCGGCGAAACAACCATGCCGTCAAAGTTACTACGCTCTCCAATTTTTAGAACGGGATTGGCGGGATGCTTCGTCCAGTTGATACCATCAACCGAAGTAGCATACCCGATTTGCCTGCACGTGTCGTTGGAGCCGGCATACCACATACGAAAGAGTTTACCATCAAAGAGTATCCTCGGGTGTGAGACTTGTTTGCTCTCCCATGACCCTGCAGGTCCAAGCCGGAGAACTGGGTTGCCTTCGTATTTAATAAATTGTGCCTGTGCATCAGTGATGATTGAAAAACAGAATAACAAAATGGATGCGAGTATTTTTATGTAGGACTTCATAATCTCTCCTTTGTCATTTTTCTTTCGATTACTTTTTTTTACAATTACCACTAACTTCGGTTTAAATATAAACAATAATTCCTATGCATCAAATTTTACAGTTCCTTTTACAACCTTCCAGCCACAACCACAGCCCCTTTAATCGTATTAATATTTCCGCCGTTCACATCGAATGCTTCCAACAACACTACATAAATTCCGATCCTTGCTTTTTGTCTTTCATCATTCATCCCATCCCAGATAACTTGTCCGCTTGAGCCACTCGGCTCGTTGTTCACTAACGTGCGAATAATTCTTCCTCTAGAATCGAAAATTCTGATCCTTATCATCGCCGCAGTTGATGGTAAGTTATACGAGATTATGCAATGGTCTTCAAATCCATCGGCATCGGGCGAAAACGGGTTTGGTGAAAATACAAGTGAAGCGTTTGTCGGAATTGTTGAAACAAAAACCGAGTTTCGCTTCCCCGGTGTACCGCCGGACGGATGCGCATTCGTAGTCCAGTTGCGGCGATCATTGCCAGGCAAATTCGGATTGATTCGCTCCAACGCTCGCCCGCCCACATCGTAAATTTCCGGGTTGTGCCACTTTGGTGAGTATCTGATACTATCAATTACAAGGTTGGTTAAATCTTTCAACACAACATCATCACCATCATTGTGTAAACTCAAACTGCTTTTCTTGAAAATATGTAAGTGTATGTTATCACTTGTATCGCTTAAATAACTAAACAAATTTAAGATAGATGAATCGGCTGATAGAACAAGATATTCGCCCGGTTTTACAATTATTGAAGAAGCACTCAAATTAAACTCGTTAGCTTTACCCGCTGTGTCGGGCTTATCGTGGATTTTCCAATCACGCATTTCAACCGGGAAAGATTCTCGATTGTATAACTCGACGTACTCGCACATTCCGCTTGATGGTGCGAACATTATTTCGTTAATAACAAGCGACTGTTGCGGATAACCGATTTTTAAAATCCCGAATGTAATGTTGTCTCTTAATCGCATCTCGTTCTGATATTCAACTATAGCAATCAACTGCTTAAATCCGCCGCCCGGATTTTGCCACAAGAAATTAACTATCGTAGAATCTTTGAACGATAAATTCCCTGAAAAATTTTGTGCTGATATTAATTCTGAATCCTGCCAAATTGAATCCCCGTTGATGTCGTGAAATAGTTTGATGTTAAAATTCGATGCACTCTTCTTTCCGGCATTTCTAACAACCACGAAAATATTTACCGGTTCGTTTGGCAAACTTTTACCTGAATAAATCCGTAATGCCTGCAAATCGAATTCTAATGGTGTTAAATAATTTTGTTTTCCCGGAGTTGCACCGGTAGAATCAAGTGAGTTGCCCCAATTTGTTGAATCTAAAGGAGTTAGAGCTGCTTCAACCCGCTCAAGCGATCTTCCGTTTGAACCGCCCCAGCTTGGTAGATAAATAACGCTGTCGATAATAACATTCCTGTTATCGAACAGCACAGCCGCATCGCCATTGTTACTAAAAAGATAAGTAGGAATCGAAAGCGATTGAATTACTTTCGATGGAATATCCCGACGTTTATCGAATAGCAGCGAAGTGTCTTTCGTTACAATTAAATATTCTTTCGGCAGTAATAGAATTTGAGAAGATGTAATCAAATATTTTGAAGAAGAATTCCGGTTGCTGATTTTCCAGTTACGGATATCTACTGTGTCGGCAGATAAATTGTAAAGTTCAAACCACTCCGGCTCGCCACTGATCGGTGCATACATTAACTCGTTTATCGCAATTGTGTTTGCTTTGTGTCCGACAAATACCGAAGCGAGTTTGATATTGTTGAGCGTATCTTCATCGTTCGTAAAAACTACTCGTGCAATGAAAGTATAACTGCCAACTGTGGGAATTGCAATCGACTTCAAAAAAATAATCGAATCATTTGTATTAATTGGATTGCTAAAATGTGATGATGCTATCAGTTCAGATGACTGATAAATCGAATCTTTGTTTGCATCCAAATAAATTTCAACCGAAAAATTTTCTACATCTTGCTTTCCTTTATTGAAAATAACCGCTCTGATGTTTATCTCGTCTCCGGCAACCGGCGTTGACGGCGTGAAGTAAATTCGTTGGACTGATAGGTCAAGTTCTTTTGGAGTGAGAGAATTTTTTTTCCCCGGAGTAGAACCTTCGGGATGCAGCGATGTGCCCCAATTCGATTTTAAATTCGATTCCCCGGAAGGCTCTAATCTTTCCAGAGATTTTCCACCGCTTCCGCCACCCCAGCTTGATTTATAGTTAACGCTGTCAATCATATTCCCCCTCTGGTCGAATATTACAACTGCATCGCTGTCGTTGTTGAATGTGGCAAGAGAAGGTACCGTAAAAACCTTTGAATCTATATTAGGATGTATTTCGAAAAAGCTTGCCGAGTCTTTGGTTACTATTGCGAACTCGTCTTTCTTTAGATAATAATTCGTTGTTGTAATATTTGCTTTTACGCTCGTGTTGCGGTCTGATATTATCCAAAGTTTTAAATTGATCGAATCATTCGTCGTATTGGTTATCTCGATCCATTCAGGTTCTCCGGTCAGAGGTGCATACATAATCTCGTTGACAACGATGGAGAATGGCAGAACACCAATAATAAACGAAGCTATCTTGCGGTCGTTTGAGGGATTTTCATCATTCGTAAGTACCGTTTGGACGATGATCTGCTTATCGCCGAGGGGAAGATTTCGCATGAGTGAAAAAACTGTAACCGAATCGCCCGGAAGAATTTGTTGTGAAACTCGCACCGTATCAAATAATTCTGTCGACTGTGATATCGAGTCGCGATTGATATCGTCATAAAACTCTACGAGAAAATTTTGGATTGGTTGAATACCGTAGTTTCTTACAATTGCATTGACAAACACGGAATCTCCCAAGACGGGAAATTGAGGAGAAAATCGAATCGTGGAGACATCAGCATCGAATTGCGTTTTGACGGTGACCAAAATATCATCAAAGCGTAGAGTCGCTGTGATTCCACCCCGTGGGTCGCCTAAAACACGCCAGCGAATTTTAACATTATTTCTGCCAGAAAGGCTCTGTGGCAAAACAAATGCACGGCGAACGTATGTTGCGGGGTTGAACAAATGGAGTGTGTCACTTATGGCAACGGGAAATGTTATGCCGCTATCGATTGATGCCTCCATCAAAATGCCCGTTGTATCAGTTGCCGATCTTCTCTCGTAGAAGATCAAACTATCAACAATCCTCCCGGAAAAATCAAATATAGGTGAAATCAGAAATTGAGCTATTCGCGGATTTGAGGTTAGCACAGCATTTGGCGGGGAGTTCGCCGTACCGACTGCAGTAGTAAAATCACCAGATGGTGAACGACTCGTTGTTGTCGTCCATCCAGTGGGCAGTGCAGGCGGTGTTACACCGTCAAAATTTTGAAAATATGGGAATTGAGCAACTTGACCAAGAGTTGCTGAAGTGAGAAAAATTGATAGTAGTATGTAAAATTTCATAGTTCACCTCCGGCAATAAATAATTAAACTCGGGAGGCGGACTATTTTAGATTTATGATTTATGATTTATTCGGTCGATTTTTCGAGAGTCGGCACACACAATATTAATTCCCCTGAAGAATTTGCTTTTACCCAGTAAGCACGACCTGGAACTAATGTATTGGCGATGAGATAACCATTAGAATATTCATAAAATCTAGGAACAAGTATTCCTGGGGGAATTGTTACCAACGAAGAAACAGAAATCGGGCGTGATATTGACCCGATTAAATTCCATCCATGATTTAGAATAATAGTATCACATGAAATAATTGAACCAACCATTTTCACATCAGTGGTAGATGGAAATTTCAACCAATAGCCAATACCATTATCGAGTGTGTTTGATATGCGATAATTTTCCTCGTAACTGTAGGCATTCGAAATCGAACTTGGAAAAATTATATCCTTCTCATAATTTGCAACACCGAGTGGAACTGATACCATATTCCATCCTGAATTATATTGAAGCTTTAGCATCAAGAGATTATGAGGATAATTAGCAAAATCTTTATTTGCTGCATTAGGATTTGAATTCAAATTAATCGTGTATGCACGACTACCTGCATTCGCACCGTAAGTTGTGAATGTTACACCGGGTGAAGCAACAAGCGGAAATGATTGGGTCCAATCGTGGTATAAACTCTCTTCGACAGTATAGGTATTCGGCAATAAATCACCAATCGAATAATTTCCGTTTTCATCGGTTGTAGTTCGCCTTTGTAAAATTCCATCTTTATAAACTTTGATTACCCAATCTTGAAGAGTCGAGTCGCCAACAGTCGAACTATCCCGATCTAAATCTTGATAAACTTTTCCACTCACTGTTCCTCGGGTAAACGGTTTCCCAAGTTCAGCCACCGTTGCAAGCATAAGTTGCGTGCCCTGACGTATCAAACTTGGTTTCAGTTTATCGTAAGTATCGTTTACAGTATGATAATACGGATCGGCGCCCCCCCATATTTCTTCCGGAGTTCCTTCGGCAATATCAAGTGCGTCGTAACCCGCTAAAGCAAAAGGACCGTAGTCGCTTGCACCTGTGTTGTCTATTACCGGCACAACAGTTAGCCCAATATTATACCGCTGATTGTAAATTGCTGCAGAATCAACTAATCGGTTTAATGTTTGATAGCTTCCGGTAATCAATCGTGCAGTATCGGATGTGGTTGGATAACCTATCATATCTCCGTTTACAACACCAATGATATTTCTTCCTTCATCGCGAGCTTTAAAAGCGTAGTAATCGCTGCCGAACATACCCATTTCCTCACCGGATACAGCAATAAATTTTATAGTGTTCTCGAATTGTTTGCCGGCGCATAAGCGGGCAGCTTCCATAACCGCGGCTGTTCCGGTGCCGTTGTCGTTGGCTCCGGGGGCTGTGTTCATGGGATTGATAGTGCTATAAGAGTCGTAATGTGCAACAATTATACATTCCTTTTCAGGAAAAAGCGAACCGGTTATAGTTGCCACAATGTTATTAGACCAATGCAAAAATTGATTTGGAAGATTATGTGTTTGCCGTATCCAATTTGTCCCGGTATTATTTGAGGAGTAAAGATTACCCGATGTACCACAAGCCGTTATACGATTGTTACTAATGGCTTTTACATTTAAGAATTTAGTATTCCAACCTTTATGATCATACTGAATAAACCAGTTTTCACCCCCGTCGGTTGTTTTAATTATAACACCTGAATAATCGACAATCCAACCGGTTTGGGAATCAATAAAAGAAATACCGCGGAGAATTGAATCAAGCCCGACAGGAACTGTTTTTTTGACCCAATCAATGCCTCCGTTGGTTGTTTTAAGAATCGTTTTGCCATCGCCGGCAATCCAGCCGAGTTGATTATTGATAAAACATACAGCTCGCAAATAATTAGTTACACCGGCAGGTGGTGCTTGTGCCGACCAAGTTAAACCCCCATCGGTTGAACGACGAATAGTTCCGCTTGTACCAACTGTCCAAGCATTTTGTTGATCTACAAATTGCAATTCTCGCAATGTTTGAGTAGTTCCTGAAGTTATTAAAGTCCAATTTGTTCCGCCGTCAGTTGTTCTTAAAATCTTACCGCTTGCACCGACTATCAAACCAAGTTGTTCATTCACGAAACCGACGTCAAAAAGTGAAACTGATTGACCGCTGGTCTGTGAATTCCAGGTAGTTCCGCCGTCTGTTGTTTTCCTTATTATCCCGGACTGAGCTACAGCCCACCCTGTGGTACTGTTTACAAAATCAACTCCGTATATTTGTGTTGAAGTGCTGGTATTGCTATTATTATAGAGCCATGTTTCACCCCCATTTGTAGTCTTCACTATCATACCTCCGGTACCAACTATCCATCCTGTGTTTTCATCAACATAATCGAGATCGTAGAGTGTAGTTGTACCAAATGCGTATAGATCGTATTCAGCTTGCAGTCCCCACCTCACAAATTGGTTGTAAATATAAACTCCCGCCGATTCCTGCTGAAGTGTATATTCATAGCGCGTTCCAAAATTTTGGAGAGCTAATATTTGTTGCCTTAGTGTATCTGTCGATACACTGTTCACCATTGATTGGATGTGAGGATTTGCCGATCCTACCTGCTTGTTGATTTGAGGTGAATGATAAACAGACTTCGGAACACTTAAAACTTTATAAACATATTCACCTGAACGGATACTGGAAAAATCACGCGGCGAAATTTCTCCTACTACTGAATTCTCGGTTTGTGAAATTACACGGAATGTTGGAATTAATTCTTGGAGATATTCGGCGGATTGTCCTGGATTGAAAGTAATTTCGACAGTAAAATAATTTTTATCCTGCCCAAGAATTGTAGAGATAGTTAGTATAATTATGAAAATTATAAAGAAATACCGTTTCAACATAACTGTTCCTTTCAGATTGTTATAGGTTAGACCTGCATAATTTTACTAATTCAAAAAATGAAAAGCAAACTCATCAAAGTTTCAGTCTTAT
>JAUXOG010000068.1 GCA_030682385.1 Bacteroidota bacterium
AATCAGAACTCTCTACGAGCCTTCGGCTCGAAGAGCCGTAGGCCGTTAGGAGTTCAATGTCTGTAGAAAGAAAATAAAAAATTATTCCGACCCCAGCGGCCTGCCCGCCGTCCCGCTTTGCGGGACTATGGTAGGCGGGGGTCGAATGTATTTGAATCATTGAACCAAAGATAATCACCATACCGCTCCTCTGGAGCGGAAATGGGCTTTCTGGATCTTGCGCTACAAACATACGAGTCCTACGGACTCGCTTGCAACACAATTAATTGGTTTTCCCATTTTTCGCAGACAGCAGAAATCATTTTTATATTATTCTAAATTAAGAAGTTACTAAAATAGATTTTGATTCTTGGGTGTTGCATTGCGGAAAACAGGAAAGCAGAACTCCCAAAAAGAGGAAAATCCCGCCGGAGTATAAATCTGATTTCACAAAAATAACGAACAATGAAAAAAGTGATCCTGCAACTAAAATTAATTTGAGTAAATAATTTTGTAACATCCGAATCCTTATCTTAATGCTTCGATCACCTCGTCGTGTAATTCGGAGCGAATTTTAATAATCTTATTATTAGCACGAGTTGGATGAACACGGTTAGTTAAAAATATTACAATCAAATTTCTATCGGGGTCGATCCATAGCGATGTGCCTGTAAAGCCAGTGTGTCCGAACGATTTCGGACTAAAAAGATTTCCCGCCGAACTGTATCCGTTCAAAGTCTTAAAATCCCAGCCGCGTCCACGTTTGGTTTTCAAATCAGTTCGTTCGGTAAATAATTTTACTGTTTCCGTTTTAATGTATTGAACTCCTCCATAGCTTCCTCCGTTCAAAATCATCTGAGCGAATTTTGCTAAATCGGAAGCGGTGGAAAAAATTCCCGCGTGTCCGGAAATGCCACCGAGCAGCGACGCCGTTTCATCGTGGACAGATCCGTGGACAAGTTTCTTTCGCCATACTGTATCAAGTTCTGTTGGTGCGGTTCGCTGTATAATTTCAGCGGGTGGATTGTAGAATGTATTCATCATTCCAAGTGGTTCAAAAAATTCTGTTCGTAAATAAGTGTCGAGAGTTGAACTGGTAACTGATTCTATAATTTTTCCCAGAACGATAAACCCGAAATCGCTATAGACGGTTGAATCGCCCGTTTTATAAATTAACTTCGAGTTGTAAATAGAATCCAAAACTTCATCGGCAGACTTGCAAGTGAGATAAAATTTTTGCCAAGCCGGTAATCCGCTGTTGTGCAGGAGTAAATTTCGAATAGTGATATTCTCTTTTCCGTTAAAAGCAAAAGCCGGAATATATTTAATTACATTATTATCCAAATTTATTTTACCATCATCCAACAACTTCATAATTGCTGCGGTTGTGCCAACTACTTTCGTAAGCGATGCAATGTCGTACAACGTCGAGTCAGTAACTTCAGGTGAATCAGGTGAGTAATCCTGTCGTCCGTAATTTTGATGATGTAAAACTTCCCCCTCTTTAATAACCATTACTTGGGCGCCGGGGAATGCCTTATCAGAAATTGCCGATTTGATTGTTCGATCCACATTTTCAAATTTTTTCAGGTCGGTTGTAGTTTTATCTTCGTGCAAAGTGGTTTTCGAAATTTTTAACCCGCTTCCAAACGCATACATCGTAACGCCCGAAGCTGCATCGGGAATTGTAACAGGAAGTTCGCCCTTCGCTTTGATTTCGCCGAACAAAATTTCTGTTACCGCTTCGGTTGAAAGTTCACTATCCGAATATGCGAAAACTACAGCGTCAGAATTTTTTAACACTCCAACGGTATAAGGGTTTCCAAATGCAACTATAATATTTTTAACAACTCGCCCGTTTCCTTTTGCACTCGAAATAGAATTGATAAAATCACTCAGATTCTGTGAAAGTCCGTAAGGATTTGTTCTGGTTCGTATCTTCACGAATAAGGCACAGATAACAACATCGGATGCACGGATCTGTGATAGTGCTGCATCGAAATCCATTTGATTACTGCGTGGAGATAAACGGATGGATTTTATTTTGTTGCTGCGTGCGCGGAGTTCTCCTAAAAAATAATCGCCGGCTCTCTCGTTCGGGTTTGCATTTCCGGGGCGATTGATATCGGTGCGATAATCATCCATGTCGCTGATTATCAATGCGAGCGTATTCTTGCGCGGATTAATTGGTATTGCGCGTTCGTTCTTCACAACTGTGATTGAAGTTTGCGAAATTTCTTTTGCAACTTGCCAATGCTCAGGAGTGCTAACAACGTCCGAGATTTTATTCACATCAACCAATTTGTTTTCGTCTAACTTTAGCCATTGTTTAACGGCTAAAATTTTTCTGACTGATGAATCGATTCGGGCTTGTGAAATTATTCCTTTCTTAATCGCATCCAAAATTGCATCAATCGCGGCATCTTCATCGGGGGGCAAAAGTAAAATATCGGCGCCCGATTCCACAGATCGAATTGCCGCATCGGCTACACTAAAAACTTTTGTAACGCCACGCATTTCGAGTGCATCAGTAATTATCAAACCTTTAAAACCTAATTCGTTTTTAAGCAGGTCGGTAGTTATGTTTATCGAAAGCGATGCTGGAATCCGCTTCTTCCCATCGAAAGCGGAAACTGCAAGGTGTGCAGTCATTATACCCATTACACCTTTATCTATCAATTCTTTGAAAGGGGGGAGTTCAATTTTGTCCAACCGTTCACGGCTTACATTTAATACTGGTAAATCGTAGTGCGAATCAACGTCCGTATCGCCGTGTCCGGGAAAATGTTTTGCTGTTGCAATAAGTCCGTTGGTTTGCATCCCTGCGGCATAAGCTGATGCTATATCGGCAACGAGTTGCGGCGATTCGCCATACGAACGGGTATTAATAACCGGATTAAGCGGATTGTTGTTCACATCTACTACCGGTGCGAAGTTGATATGAACGCCGATAGCACGACTTTCGGCTGCGACAATTTTGCCCATTTGAAAAGCGAGTTCGGGACTGCGAGCGGCTCCGACAGCCATTGCTTCAGGGAAAGGAGTCATCCTCCGGATTCGCATAGGTCCGCCTCGCTCAAAGTCGGCGCTGTTTAAAAGCGGAACATCCGAGACTTCCTGAAGTTTATTTATTGTTACTGCTGTTGCATAAACATCTCCCTGGAAAAAACAGAAGCCGCCAACTTTCCGGTTCTTCGCGAGATGTAACATCTTGGTATATTCATCGCTCCCGGTATTTACAAAATATCCTGTTGCGCGAGGCATAATCATCTGCCCGACTTTTTCTTCAATCGTCAATCGCTCTAATGTTTCTTCAACCCAGTCGGTTTTGGTTTCGATAATTTCTTCAACGTCTTCTTTGGCGATGGGGGTTGGTTTTTCGTGCGTCTTTTGAATTTCAACCGGTGCGCGACAGCCGAGGAAATAAGTAAAAAGTAAAAAGTAAAAAGTAAAAAGTAAATGTTTCATATAAATTGGGAAACTGATTAATTCTAAAATTCAAATGCTTTCAGTCCCATAATTGCAGCGCCAAAAGCGGCTGGGAATTTTGGTTTCTGAATTATTATTTGTGGAAGCGAACGTGCAATTCGTTCTTTCACCATCTTTGAGTAAACATTTTCGGTTTCGAGGAGTCCGCCCATCAAAGCTACCGGCATTTTTCTTTTGGGATGCATCTGCGAAATCAGTGCACGCACTAAATCGGCAAGCTCATTTGCCTGATTGAAAAGAATATTGTGAGCTACGTGGTCGAATTCGGTTGAAGCTTTTATAACTTTGGTGGCGAACGAAGCAATATCCGCAGACCCGGTGTATATTTTTGAGATGATATCATCCAACGATTTGCATTCGAAATGTTCAAGAGCTAAGTTTAACAAGGTGGTTTTATCGGCTCTCCCTTCATAAGCACGGATTGCAGCGTTGAGAGCTTTTAATCCGATTGTATAACCGCTTCCTTCGTCGCCTAAAATTCTTCCCCAACCGCCGAGGCGAAAAATTTTTCCGGCTTCGTCTTTGCTTAAAGCTATTGAGCCGGTTCCGGCAATAAGCACAATACCGTAGCTGCTTGCGAATGCGGCTTCGAGGGCAATTCGGGCGTCGTTTTCCACCGTTACAGCAGGAAGCAATATTTGACTTTTCTTCAGTCCTTCGAGAAGAATTTTTTTATCGCTTAACCGTCCGGCGCCGGCTAATCCCAGAACAATAGATTTAATCGAATTGATATCGCAACCGGCTTTTTTGCAGCAAGCAAAAATTAATTTGATAATTGTTTTAGTTGCTTTCTCGACCCCTACTATTTGTATATTCGTTGAAACCGATTTTTCTTCAGCAACAACAGCTCCATCGAGCCCCACTAAAATAGCCGTAGTTTGAGTGCCGCCGCCATCAACTCCCAGAACATATTTTTTCTTTTCCATATCGAAAGTTCTCTTTTGCTCAAAAAATATCAAATAGAAACATAAGAAGCAAGAAAGATATATATCTTTATAATTCTAAAGCTATTCCGAGCCGTATTTGGCGTGATGAGCCAACATTATCCGGTTGAGACTCATACATTTTATACAAACCTGTATAGACCGGAACCTCGGACGCTCTGCCATTTTCGACCAATCTTCGAATTATTGTATCTAAATTAGCACCACTATTATCCGGATCACCTGTAGTCGGCCATACAGAAATAATTTCGATAGAGTTAAGTACATTCAAACATATAAGATAAGCGTTAAGATTAATTCCATATGGGAGTTGAAAAGTTTTATCAATTTTTAAATCAAATCTCTTATTCCAATTATAATGGTTAGAGAAAGTATTAGAAGCTTGGGTATCATAAGCTCTATTCCGATTAGCTCTAAATAATAAATTGATTCCAAAGTTATCAAGTATATTATTATGTGTTTCATCGAATCTGTAATCTAAATTCAATGTAAAATTGATTGAATAATTACGGGTTGATAAGTTGTTTCCAAACATATTATGACCTTCATAATTACCATTAGCTGCTGAATATGTGTAATGTATTTGAGAAGAAAAATTATTCCATCTTCTTTGATCGATAGTAAAATCAAAGCCCCGTACAGTTGCACCATCTCCATTTTGAAAAATAGCATACGTAGTTTTATTATAAATAGATTGGATAAATTCATACTGAATTAGACCCGTGATTTTTTTATAATAAGCTGTGAAGTGTGCGCTTGCAACTTCGCCTAACTGTTGGAGAATACCAAGTTCATATTGAGTAGTCTTCTCCGGATGGAGTTTCGGATTGTTTAGAGCCACGTAACCGGGTTGAACATACCAATTGCGTAAGTAATCCTGGCTCACGTATAAATATTGTAACGGAGGCGTTTGATAAAATGAACCATATTTAGCAAATAAAGTTGTAGTACTTTGAGCAGAGTATGCCAGACTCAATCTCGGACTTATATTTATAATCGGCTTCGATTTTTCAAAGGAGTCGTCCTCAATGATATTAGGGTTTCCCCAACCCTCGGTTGGAACCGGTTTACCCGGAAACAATTGCATATATCTTTCAGGTGATTCATATAGTTGAGTGTTTTTACTATTGGTAAAATCGTAAAAATCTTTTAACACTTCAGTATTAGAATTCCAGTAATCGAATCTCAAGCCGAAATTTAGAACAAAGTCCTGTAATGCTATTTTGTCCTGTATATATGCTGAACCCAAAATCGGTTTCTTAGGTCCGTCTGATTTTTTAGAATTATTATATCCTTCATCACTTACTTCTCTTCCGAAATAATCATATCCGTAAGTGTTTCCAACTCGATATTGATATTCTCTGAAAACATAAGTCCTTTGAGCCTCCGTTAGTAAATCCGGATTCTGTTTTATGATTTCTTGAAGGCTATCAGGCATGAATGCTAATCTGAGTGGGGTAATAGTGTACTGGCGTAGGTCGTGAATTTTATATTCACCTCCAATTTTAATTTCATGATCACCAATCTGCTGTGTTAAATTGGCATTAAATTGCCAGAAAATAGTTTTATTTTTCCCGTAGTTGTCATACACTCTTCCAGGTAAAGCAAAATAGTTTATATAAGTATCCATAGGAATTCGGGACCCTATCATCCTACTCGGGTCAATACCAGGTGGAAAATAATTACGGAATAATGGATTTTTTTCTGGATCCCCATAGTCAAACACTCTGTCCTCATGAATCGGGTCCATCGTCTCTGCGTACGAACGGTAATAGCTAATTTGTCCATCAATGAATGTCGATGGTTGAGGCGACCATGCGGTTTTAAATATATATTGATCATTTTCCTGAAGAGTGAGTGGATTGTGGAAAGAATTCATCAATAAATAACCCGGTTCGATTATGCGGCTTTTTGTTCGAGATGAAATTCCAGCCAACGTAATTTTGAGATCACCTAAATTCATAGTTAGCTTCTCATTCCAGGCAAATCTTCTTTGTGAGCCGTTCGGCATTTGTCCCGGTCGGGATATATTCCAATTTGTCTGATCTAATAATAACTCACTCGCTCGTCTATCTAATTCAGCACCTTCAAGCCTGGGCTGGTTTCTAAGTCGCTCTTCAATATAGTTAACTGTTACTTCCTTAAATTTGGGCCAAATAGAATTTGCAATGTTTCTTAAGTTTTCAGAATAATAACTAGGGTTTGGGTCTCTTTCAAAATTATATTCGAATGACCCAAAAAATTGAAGCAATTCTTTCTTCGTTGGAATTACCGGTCCGCCTAACGATAAATTCCACAAGGAGCTTCCTGAACTCCTCAAGCCACGCATTCCGTTTCCGAATAACTCGTCAGCGACGTATTCTACGCTACCGAAATAGTTTTGTTTACCCGATTTAGTTGTTACTTTTACAATTCCACCCATAGCATTTCCAAACTCGGCACTATAGCCGGCAGGTAAGAACTGTATTTCTTCAAGTGAGTTTTTACTAACCGTTGGGGACAAATAACCGGTTAGTGGATCATTTACCCAGATATCGTCAATTATATATCCAGTCTCTCCGATACTTCCACCCCGAATTTTTAATTCGCGATACTTTCTGTCCTGCAGTAAACCAAATGCACTACTGACTATTTCCCTAATATCTCTAAAAGGTGATGCTTTAATTTGAACGCTTGAAATAGTCTGAACAGCAATGCCCTGGCTGTCTCTAATAGTGGGTTTGCTGGGTGAAATTGAAATGTTATCTAATGTTGAATCAGTGATTGCTACGGTTTCCGAATGTTTATTTTCTTGTGGAAAACATTCGATTAATAATAATAAAATTAAAGTGTTGATGAAAACGAATCTACTTATATATCGCATACCATCTCCTAATATTAATGGAACAAATTAATAAAATTATTGAAACACCATTGCCACAAATGCGAAGAAATATAATGAAGTAAATTTAAATAAAAAAGTGATATGCAAGAATTTGTTAAATATACTAAATGAGTTTATATTTCAACTGACTAACTGAAGTTACGCAGAACAGTCATTCTGAACGAAGTGAAGAATCTTAAACCTCAATTTTGAGCTGTTTTTAGATGTTTCGCTTCGCTCAACATGACAAAAAGTCGATTCTGCGTAACTTCAGTGACTAATGAGAAATGATTATTCAAAATATATATCAACACTTTTTATAGAAGAAAAAAAATAAAGAACGTTTTACGTTCAGAAGGAAACATAATATGCGCCGTAAGGTAATTGCCGGTAATTGGAAAATGAACAAAGACATACAAGAGACAGTAACTCTCGTAAATGAAATAAAAGAACGCTTGAACGGGTTCAACAAAAATGTTGAAGTCGTAATTTGCCCGCCGTTCGTATCGCTCGTGGTTGCCTGTGGATTGATAAAAGGTACGATGATAAAATTAGGTGCTCAAAATATGTATCATCAAAACGACGGAGCTTTTACAGGCGAAGTATCAGCCAGGATGTTGAAAGCAATAGGTTGCGAGTATGTAATTTTGGGACACTCGGAACGCCGTCAATATTTTAAAGAAACAAACGAGTTCATAAATTTAAAAGTTAAGCAGGCATTGGCTAATAACTTAACACCAATAATTTGTGTCGGTGAAACGTTAGAAGAGCGTGAGTCGGGAGTAACCGATCAAATCGTTTCAACACAAGTGAAGGGAGTTCTTGCCGGTTTAACGCAAAATGATATAGAAAAAATTGTGTTAGCTTATGAACCGGTATGGGCAATCGGAACAGGGAAAACTGCAACAAACGAGCAAGCTAATCAAGTTCACAAGTTAATCCGAAAACTGGTTGCACAATTATACTCGTGGGCGTTGGCTGAAAAACTGATAATCCAATACGGTGGTAGTGTGAATCAGCAAAACGCATTCGAGTTGCTTTCGCAGTCCGATATTGATGGGGCGCTGGTTGGAGGGGCTTGTTTAAAGGCGGATTCATTCGTTTCAATAATTGGTGCAGCAGGTGAAGTAGGTTAAAATTTCCATTGATCAAGAAATATTGTTGTTCTCGATGATGAGGCTAAAGCCCTAACAGGAAGAAAAACTTATATTAAAAACGAAAAGTTTAGTGAATAACGATGCGAAAAAATAAAACAAAACGAGAGAGAATAAAATGGAATTATTCTCAGACAGTGAGTTTTCCAGAAAGATATCAGAAATTAGTATGGGAACATATAAATTGCAAAGCTCCCCTAGAGAAACTCATCCATCGCATTTTCACTTATGGAAGGTTTGAGGACCTTCAATGGCTGTACCATAAATACCCTGACCAATCGTTCGCAATCTCGAAAAAATACGATGATATAAAACGGGGCGTTAAATTTTGGATGGAGTACTGGCATGATCAAAGAACATAATTCATTACTTAAACTTGCAAAGGAAATTCAAGAACACTTCCCTGGGTTTTATTTAGCCGGTGGAACCGCTCTCATGTTGAGACATAAGCATCGTGTAAGCATCGATTTAGATTTTTTCAATTATCGCTCATTTTCCTTTACACATCTCGCAGCAAAAACGAGGAAGCTATTTCACGTCGAAACAGAGGAGCGGTTAGATGATAATATCGATTTCTTTATTGAGGGCAAGAAGGTCTCATTTGTCTTCTTTCCTTTTAAGAACAGCACCCTGTTAGTGAAATATGGAGGCATTAAAATGGCTTCGGATTACGATATATTTCTTAACAAAATTTATGTCGCAGGAAGACGAATTGACCCGAAAGATTCTTATGATGCAGCATTCTTATACAAGACGTACAAATGGAAACCCGCTGCGATTAAGAAAGATTTTGAGAAAAAGTTTCAAGGACAAAGTTATGAGATTTTTCTTGGAGCGCTTTTACACTTTGAAGATTATCCTAAACTACCTAAATGGGTTAAGTCAACTTTAATAGAGTTAATACAGTAAGTCGGATTACAAATCCGACTTACTAAATAGAAATCAAAACCATCTCAAGTAAAAATGCTAAACAAAGACACAGCATACAAGAAAATTTCGGAATTGGTCGAGCGGTTTACCGACCAATACGATTCCTACAAAAAATCCGACTACAACGAAACGCAAAGGAAGCCATTCAACTATGGATCGATACAGCCAAGGAATTTGGCGACCCAGTACCGGAACCAAAAGGTCAGCGCTTAATTTATGCATAATCAAATCCGACACACAGCACAGTAGGTCGGATTAGCAAATCCGACTTACGGCTACTGCTTATCGTCGGGGGAAGTATCAAAATTGGCAAAAACAGCCAATTTTCATTAACTCCTTAAAAATCAATTGCTTTCACACCTTTTTTTTATTATATTTCAACCGAAAAATCTCATTTTGAAATGATTTTAACGATTACCTCCATATTTATTCATACCAGAAGGATATAATTTGGGCAAGTTTTTTGTCGCATTAGTAACATACTCTCTATTATTATGGGCGAACGTCGGTCTCTCCCAAATTCAGCACTCAAATTTAAACAAAAAATTCTTTGAGAACGGTCAACAAACTCCGATTGGTGTTGATGTCGGTATGTTTGCCAATACACCAACCCGCACAAAAATTGATTTAGCCGGTTATTGGCAATATACAATTGATGGCAAGGAATGGTTAAATGTGCAAATCCCATCTGCATACAATTTTGAAAGCCGGGTTACATTTCAGCGGAAGTTTGAAATCACAAGCGAGATGATTGATAAATTTAACTTCATGCTGGTTGCATACGGAATTAATAATCAAAGCGAAATTCAGATTAATGGAAATTTTGTTGGAAGACATATCGGTGGCTACAGTTCGTTTGTGGTTCCGATTCGTGAAAACATTTTGCAGGTTGGCAGAGAGAATGCAATTCGTATTACCACCGATAACGAACTAACTGCAACCTCAACTCTTCCGCTTCGTCAACAAGTGAGTGGATGGAGGAATTACGGCGGCATCTTCCGCGATATTTATATCCTTGCAACTCCGAAATTGTTCACCAACGAAATAATAATAACTTCCGAGTTAACTCCCGATTATAAAAATGCCAAATTAAAAATCAGCGCCACTATTGAAAACGCCGGATACGATTTTTCCGCTGAAGAAAAATCGAAAGGTGTTTTTGCAGCTCTCTCAGTGGAAGTTTATGATAAACTTAACGAAGCATTGGTCGGGCGGAGCGCTTTGGTTCCGCTTGATGTCCAAAAACGGAAAACGAAAGATTTTAAAGTCGAATTACAAATTGCTAATCCCAAACTTTGGTCGCCCGACGTTCCCGACCTTTATCTCATCAAAACCACAGTTGTTCGCGTTGAAGGAAAAGAAACATTTCCGCTTGATGAATATATTCTCAACTATGGTTTGCGGAATTTGCAGCTAAAAAATTCTTCGATAGTTTTAAATGGAAATCCCTTTTACGTAAAAGGTGTAGTTTATTTTGAAGAGCATCCGTTTTTCGGTTCGGCGCTTACTTATGGCGATATGGAAAAAGATATTGCAAAAATAAAAAGCGGCGGTGTTAATCTTATAAGATTTCTTTATCCTCCTCATCCTTATTTTTTAAATCTTTGCGACAGGTATGGCATTTTTGTTATCGAAGAAATTCCACTCACGAATGTTCCAGCAGCAATATTGGAAAAAGAGTTTTATACCGATTTGGCTTCGACTTACATCAGAGAAATGATTTGGCGTGACAGAAACAACACTTCCGTTTTGGCGTGGGGTATCGGTAACGAGTTTGAAATTTCAAAAAAGAATCCCTCTGTTGCTGTTAATTATATCGAGTCGATGAAGAAAATTATCGCTTCATTGGACAGCCGTCCTGTTTATATCTCAGTTCCGGTAAATTGGGACATAAGTGAAATTATCGACAAAGTTGATATTGTTTCAATAAATACCTATTCTGGTTTTGAAAGCTCCATCAATCAACTTCGCGACGACTTAACAACCTGGCGGCAAAATTATCCTGATAAACCAATTGTTATCGGGAAGTATGGAAAAGAAATTTTACCCAACAACCGAAGCGGTTACAGCGACCCGACATCAATCGAGTCGCAAGCGTGGTATGCCTGGCAGGCAAATAATGTAATCCGTGAATTGAAATTCGCAGGGAGTGTATTCTGGTCGTATAACGATTGGTTCAGCGACCGCCCCTCGATGTCAACACCATCCGGAAATCCATATCTACGTTCAACGGGAATGGTGAATACATCGCGGGACAGGCGTGTAGTTTACGATGTATTACGAAGTGTTTTCAACAACGAGAAAGTTACCGCTTTACCGGTTGGTAATTATTCTTCGAGCGCCCCCATAATTTTTGTAATCGCCGGGTTAGTTGTTTTAATCTCTTTAGCTTTTTTCTACAACAGCAACAGGCGTTTCCGAGAAAATATGAACCGCTCGATGTTGAGAACTTATAATTTTTTTGCAGATGTCAGAGACCAGCGGATTATTCCCGTAAGCCATAGTATATTCTTATCTGCTGTGCTGTCGATTGCATTAGCTATAATTTTATCAAGCATCCTTACACATTATCGTTACAATCTTTTAGTCGATAATCTGTTGAGCCAAATTTTATCCGACACGATGAAAACCTGGCTGGTTCAACTTGTATGGCAGCCGGTTTTATTTATTGCCTATTTTTCGGTTATCATCTTTTTAAAAATTTTACTTTTAACTCTAATGGTAAAATTCTTCTCGCTATTTATCCGTGTCAGAGTTTATCTGTATCATGCTTTCTCAGTTTTGGTTTGGTCGTTGACTCCATTGATAATTTTCATTCCTCTGAGTATGGTGCTCTTCAGAATTATGGAAGACCCTATTTATATATTGCCATCATTAGGAGTGATTATGTTAATTCTAATCATATCTGTCTTCCGCTTGTTCAAGGGTGTATCAATTATATTCGATATTGCACCGTCGAAAATTTATGTCGCCGGTGTTCTTGCTATTCTCGTAGTCGCCGGTTTATTATACGGCTATATGGATTACGCTCATTCAACAACTATCTATCTAAAATTTTTGTTAGAAACACAGAACTGTATCTTGTAAATGTATTTATCTAAAATAGAAATATTTGGTTTTAAGTCGTTTGCACAAAATGTAAATTTGAATTTTGATGCCGGCATTACGGCTATCGTTGGGCCAAACGGTTGTGGCAAAACAAATATCGTAGATGCAATCCGATGGGCTTTAGGCGAGCAGCGTTACAGCACACTGCGCTCCGATAAGATGGAAGATGTTATTTTTAACGGAACACGAAACCGCAAACCGCTTGGTATGGCTGAAGTTTCGCTCATTATCGAAAACACACGCGGCATTTTGCCTACTGAATATTCACAAGTTACAATCTCACGCAGAGTTTATCGTTCAGGCGAAAGCGAATATCTGCTTAACAGAGTTCAATGCCGGTTAAAAGATATAGTCGATTTATTTATGGATACCGGCATGGGAGCCGATGCTTATTCGGTGATTGAATTGAAAATGGTTGAGACGATTTTAAGCGACAGGACAGACGAACGGCGTCGTTTGTTTGAAGAAGCTGCCGGTGTTACAAAATACAAGCATCGTCGAAAAGCCGCATACCATAAATTAGAAAGCGTTCAGCAGGACTTGATTCGTGTGAACGATATTGTTAAAGAAGTTCAAAAAACAGTTAACGCACTCGAGCGACAATCGAAACGGGCGGAACAATTCAACGAGATTTCAAAAAACCTGCGGGCAACCGAGATCGATTTACTAGAGCACGAATACGCTTATCTGTTCGGAAAACTGAATCCGTTAAAAGAGCGTTTTGGTGAAACAGAGATTGCCAAAAATAATATTGATGCTGAATTAAATGAACAGGAAGAGTTACTCGATAAAATGCGCATCGAAATCAGCGAAGTCGAGAGGCAGTTAATCGATTTCCAAAGGCAGGCAGCCAAACTTGTTTCGCAGATTCATAAATATGATGAAGGCACTATAAAAGGGAACGAACAAATTAATTCGCTGCAATCGAACATCGAAAGATATGAAAAAGAAAAGATCGATTTGTTCAATCAAAAAGAATGGTTAGAAGGTAAACAGGTAACACTCCGGGAAAACATCGAAAAATTTGCTGAAGCAGTAATTGCAGACCATGGAGTTTTTGAAAAGTTTAACACCGATTTTCAATTTTTGGGAAAACAGCTTGATGAGAAAAAAGAGCTTCTGCAAGGATTAAATAACGAAATCATCTCGCTGATACACGAGATTGTTCAGAAGAACGGCGACCGGCAGTTATTAGATGAGCGAATAGAAAACCTGAACAGATTAATCGAACGGATAACTGAAGACGCAGCATATTTTGAAAACGAGATTTCAGAAAGCGAAAATAAAGTTTCGGAGTTGACAGTTAAGGATAAAGAACTGCACCGCGATTTCATCCAGGCTGAAATGGATCTTATGGAAGTGAACACTTGGGTGCAGCAGAACCGGAGTGAACTTGAAGCTTTGCAACATAAAGAATTAGAATTAAAAAACGAGATACACCGGATAACAGCTAAAATAGATTTCTCTGTTTCTTTGATTGAAGGCAGCGAAGGACGAAGCAGCAGTATAAAGTATTTATTGAACGAAACTGAATTTAAAAAGAAAAACTACCTTACAGTTGCCGATATAGTTAATACAGATGAAAGATACAGGTCGGCAATCCAAACGGCTTTAGGCGAAACAGCAAACTACATCATCGTCGAAAAAGAGAGCGAAGCTTTCGAAGCAGCAAGTCTTCTCGAAAAAAATGAAAAAGGAAAAGCGGTTTTTATTTGTCTCGACCGCATTCCAAAAATCAAACGTATTCGCACGTCAAATCACTCGCCGATACTTTGGGCAGATCAGGTTGTAAAGGTAAAAGAACCGTATCGTAATTTAGTTTCATACTTATTAGACAGCATCGCGATTGTTGATGATTTAAAATCTGTACCCGCCTCGTTAATAGGGATAAAATTTGTATCACTCAACGGTAATGTGAGAACAAGCGGCGGAGTTGTCCGCGGCGGCAGTCGCCGGCAGGACGAAGGCAGTTTGATCGGCAAGCGCGACCAGATAGCCGAGTTAGAATTAGATAAAGCAAAGTTTATAGCCGAGCTTGAATTGTTGCAACAACAGCAAAACGAGAAACAGAAGATACTCGAAACTCTGGATATTAAAGCAGCTTCTGAAAAGGTTAAGAAAATTGAAAAAGAAATGGCATCGGTTGAGATGCGCATCGCACAGATTGTATTCGAGAAAAAACGTGCGAACGATTCGATTGAAAGAAGTAAATCCGAGATTAAACGCATTGAAGCCGAAATTTCAGAGTTGAGTGCCGAGAAGGAAAAGTTAATCCCAGAAATAAATCAGATCGAACAGGCGAAAGCTGCAGCCGAAACGAATGCTGCCGAACTCAACAAAGAATTAGAACAAATTACTCAACAATGGAATGATTTGTCGAAAGCCGTGAACGATGCTGAAATCAAGATGGTAACCTTTCAAGGCAACAAGCGGAACGCTGAAGCTGAATTAGAAAGAGATATTGCAACAGTCCGGAATACCGAGACTACTTTGCAAAAGCGGGATTCTGAAATCACGCAGGCAAAAGAAGACATCGAACGAATTACCAACGAACTGCAGTCTGTCGGAATGCAATTACAGGAACTGAGATTGCAGTTGAATGAAGTTGAAAAAGGAAAGACTGAAGTCGAAACTGTTTACACGCAGAAGCGGAACGCAATTCACAGTGTCGAATTAAAAATTAAAGACGACCGCCGCCTGCACGACGATACACTAAAATTGTTCCACGAATATGATTTGAAGATATCTGAAATTAATCAGAATATCGAACACGTTCGCGAACGGGCACGAAACGAATTTGAAATCAGTATTGAATTAAAATCTTATCCTGAAGATGAATGGATCGATTTTGCTGCCAAACGCGAAGAAGTTCGCCAGATGAAAGACCGGATTAGAATGTTGGGCGCCATAAACTTTGCCGCTTTCGATGAGTATAAAACTGAAAGCGAACGGTTTACATTTATGACGCAGCAACGCGACGATTTGATTGAAGCCGAGCGGACATTATTAAACACCATCGAAGAAATCAATAATACAGCACAGAGAAAGTTTTTAACTACTTTCGAATTAATACGTGAAAACTTTATCAAGACTTTCAAAAGTTTGTTCGACGAAGGCGACGAGTGCGATTTACGGCTCGAAGAAAACGAAGACCCGCTTGAAGCCGGTATCGAAATTATTGCTAAACCACGCGGCAAACGCCCCACTTCCATCGATTTACTTTCAGGAGGTGAAAAAACCTTAACCGCCATTGCACTTTTGTTTGCAATTTATTTGGTAAAGCCAAGTCCGTTCTGTATTCTCGATGAGGTTGATGCACCGTTGGATGATTCGAATATCGACCGCTATACACGGATTCTCAAAAAGTTTTCCGACAATACTCAGTTTATAGTTGTAACACACAACAAGCGGACGATGGAAGCTGCTAATGCACTTTACGGAATTACAATGGAAGAAGAAGGGGTTTCAAAAATTGTAACAGTTCGTTTCAACGATGAAGACCGTGTGCAATCGGCTGCGGTTGCTTCAGGAATTTAATATTTTTTCAAAAATGATAAAAATATTTATAGATTTCGACGGAACAATTACCAAAGGTGATATGGGTGATAATTTTTTCTATAATTTTGGCGGTCCAATTTGCACAAAAATTATCGAAGATTATAGAGCCGGACTGATAAGCGCCGCCGATTGTTTTACTCAGGAAGCCGAAGCTTGCGGAAACGTTGCACAGAAAGAAGTGTCCGACTTTATCGACCTACAGGAAATCGATATCAGTTTTGGCAATTTTATCACGTTCTGCCGTGAAAAAAATACTGATGATCGTCAGATAAAATTTTATATCCTATCGGACGGGCTTGATTATTATATAGAACGGGTTTTACGCAAATATGATCTTTCCGATATTCCGTTTTTTGCAAACGAGTTGGAATTCGTTGAGACAGGAATGAAGATATCATTTCCATATACCGACGAAGAGTGCGACCGCTGTGCCAATTGTAAACGCAACCACATCCTTACGTTATCGGGCGATGATGATATTATTGTTTACATCGGCGATGGACACTCGGACAAATGCGCAGTGAAATACGCCGACATTGTTTTTGCCCGCGGTGAGCTGCAAACTTTTTGTCAAAACGAAAATATCTCTTACTATCTTTTTAATTCTTTCGAGGATGTAATAATCCGGATGGAAGAAATTCTAAATAAAAAACGGATACGCAAACGGCAACAAGCTGAATTCAACCGAAAAGAAGTTTACTTTGCCGGCTAAAAATTTTATGAAAACACAAATAGATCTACGAAAAATTTTATTCAAATACCGAAGCTATATACCTATCCCCTTCATTTTGCTTATGATTGTATTTGCGAAGCCGACAATTTACAGTATTGCCGGCGGACTGTTAGTGATTCTCTTCGGTGAGTTCATACGCTTGTGGGGCGTTTCGGTGGCAGGCAGCGAAACCCGCACGACAAAATCGGTTGGCAGCTCGCTACTTGTTACAAGCGGGCCCTTTTCATACTTACGTAATCCGCTCTACTTCGGTAATATCTGTATTTATTTCGGTGTTGGAATTATGTCGTGGGCTGCGTTTCCATTTTTACCGATTGTTACACTTTCGTATTTTATTTTTCAATATACTCTCATCGTTAGTTTAGAAGAAGAGCACCTGACTAAAACTTATGGAACGGAATATCAGCGATATTTAAAAGCGGTTCCAAAATTTTTCCCATCATTCAAAAAATATAAATACAGCGGGCACGATCAACCGCAGTTAGACTGGCGACGCGGAATAAAATCAGAGCAAAGAACTTTTCAGGCAATCTTAATTATTGTTTTTATAATAGTTGTAATTTGGATGCTGCGTTTTTTTTACGATTGGAAGATAACAAAACTTTTTGGAGACGCGTAAGATGCGTTTGATGATAATCGCCGGCGAAGCTTCAGGCGATATGCACGGCGCCGGTGTAGTAAAAGAATTAAAATCACGGTTTAAAGATATCGAGATTTTTGGAATCGGCGGCAACAAGATGCAGCGCGAAGGTATGCAGCTCGTCTATCATATTAACGAGTTAGCGGTGATGGGATTGTTGGAAGTGGTGAAGAAACTCCCGACAATCAGGTCGGTTAGCCGGACTCTCGAATCGTTGCTTACGAATCGCCGCCCTGATGCGGTGCTTTTAATTGATTATCCCGGGTTCAATTTGCGGTTCGCCGAAAAAGTCCGAAAAGCGGGAATCAAAATTTTCTACTATATCAGTCCGCAACTATGGGCATGGCATCCTAATAGAATAAAAAAAATGAAAAGATTAGTAGATAAAATGTTTGTTGTTTTTCCTTTCGAAGAAGAAATTTATAAACGAGCAGGAATTGATGTCGAATTTGTCGGACATCCTCTGTTAGATGTAATTGAAGAACCGCAACCCAAAGCTGATTTTTGTAAACGTTACGGCTTCGATAAATCGAAACCGATTATCGGGCTTTTCCCCGGCAGCCGCAAGCAGGAGTTGGAAAAAATTTTCCCCCCGATGCTGCATGCTGCAAAAATTTTGGAAACCGGGTATGACGCACAAATAGCCGTCGGTGTGGCATCCGTTTTCGAAGGCGACTATGTAAAATCGTTTTTGTATGAAGATTCATCAGTGCGACTTCTACAAAATGCAACATACGACCTAATGAAAAACTCGGACGTTGCTATTGTAACATCAGGAACGGCAACGCTCGAAACGGCTTGTTTCCAAACGCCAATGGTCATCGTTTATAAAACATCGTGGCTTACATATTTAGCAGCCCGGCTGATGATTAACATAAAAAATATCGGCTTGGCTAATATAGTCGCAGGTAAAACTATCGTGCCTGAATTAATACAGCATGGGGCGCACGCAGAAAAAATTGCTGCCGCAGCCGGAAAGTTTTTAACAGATAAAACATTATCCGACAAAACCCGTATTGAATTGAAATCTGTTTACGAGAAATTAGGCGAACGCGGCGCAGCTAAACGTGTAGCTGAAAATATTTTAAAATTAATTGCTGAAAAATAGAGTGGTCATTTTAAAGATAGCCCTATTTCCGTTCTCGTTGTTGTATGGATTGGTGATATCTTTTAGAAACTTGTTCTTTGATATTGGAATATTCAAAACCGTAAAAGTGAACGTTCCGGTAATTTCGGTCGGTAATATAACCGCCGGCGGTACTGGCAAAACTCCGCTTGTCGAGTATATTCTTGAATTTCTACTAAAGAATAATAAACGGGCTGCTGTAGTGAGCAGGGGTTACAAACGCACTACAAAAGGAACACTTGTAGTTTCGGACGGCGAACGATTGCAATGCAACGCCGATGCGTGCGGCGATGAACCGTTTCAAATAGCGTCGAAATTTCCAAATGCAATTGTTATTGTAGATGAACAAAAGTCGCGCGCTGCTCAATTGGCTGTTCAAAAATTTAAATGCGATTATATAATTGTTGACGATGGATTTCAGCACAGAAAATTGCACAGAAATTTGGATATCGTTGTGGTGGATGCTTCGAAACCATTGAGCAGAGAGCTGATGCTGCCTGCCGGATTAAGAAGAGAACCAATGTGGAACCTTAAACGTGCCGATATTATTATCTACTCGAATTGGAAACAGAAGTCGGATACTTTAAAAAATACCAGTGCGAAATTAACAGCACGCACTATGCTGGAACCGCGAAAATTAGTAGGTATCCAAGCAGATGATATACTCGAATTGGAAGTTTTAAAAAATAAAACTTGTGTTGCATTTTGCGGTCTTGGAAACCCCGATTCGTTTGAAAGAACTTTGAACGAGTTAGGTTTGGAAGTAAAGGTTTTCAAAAAATATTCCGACCATTACCAATACAATGCTGAAGATATAGAAATATTAAAGAAAGAATTTAAAGAGCAAAAAACCGATTTCGTAATAACAACGGAAAAAGATTTTGTGCGGTTAATAAATATGAAAGCTCAAATAACCGAACTGCCTATATACTATTTAGAAGTTGGAGTCCGGTTTATAAGCGGTGAAGAAGATTTTCAAAAAAAAATAATTAATATACGAATGAACAATTAAACAATATGGAGAAATAAATTTATGGCAAAGAAATACGTCTATTATTTTGGTGGAAAGAAAGCTGATGGTCGAGCCGATATGAAATCGCTGCTTGGTGGCAAAGGTGCCAACCTCGCTGAGATGGTGAACCTGAAACTTCCAGTACCGCCGGGATTGACAATCACAACCGAAGTATGCACTTACTACTATGCAAACAAGCGAAAATATCCGAAAGAACTTAAAGCACAGATTTTAACAGCTCTAAAAAAGATGGAGCGCGAATTAGGTGCAAAATTCGGTGATACAAAAAATCCACTTTTAGTTTCTGTCCGATCTGGCGCCCGTGCATCGATGCCCGGTATGATGGATACAATTTTAAACTTGGGTTTAAACGACAAAACAGTTCAAGCTATTATCGCAAAAACAAACAATCCGCGATTTGCTTATGATTCGTATCGCCGCTTTGTAGCAATGTATGGCGATGTAGTCCTCGGTTTGAAACCGGAGAACAAAGACGAACACGATCCGTTTGAAGTAATTTTAGATAAGAAGAAACACGAGAAAGGCGTAACACTCGATACTGAACTTACAGCCGAAGATTTGTTAGATATAGTGGAAAGGTCTAAAAAGGCAATCAAAGAAAAAACGGGTCACGATTTCCCAGAAAATCCGATGGACCAACTTTGGGGCGCAGTCGGCGCAGTGTTTAACTCGTGGATGAATGAACGCGCAATTGCTTATCGCAAGATGTACGATATTCCCGCATCATGGGGAACCGCGGTAACTATCCAAGCTATGGTTTTCGGAAATATGGGCGAAGATTCAGGAACCGGCGTGGCTTTTACGCGCGATGCCGCAACAGGTGAAAATTATTACTACGGCGAATTCCTTATGAACGCACAAGGCGAAGACGTTGTTGCCGGCACACGCACTCCACTTCTGATTGCAAAACTTGCTGAAGCTAATCCGAAAATTTACAAAGAGCTTGATAAGTATCGCAAGGTTTTGGAAAAGCATTACAAAGATATGCTGGATCTCGAGTTCACAATTCAACAAGATAAACTTTATATCTTGCAATGCCGCGTTGGAAAACGGACTGCTTTTGCGGCTCTTAAAATTGCTGTGGATATGGTTGACGAAAAGCTTATCGACGAAAAAGAAGCCCTGATGAGAATCGAACCGGATCAGCTCAATCAATTATTACGACCAATTTTTGACCGTAAAGAAAAGGACCAGGCAATCAGTGAAGGTAAATTATTAACTGTCGGTTTGAATGCAGGTCCTGGCGCTGCAAGTGGTAAAGTTGTTTTCAACGCCCCCGATGCCGAAGAATGGAAAGCCCGTGGCGAAAAAGTAATTTTAGTTCGTATCGAAACTTCTCCCGAAGATATCAAAGGTATGGATGCTTCCGAAGGAATACTTACAGCACGCGGCGGAATGACTTCGCACGCAGCTCTCGTCGCACGGCAGATGGGCAAAGTTTGCATAGTCGGCTGTTCCGATTTGCACATCGACTATGTTTCGAGAACGATGAATGTAAAAGGTAAAACCGTGAACGAAGGCGATTATATTTCGATTGATGGAACAACGGGCGAAGTTTTGCTTGGTGAAGTTCATACCAAACCGTCCGAAGTTCTACAAGTGTTAATCGAAAAGACGCTCGCCCCAAAAGATGCGCCTGTTTATCAACTCTACGAAAAAATTATGAAGTGGGCTGATAAATACCGGACGCTTGGAATCAGAACGAACGCCGACCAGCCCGATCAAGCAGCCGCTGCAATTTCTTTCGGAGCGCAGGGTATCGGACTTTGCCGAACCGAACACATGTTCTTCGGTGAAGGAAAAATCGGACCGATGCGCGAAATGATTTTAGCCGACACTCTCGAAGACCGCAAAGCTGCGTTGGGCAAATTACTGCCGTTGCAACGCGAAGATTTCGAAGGAATATTTGAGGCAATGGATGGTTATCCTGTTACAATTCGCACAATCGACCCGCCGCTTCACGAGTTCGTACCACACGAAGAAAAGCAACAGCGTGAACTTGCCGAAAAAATGGGAATCAGTTACGAAAAAGTTCACAGGCGTGTAAACTCGCTTCACGAGTTCAACCCGATGCTTGGTTTCCGCGGATGCCGCTTGGGAATAATTTATCCGGAAATTACCGAGATGCAAGCCCGCGCAATCTTTGAAGCAGCAGTGAATGTGAAGAAACGTGGAATTTCTGTTAAACCTGAAATTATGATACCGCTTGTCGGGCACGTAAAAGAACTCAAGCTTCAAGAAGAAATTGTTCGAAGGGTTGCTGCTGAAGTAATGGCTGAGAACAAAATCAAAATCGATTACCTTTGCGGAACGATGATCGAAATTCCACGAGGTGCTTTAACAGCCGACGAAATTGCCGGAGTTGCCGAGTTCTTCAGTTTCGGAACTAACGACTTAACACAAACCACATTAGGAGTCAGCCGCGACGATGCGGGCAGATTCTTAATTCCGTATGTTGAAAAAGATATTTACGCTGTCGATCCTTTCGAAGCAATCGATCGTGGCGGCGTCGGTCAATTGATGAAAATAGCAGTCGAAAAAGGAATGCAAGCACGTCCGAACATAAAGTTAGGAATTTGCGGTGAACACGGCGGCGAACCTTCTTCAATCGAATTCTGTCATCAAATCGGTCTCGATTACGTTAGTTGCTCGCCATATCGCGTAGCAATTGCCCGGTTAGCAGCAGCACGTTCGGCGTTAAAATATGGTGTACCAACATCCAAACAAAACAAACTTAAAAAATCAAAATTAAAATCAAAATCAAAAAAATGATTCGTTCAAATAAACTTCTATTAAATAATAAAGGAACAGGATAAAATGAAACTTTCAGATTATAAGTATCCGCTTCCGCGTAATCTTATAGCCAAATATCCTTTGCCGAACCGCGAATCATCGAAATTGATGGTGGTCAATCGCAAGGATGAAAGTATCGAATCAAAAAAATTTACTGATATAATCGACTATTTCAACAAGGGCGACATATTAGTAATGAACGATACTAAAGTCTTTCCGGCAAGGTTGTTCGGTCGCAAAGAAAAAACCAATGCAAAAATTGAAGTTATACTTTTGCGCGAGTTAAATAAGGAAGATAACATCTGGGATGTTATTGTTGAACCCGCACGGAAAGTTCGCATCGGCAATAAGGTATATTTTGACGACGGAAAATTGATGTGCGAGATTGTGGATAACACGACTTCGCGCGGACGGACAATCCGTTTCGTAACCAACGATGATGTGTACAAAATCTTCGAACGGATTGGCTATATGCCGTTGCCGCATTATATCAAACGTGAGTCGGAAGAATTAGATAAAGAACGCTATCAAACTGTTTATGCAAAAAATGTCGGTTCGGTGGCGGCTCCAACTGCCGGACTTCACTTTACGAAAAAAGTACTTTCCGCCATCGAGAAAAAAGGTGTGAAAATAGGTTTCGTTACTTTGCACATCGGGCTTGGAACATTCCGCAAAGTTGAAGTGGAAGATTTATCAAAACATAAGATGGATTCAGAATATTTCGAGATTAACGAAAGCCTTGTAAACTCAGTTAATAAAGTTATCGAAGGCAAAGGAAATGTCTTTGTGGTCGGCACAAGCACTGCAAGGGCGTTGGAGTCGTCGGTTACTACCGAAGGATTTCTGAAACCGAATAAGGGATGGACAGATAAATTTATCTTCCCCCCTTATAATCTAAAGATCGTAGATAAATTGATTACAAATTTTCATATGCCCGAATCTACATTGCTGATGATGATTTGTGCCTTTTCCGAGTATGATTTGATAATGCGTGCATATAAAAAAGCCATAAAAGAAAACTACCGCTTTTATAGCTATGGCGATGCAATGTTAATTTTGTAATTGGCAGATATGCGAAAGTGTAAAGTTGGTGTTGTTATTCCTGCAGCAGGAATCGGGAGACGCCTCGGCAGCAATAAACCGAAGCAGTTTCTCGAAATTGATGGAATTCCGATTCTTCAAATCACACTTCAAAAATTTCAGGCGTGCGATGCGGTCGACTGTATTGTGGTCGTATCCCACGCCGATTTTATTCATGAAGTTACTGATTTAGTAAAGAAGAACAACTTCACGAAAATAGCATCAATCGTTAATGGCGGTGAACACCGGCAGGATTCTGTTTGGAATGGTCTGAAAGAAATAATCAAGAATAATGTTGAGATAATTTTAATTCACGATGCTGTCCGTCCGTTTGTTACAGATGAGATAATTAAAGATGTGATTACAGCTTCCGAAAAGTTTGGGGCTGCTGTTCCGGCTGTTCCGTTGAAAGACACTATAAAAGTTTCGGATGAGAAGGGATTTCTTATTGAGACACTCGACCGCAATAAACTTTTTGCAATTCAAACCCCACAAGGTTTTCAGAAAGATTTGATTGTTAAAGCCTTCGAAAAAGCTTACGTCGATAACTACTATGCCACCGACGATGCAAATTTGGTAGAACGTTTAGGGGAAAAAATTAAACTCATCGAGGGAGATTATAAGAATATTAAGATTACTACGAAAGAGGATTTGGAGTAAAGGGGAGTTTTATTTCCACGCCTCATTTAATATTTCTCTAAAACATCTTGCATATTCACCTTTTTTTCAATATCTTTAAACATCAAAATTTAAGGTTTTTTAAATGTTATCGCTTTTATATGTAATTATTTTAAGCTATTTGGTCGGCTCAATACCTACAAGTATAATAGTAAGTAAACTTGTTAAAGGAATCGATATCCGGAATCACGGCAGTGGCAATGCCGGCGGTACCAATGTTATGCGTGTATTAGGATTAAAAGCCGGCTTAATTGTAATACTCTTCGATATCTTTAAAGGATTTGCTGCAACGGTTTTTGTAGCTAAGTTAATGTACTCCCCGTTTCCTTTTGTAAATCATACACCACTCGAAGATTTTACTTTGGTTCAGATTTTGAGCGGTTCGGCTGCGATAGTCGGACATATCTGGACTGTTTTCGGCGGCTTCAAAGGGGGTAAAGGTATGGCAACAGCAGCAGGCATGCTGATAGGTTTAGCGCCTCTCGATATTTCTATCGCAATTGCAGTCTTCGCAATCGTAATGTTTGTTTCAAAATACGTTTCACTCGGTTCAATCAGTGCGGCGGTCGCATTTCCTCTAACTTTATTTTTCAGGGAAAATATTCTTCATGCGGAAGTGGAAGGGTACGGAACTCTGATATTTTTTAGCATCGGTATAGCAATTCTTTTATTATTTACACATCGCGCGAATATAAAACGTCTGCTCGAAGGCAGAGAAAATAAAATAACAAGTTTTAGTTTTTTCAAAAAGAAAACTTCACAAAATTAAAATGAAAATTTCCGTAATTGGCGCGGGAAGTTGGGGAACGACTCTCGCTCTGTTGCTATTTTCGAACAAGCATGATGTAACCGTCTGGTCGTTCCGCGATCAGGATGCTGAAAATATATTAACTAAACGCGAAAACACGGTTTTCCTTCCGGGCATAATCATACCGAATGAAATTCAAATCACTACCGACCTCAAGGATGCAATACAGAATAGCGATCTCATAGTTACTGCTGTTCCGTCGCAGCATTTGCGGTCGGTGTTAAAACAAATTTCGCATCTCTCTTTCAAACAATCTATTATCGTAAATCTTGCAAAGGGAATCGAGGTTGGAACGCTCCAAACAATGTCGGAAGTAATCGCCGAGTCGTTACCCGACCATCCGCTTTCAATGACTGCAATGCTTTCCGGACCCAGCTTTGCCGATGAAGTCAGCAGGAAAATACCGACTGCTGTTGTTGCTGCATCAATCAGTCCGGAAACTGCAAAGTTAGTACAGCAAGTTTTTAAGACCTCGTATTTTAGAGTTTACACATCCGATGATGTCCGGGGTGTGGAGTTTGGCGGGGCGTTAAAAAATGTGATTGCGGTAGGTGCTGGTTTGTGCGATGGCGCCGGCTATGGCGATAACACCAAAGCCGCAATTATGACACGCGGGATAGTTGAGATAGCACGACTTGGAACAGCTTTAGGTGCAAATCAGAAAACTTTCTCGGGACTTTCAGGCATCGGCGATTTGATTGCGACATGTATGAGCAAGCACAGCAGAAACCGTCATGTTGGCGAAGAGGTTGGAAAAGGAAGGAAGCTGCAGGATGTTTTAAGCGAAATGCAAATGGTCGCCGAAGGAGTTGCTACTACAAAGTCGGCTTGCGAGTTAGCAAGAAAAGTAAATGTCGAGGTGCCGATTATGCAGGAAGTTCATAACGTACTTTTCAGCGGCAAAGACCCGCACGATGCAACGTTAGATTTAATGATGCGCGACCCGAAGAATGAAGCGGGTTGATTAATTTGCAGAGACAAGTTAATTTCCCGTTGATGCTTCACAACGAGATGTTCTTAAAGCTTTATGCTTTTTACGATAGGATAAAACGATAATTAACAAACAACGAACGACTAATAACAGCAGGATTTGGACTAGTAAGATTCAAAGGCAGCCATCGCTTTCACCATATAGATTTGCATCTTACAATATTGTAAGTTACATTAGTGTAAGAAATTAGAAAAACCATGCACAGTCCCTTTATATACGGCAAAATCGCTTCTGGCGAAACATTCACGAATCGTGAATGGGAACAGAAACGGCTATCTAATAACATTGCATCTCGCATCAATAGCGTACTGATTTCTCCGCGGCGATGGGGAAAATCATCTCTCGTTGCTAGAGTAGGACACGCAATTGAGAAGCGTGATACGTCTGTGCGATTCTGCTTTCTTGATCTCTTTAATGTGCGAAGCGAACAGGAGTTCTATGTTCAACTCACTAGGGAAGTTCTTCGTGTCTCCTTCTCAAAGTGGGAGGAGCGGATCGAAAGTGCAAAACGCTTGTTCAAGCGCATTACTCCAAAATTCAGCGTTGGCATCGATCCCGTAAATGACTTTTCGGTTACATTTGATTGGGAAGAAGTAGAAAAATCCGCGGATGAAATTCTAGATCTACCTGAGACAGTGAGCAAAAAAAGAAACATCCAGCTTGTGATTTGTCTTGATGAGTTCCAAAATGTCGGCTACTTCAACAACCCTCTCATGTTTCAGAAAAAACTGCGTGCGCACTGGCAGCATCACACACATGCTACGTATTGCTTGTATGGAAGCAAGCGCCATATGATGACCGAACTGTTTGAGGAAAAGTCTATGCCGTTTTACAAGTTCGGCGACGTGATGTTCCTGGAAAAGATCCCGGAAACGTATTGGGTTCCATTCATAACTTCCGGATTTAAAAAAACGGGCAAGCGCATAGACGAAAACCTTGCCGCCCGCATTGCGCAAGAGATGGAGAATCATCCGTACTTTGTGCAACAGTTCGCTCACGCTATCTGGAGCAACACCAATAAGAATTGCAATGAAGGTGATTACCACTCCGCACTCAACGCACTCCTTACGCAACACGGCATTCTGTTCCAGCGCGAAGTAGACGGGTTGACGAATCCTCAGCTTAACTTCCTGAAGGCGTTATGCAACAACATTACACAGTTCAGTGCGGCAGAAACCTTGCATACATACAAGCTCGGAACATCGGGCAACATAAATCGCATCAAACAATCGCTGATTAGTAAAGAGGTACTCGATATAACACCGCAGCGTATTGAGTTCATCGACCCTCTATTCAAAGTGTGGTTCTCCACTGTGTACATGAAACAGTAGGTGCTAATTTTTATGAAACCTTAGACTAAACAAGAAATTTATAAACTAACAACTAAAATAATAGCGTAGCCCCGCTTCTTCCGCTATGCGGAATCAGCGGGATTTCTCCCATCATCTACCGCTGACGGGATCAACTTCGGTTGACAACTCAACTCGTTGAGCTGCTGTCTGGAGAAATATGAAACATATTAAGATTGTAATAGAACGTCATGAAGATGGATACGTAGGATATCCGTTGGGGTTCACACGTGGTGCTATTGTCGGACAAGGAGGTACCTATGCCGAAGCCCTTAAGGATACCGAAAGCGCCATCCAATTTTTCATCAAACATTATGGAAAGAAAAAGTTTTTTGAACATTTGGAAACCGATGCACCCACACTTGAGGCGTACATCGCAGAGATACGTGTAGCATAATGAAACTTCCCGTTGATGTTTCACCAGAAAACAAAGAGATAGCGGAAAACAATATTTTTAATATATTGAAAATATCTCCTATTTGATAAAATGCCATTTGATAATCTAAATCTAATTAAAAAAACTATCGAAATTCTTGACTCTGTCGATTATTCAAAGTACAGTCGTGCACAGAATTATGAGAAATATGCTTTAGAAGCTCACGCTGATGAACGCAAGCTAATCCAACCTATCTTATTCACAAAATTTCTTGAACAGGTTCTTGGCTTTAAGTTAGGTGAAACAGTATGGGCTGAGCAAAGTGAAGAAGGAAACGCTCCTGATTTTCTCCCCGTTGATACTTACACTCACTCATTCCTTTTTGACACGAAATCGACCGCTGCCACAGAGCAGACGATTAAGAAGCACATCCCTCAAATTAGACGTTACATCCGTTTCTATAAAGTGCGATATGGTGTTTTGACGAACATGAGAGAAGTAGATGTCTATACCGAGGATTCCCCGAATGAATTACCGGAATTCAATTTTAATTTTTTGACACTCTACAAAGACTTCAAGCACAACAAAAAAACCATCCTTGAGAAAGAAAATACAAAAAAGTTTATTCGCTTTGTAGAGACCTTCGCGTTTTGTCCACTAGATGCCGAAAAGAAAATCCAACGAATTTGCAAAAGTTCTCCATGGATTGGTAATGAAACTCTAAAAGTAGATCACCTCACACGAAAATTAAAACAAATAGTAGAATGGTTTGAACAAGATTCATTAAACCAAAAAACGAACGTTGAACTTTTTGTAGAACATAATCCTGATTTGGCAAAAGATATAGTGCGGGAGCTTGATTTCATCAGTAAAGAGATTGACAGATCGCTTGCAGATGCCCAACTATCTGCTACTCCAAATCGTTTGCATGAATTTCTAAATGCTCCGCCTAAAACAACTCAGGCACGATCACTGAAAATTTATTTTTATCGTGTAGCTTATTTCACGATGGCCCGCATTCTTCTTGCACGTATGTGGGAAGATATCGGCTTTATCGAATCGACACTCACAGATGGCGGATTCGAGAAATGGTATAAGAATCTTGGAAAAGAAATCCGTCGCGTACTGAGCCAATCATTCCAATTTGCCGGAGAAAAATACCAATGGTTGTACCGCACGCCAAATAACTACACATGGTATGAGCCAAACGAATCAATACTTGTTGATTCGCTTTATGAACTTGCCAATTTCTATCTCGGTGCATTGAAAGATGATGCTCTGGGAATGATATACGAGCAAGAGCTTGACATCATTGATAAACAAAATAAGGGACAGTACTACACCGATCGCACTGTTATTCGTTTCATGTGGGATCGGGTTGGATTCACGAACAACGATGCTTTCTTCCATGAAGAAAAGAAAAAGCGTGTACCTAAAAAGGTGTTAGACGTCGCTGTCGGTTCAGGTGGATTTTTGGTAGAAGCCGCTCGCCGTATTAGAGAGTATTCAAGTCCCAAGGAGAAGACATTTGATGATTTATTGGGAATACGGTCAGCTCTACTTTTAGGACTTTATGGTATGGAAATATCTCCTTTCCCATATTACATTGCTGAAATCAATCTTCTCATACAACTCACTGCTGTTACACGCGAGATGTATGCGAAGAAAAAATTCACGATACAAGCTCAGCCGATTGGTATTGTACAAGGCGACTCGCTAACTGTTTACAACGATGCGGCTGAGTTGTTTGTAAAAGAAGAAACCGGAACTTACAACGTGAGTAACCATCTAATTCGGTTTGGACGCGACTTCGCAAAACAAAAAATCTTTGATAAAATCTATACATCAAACGATTTTGATTACTGCCTCGCCAATCCTCCTTACATCCGTGAAGATGACCATAAAGAATTATTCAGGAGAACAAAGAATCTACCCATAGGGCGAGAATTGTATCAGGGCAAGATGGACTATTACCATTTCTTCATCGAGCTTGGTCTTTCAAAGCTGCGGGATGGCGGTAAACTCTGTTTCATCACCACATCCTACTGGCTGCAGGCAGTTGGGGCAAGCAATCTTCGGCGGTTTATTCTCGATAATGCAATCGTCAAGGAAGTGATTGATTTTGGACCGACAAAGCTTTTTGAAAGCGCAAAAGGTCAATTTAACGTTATCTTTTTGCTGGAAAAGAAAACCGGCAAACAAAATGCTGATGGCAGAAAGAAAAATACAATCAAAGTTGTACGAGTGAAGGAACTTTTCTCTCCGAATCTTCAGGACAACATTACCAAACTTTTCAAACATCTTTCTGAACGTATAGACAGGAAGGAATATTCTGATAAACACATAGAGGTGTACGAGAGCGCAACACTGCAAGGTGATTTAACTGAGAAGGAGTGGCATTTATTTGTTAATAAAAAACACAAGAAAACATTGAATGCGATTGAGGAAGCGGGTAAACCGTTGGATGAGTTTTGTTCGATAAATCAAGGATTATTGAGTGGTGCAGATGTTGTAACGTCCGGTAACTTTGAACTGCTACCTCAAAAAAATATAGAAGAATATAATATCAAAGCTGGTCAAGGTATTTTTTATTTGGAAGAAAAGGAAGTTACCGCATTGCTATTGGATGATAGAGAAAAAGAATTAATAAAACCACTTTATAAAGCATCCGAGATTACTAATTATCTACCTTCTACGCAGTATGCAAAGACTCTTTCCTGTGTATATGTAAATAAAGACACTGTCGTAAGAGATTATCCACGCATCTTCAAACATCTCCAAAAATTCAAACCGATTTTAGAAAATAAACGGGAAGCACAAGAAGGGAAGTTACCGTGGTACTCGATGCATTGGGCAAGAACTAATGATCTATTTGCTGGAGAAAAGATTATTGTCTCCAAGTGGCCAACTTCAAATGATTTTGGTTACAGTGATCAGGATTACTATTCCGATGCAAACACATACCTTATCAAAATCAAGAACCATCCTAAGGAATCTCTCAAATACATACTTGGGATTCTTAATTCCAAAGTTATTGCTTACTACTTTGAACAGAAGGGAAGCAAGCGCGGCGATAAATACTTCTTCCCAAAAGAATTTTGTCAGACGCTACCTATCAAACCGATAAAGACAAAAGAAGAACAAAAGCTCCATGATAAAATTGTCGAGTTGGTAGATGAGATGATTGTAGAACGGAAGAAACTTTTGGAGCTTACACGTTATATTTCCGACCCCCAGTTTATTAATAAAAAATATTATGACGATGAAATCCCCGTTCTGAATGATAAAACTATTGTCAGTAGTCTCGGTTGGAAAGGTGCACGTCCTTTGAAGCGGAATGATGCCATCGCTTACTCAATCGGGCAAATTGAGCCAGAAAAATTTACCTTGGTTAAATATCAAATGGTCGGAGAAACACTTTTTGAATCAAAAGCAGTAGTCAGACTAATCGGTGCCGATAGTTCTGTTGTTGAAATCAAGTGTGAAAAGAGTATGATTGATTTACTCAGCACTATTCTCGAAGATTATAAGCAAAAATCGTTAAAAGAAATTCTTGACGACGTGGAATTACCACTCGACCCAAAACTCTTGACTGAAAAGAAAACAGAAATTTCTAAACAAATCAAAACTACTATAAATAAAATCAATCATATTCAGACGTCAATAGACAAACTTACTATGAAGCTTTATAGTATTGAGTTGTGAAATCTCTCAAAACAATACTTGGTGATTTGCAGAAAGTCGAGAAAAAGCAATTTGTTCCATTTGTAGTACAAAAGATTTTTTGATTTACCACAGTCTCCAGTAAAACCTTAATAAGGTTTCAAACCTTCGCAAGGTTGCCTTTAAATTACCTCACCCGGAAAATATCCAACCTTCGTTACAATCTCTTGACCTTTTTCCTTTCTTCCGCATTACAGCACCCATTTTTCTAATATCGTTTCTAAAATTTTTTCTTTTCGCACGTATAATAAGTAGTACCCTCGCTTTGCGTAGTAGTTGATATTTTTTTATTCTTTACCTCTCTGGGACAAGTCCGTAGGACTTGTATGT
>JAUXOG010000082.1 GCA_030682385.1 Bacteroidota bacterium
TGAATAAAAATTTCTTTAATATCTGAAGTTACGCAGAACAGTCATTCTGAACGAAGTGAAGAATCTTAAACCTCAATTTTGAGCTGTTTTTAGATGTTTCGCTTCGCTCAACATGACAAAAAGTCGATTCTGCGTAACTTCAGTTAATATATTAAACGTATGAACGAATTCAAAAAGACAAATATAGAAAATCCAGTTGTAGTAATTGGGGGCGGTGCTTCGGGTATGATTGCCGCATGGCGGGCTGCTTCGCTTGGTGTACCAACTCTGTTGATCGAAAAAAATAAAAAGCTTGGAATCAAAATTTTAATTTCAGGCGGAGGCAAGTGCAACATCACGCACGATGGCAACATCGAAGACTTGTTAAAAAGCTTTCAGAAAAACGAAGCATTATTTTTGAAACCTTCGGTTTATAAATTCAACAACCGAAGTATTTTAAAACTCCTGGAAGAACGAGGAGTTGAAACTTATACGCGGGACGACGGCAAGATATTTCCAAAAAGCAACGACGCCTCCGATGTTATTGCTGCTTTAGAGTGGTATCTGCGAAATGCCGGTGTTGAAATCCGAACCGACTGTTCTGTTCAGGAAATTATTTTTGAAAATAATTGTGTAACCGGAGTGAAATTAAATAACGAAATAATTTATTCATCCAATGTTATTCTCGCAACCGGCGGGGTGTCGTATCCGCAAACCGGAACAACGGGCGATGGTTTCCGCTTTATAGAAAAAACCGGACACACAATCGTTCCGCTGCGACCGGCGCTCGCTCCAATAAAGTTGTCCAACAAATTTCCGTATGGATGGGGCGGCGTCGCGATTCGAGATGCTGAATTAATCTGTCTTGTAAACAATCGTAAAACACATAGCGAACGGGGCGACTTTCTTTTTACTCACGAGGGTATTTCCGGTCCTACTGTGTTAGAGTTAAGTAAGTATGCCGCAATGGAACTGGCGAATAATAAAGTTGAGCTGATACTCGATACGCAACCCGACAAGGATGCGACAATGTTAGATTCCGAGATTCAACAATTAATCGGCTTGCACCCGAACAAACAGATTGGAAATATTGCGGGATTGTTTTTGCCAAATCGCCTTGTAAATCATTTTCTCAACTCAATAAATATTGATCCTGAAAAAGAATGTAGAAAATTAATAAAAGAAGAACGCAAACAATTGGTGAAACTTATAAAAGAAATGTTCATCGGAACAATTGATACGATAGATATAACTAAAGGAGAGGTATCGGCGGGTGGAATTTCGTTGAAAGAAGTTGACCCGAAAACTATGCAATCGCGATTGGTTAAGGGTTTATATTTTTGCGGAGAAGTTTTAGATATTGCAGGAAGAATTGGCGGCTATAATTTGCAAGCAGCTTACTCAACAGGATTTACTGCCGGCGAAAGTGCGGCTATAAATTATAAATCCCAGTCCACCACGCCTTGACGTGGGCAGACCGGGATTATTTAAGTTGTAACAAGGTATTAAACTTTTTGAACTTGTGTAGCTTGCAACCCTTTTTCAGTTTGTTCAACTTCGAATTGGACGCTGTCGCCCTGCTTCAAAGCTTTGTATCCCTCGCCGATGATCGAGCGGTAGTGGACGAAAACATCTTCGCCTGATTCGCGTGTTACAAATCCAAAACCTTTTGTGTTGTTGAACCACTTTACTTTACCAATTTCCATAATACTTCCTTAAAATAATTATTAATAGCTTGTACGCCAGTTAGAGCTTTAAAACGAAAACCCAATACAGCAGCAACTCATCTGGAATTCCGTCTTGGCTGCCTCATCTGAAGAACCAGCTATTAAAGTGGTTCGTACAAAAAAAGCATACTTCGTAAAAAGCACAAATAACGGTGTACTGTTAATTGTTGGAAACAAGATAAAACCATTTAATATTAAAGTCAAGTTAGTTGAGGGATATTATTACATTGATCCATTAATCTTACTTCCACTTCAAAAGTTCTTCGTCAACTTTCTTCTTTTTTCCTACATATACGAAGTTTAAATTCGTAATGTATTTGTTAGCCATAATTTTAATTTCTTCGGGTGTAACCCTGTCAATCAAATCAACAAGTTTAGCTGCGTTTTTCCAGGAACCGGTGTACAATTGAGCCGCTGCAAGTGTACCTCCTTGCATTGCGTTTGTCTCCTGCCTCATATAATCCATCGTAATAAAACGCATCTTGTGATTCTTCATCTCTTTTTCGGATATGGTTTCGGTTTTTAATTTAGCTAACTCGCCAACCATAACCTTTATTGCCGAATCGGGGTCGGTTGTTGAAACATATATAAAACCGGTCGAAGTTTTCTCGGTAATCATTGCGGCTGCCGGTGCATAGCTCAAGTTACGTTTAGTGCGAACTTCCTCGAACATCCGGTCGCGCAAAATTGAGTGTGCAAGTAATGCAGCATAGTAATCGGGTTGGTTCATACTTGGAAGCAAATACTGCCCCATAACATAGTTTGTGGGCAATGGCTTCTCGACAATTCTATAATCGGATTGCTGAGATTTCGCAGGAACTGCAATCGAAGTTTCTTTATAATTACCCCCCGGTAGTTTTGCGAACAGAGCATTTACTTTTTTCTCAAAATCTTTTTTGTCCAACCTTCCTACTACAACCAAAAGCATCCGCGATTTTTCCATTAGTTGCTTGTAATAATTCAACAACTCTTCAGTCGTGAATTTTTCAACGTTTTGTGTAGTTCCAATCCAACGGTTTGAGTATGGGTGCCCATCAAAATACCACTTCACCATCTCTTTTCTTACCAAAGCATCGGGATTAGTATCCTCGGTTTTAATGGCACTGATTAATTTTTCACGCGTGAGATTCACCTCGTTCTCATCGAATGCAGGATTTAAAACTATATCTTCAAACAATTCCCAAGTTTTCGAGAAATGTTCTCTAACGCATCTGATAGAAAGTACAGAAAAATCGTTGCTACTGCTCGAGCCAATTGTTGAACCAAGTTTCTCGAGTAAAGAATTATATTTGTCCTTTGGAAAATTTTTTGTTCCGCTTGTAGTGGCAACTTGCAGTGCAAAGTTTTCTATTCCCGCCGTTTCTGGTGTGAGATTTGCACATCCGCCTTTGACGAACAACCTGACTGCAACTACATCGTTCTCAGCCGGTTTAAAAATAACTTTCACCCCGTTAATATTCATTTCAGTAACATCCTTTTGCGCATAAACAGTTGATATTGTTAGAACTAATATAAAAAGTATAATTATCGTGGTTTTCATTTTTTCATCCTTTCCTGTTTACTTTCCTTTTTTCTCGAATTCTGAAGTTCCGAGCAGCAAATCGGTTTCTTTCAGGTCAAGTGTTTTCACATTATCTTCCGATATTAATACGCCAATTACATAGTTACTCCCTTTAATATATTTTCTTACAAAGTCGCTAATATCCTTACGAGTAACTTTCTTCAAATCTTTTATATAATTTTCATAATAATGCAGTCCGGCACTTGCCCACCAGTAGCTTACCGTATGAATCCAGTTGGAAGTCGATTCGCGTCCGTAAGTCTCCTCTACTGCAAGTATGTTCTTCGCTGTTTCGAGCTGCTCATCTGTGTAATAATCGGGTGAGTCGAATTTTTCAATCTCTGCCGATAGCGCCTTGACAGCATCTTTTAGTTTATCGGGCATCGTTTGAAAAACAACCATTATCGGTCCGACGTTGTGCTCGGTTTGATATCCAAAATTAAGTCCGACCATCAGCCCCGATTCGACTAACGCTTTTTGGAAGTTCGAAGTTTTTTGATTGATGATATAAGCAAACACATCGGCGGCGTGAGTGCCGGCAATATCACGTTTCGTATCAGGTCCGTGGAAATTACTAATTCCAACTACAATCGGAAAATCTTTTTCTAATATTATCGTCTCCGGTTTTTCAAGCGGCTTAAAAGTTACAGGGGGATTTTTTATAAACGGGTCTTCGCCCGTCTCCCACTTAGAAAAATATTTCTCAATAAGTTTGAAAACTTCTTCAGCTTTCACATCGCCGGCTACCAACAAAGAGGAATTGTTCGGAATGTAAAATTTCTTTTGGATTGTTTTCATTTGTTCTTGCGTTGCAGCAAGTATTGTTGAACGTTCGCCAATTGCATTTTTCCGGTTGTAATTATCGCCCCACGTTTTTTTATTCAACGCTACAAAAAGATGATACGGCGGCTGCGATTCGGCTCTATCATATTCACCAATCACAACAGGGCGTTCTTTTTCAAGTTCGGTCTGATCAAATAGCGGATACATAGTTGCGTCGCGCATATATTCGATTGCCTCTTCTAAATTTGTTTTCGGACAGGTGAAGAAGTAATTAACTCGCTCGTTGCCGGTAGTTCCGTTCCATATCATCCCTAACTCGCGACCCCGTTCCAAAAATGCTTCCTGATTTGGCAACTTTTCGTTCGCTTTAAAGAACATGTGTTCATAAAGGTGCGATAGTCCGCTGTACTCGGGCGGCTCGGTAAACGCACCATTTTTCACACAAATCTCTACCGTAATCAACGGCACGGCACTGTTTTCGGCTACTAAAATTTCTAAACCGTTTTTTAAAACCTTTTGCTTGAGTCCTAAATCTTTTGAATACATAATTTGATTAACAAAAATGAACAGTAAAATGATAATTGCATACTTGAGAAATTTCATAAATATTCCCTTTCATAATGAATTAATATAGTTTTTGATACGTGTGTATATAAGAAAAACCCATGAATTTTGCAAAAGATAAACTTATTTATATATTTAATACAAAAAAGAAAGGACTTTTAAAGATGTATAAAGAAATTTTTGAGAAATTAGAAAAAGATAATGTAAAATTTATACAATTACAGTTTACCGATTTGTATGGAATAATAAAGAGCTTGACGATACCTGTTAAACATCTTGGCGATTCGTTTCAATACGGGACTTGGTTCGACGGTTCTTCGATTGAGGGATTTGCACGAATACACGAGAGCGATATGTTCCTGAAGCCGGACGTCGATACTTATGCTGTAATACCCTGGCTGACCTCGCCCGATGGAAACACTGCGCGTTTCATCTGCGATGTTTTTAATCCTGATGGAACTCCGTTCGAAGGTGATCCCCGATATATTTTGAAAAAAGTAATTGCTGAAGCGAAAGCAATGGGATACGAATTTAATACCGGTCCCGAGCTTGAGTTCTTTTTATTTAGAAAAGAAAACGGTTTGCAAGCTCTGCCGCACGACCGCGCTGGATATTTCGATTTAACTACCGATCAGGCATACAACATCCGCCGCGATATGGTGGTCGCACTAGAACAATTCGGCATCGATGTAGAAGCTTCGCACCACGAATGCGCCCCTGCACAGCACGAAATAGATTTCCGTTACGGCACGGCTCTAAAAACTGCCGATGCTGCTTCAACATTACGATTTGTCTTAAAAGCAGTTGCACAAAAACATGATTTGTATGTTTCCTTTATGCCCAAACCGATTATGGGAATGGCTGGCTCGGGTATGCACGTGCATCAAAGTTTGTTCGATTTAAAAACCGGAGAAAATCTTTTTTACGACGAGAAAGATAAGTACAAGCTCTCAAAAATTGCTTATAATTTTATAGCCGGTTTGATGAAAAATATTAAAGGACTTTCGGCAGTACTATCGCCGACTGTAAATTCGTACAAACGACTTGTTCCCGGTTACGAAGCACCCGTTTATATTTGTTGGGCACGCACAAACCGATCGGCATTGGTTCGGGTACCACAGTACTCGGCGGGCAAAATCAAGTCAACACGAATCGAACTGCGGTGTCCCGACCCGTCGTGCAATATTTATTTAGCATTTGCAGTAATGTTAAAAGCCGGTTTGGATGGAATTAAAAATAAGCTCGTACCTGCTCAAGCGGTTGAAGAAGATGTTTATCATTTTGATGAAGAAAAATTGAATTCGTTGGGAATTTCGACTCTACCCCACTCGCTGCTTGAAGCTATAAAAGAGATGGAGAAAAATGACATCGCCCGCGAAACTTTAGGCGAGCATACATTCAACAAATATCTGGATGCCAAGATGAAAGAATGGGACGAGTTCCGGCTCCAAGTTACACAGTGGGAATTGGATAAGTATTTAGAAATTTATTGATGAGGAGTCCTTCGGACAATAAAGGCAAATAGTATAGTTTACATCTTAGCGAGAAATTCTCATATTCTCTTCATCAGTTCATCCTTCGATATTCGATAGTGGATATAAGATTTTACCAAAATAAAAAGCCGAACTTTAACCTATTTCAGTAAAATTAATTTCTTTGTTTCAATATAGTTAGACGAATGCTTGATGTTTAGAAGTTGCAATTTTCAAACGCATGTAGTAACTTAATGGTGTTAGAAGCAAAAGGTTACAAAAAAGATTGGAGAATATATAATGAGTACACTTGAAATTCAAAAAAATGTAAAATACATAAACGATTATCGGAATAAACCTATAGAGGTGATTGTTCCAGTTAAAATTTTTCAAGAACTTCTCCAATTAAAAATGACGATGGAAATTTTTGAACAAGAAGATGTTCAGAAAAGCATTAAGCGAGCAAAGAGGGAAATTCGAGCAGGGGAAACACGTTCATTCCGTAGTGGACAAGAGGCAATTGAATGGTTGAGAAGATAACGCTGGTTCTAACTCCCGAACTCAAAAAAGCGTATCTTTAAAACAAAACCCTAGACATCCTTTGTTGAAAATTCAGAAGGTTCTCTAGTTGACTGTTTGCAATCAGAAACCGTTGAAACGGTTAAGTAAATTATTTTTTTCTCATTAACCCACTACTTAACAGGTCGTGTGATAACTGTAGGAACTCATCCCCCGACCCCTTCTCTTAAAAAGAGAAGGGGAGAATTGAACTCAGATTCAGCAAGTCCCTCTCTTCGTAAGAGAGGGATTTAG
>JAUXOG010000088.1 GCA_030682385.1 Bacteroidota bacterium
GAAACTGTTGAAACAGTTTGTCAATATTATTCTTGGTTGTTAGCACCTCACTAAAGTGAGGTGCTAATATAGTTATCAACTTCTTCAGATTATCACCAAATTTTAGTGACCTGTTAAAAATAAATTCAGCTTGTTAAGTTAACACCTAACTTCACAGGTCGTGTGATAACTGTAGGAACTCATCCCCCGCCTGCGGGCAGTAACGCCCTTCGGCGTGCAGGCCCGACCCCTTCTCTTAAAAAGAGAAGGGGAGAATTGAACTCAGATTCAGCAAGTGGTGAGTTCGGTATTATCACACAGTCTCTTCAGTTAGGTGAAGAAACGATGCAGTTAAATGCATAACCGTTTTAACGGTTTATAAACTATCGAATTGTTGTTTAGTATTCTACTGCTGCTTACAAATGTAGGCAGCAGTTTTTTTAAATCCCTCCTCATTGTAACTCCAGCTTGAAATTTGTAGAAAAGTAAAAAACACCGCTATGAATAAATTTACAGAGCTTTTTCAACCGAAGAAGACAACGTCTGTAATTTATTACATTTCAACAAGTTATAGGATTTTAACATATCCGGTCGCTCTTGAAAAAATCAGGCATAGCAAGTGCAGTTTGCTGAACCAAGAGATAAAGAAATTATAGAAGATGAATTGTAAAATAAAAAATGTTATAGGCCAGTAGAAATGTCAGGTTAAAATGTCCAATAGACCTGCCCGACGCAGGCGGGAATGTCAGGTCAAAGGTAACAAAATTAAGTTACGAGTTCAAGTTTTGTAGATGATTTATTTTGTTTAACCGAGAGTCCCCGTTTAAGTTTTCTCCAAGGATGATTGGGAGAAGGTTTACGACGAGTCAGTACAAGTTTTTTGGGTTTAGGTTTATTGTTAAAGATTTCATATTTGAGTTCGTTGTTATTCCAAAGAATATGCAGTGAGTTATCTAAGTAAAGCCGTACAATGATTTTTGATTTAGGTGGTGGTAAAGGAGCATCTGATTTAAGTAGCTGAATGTACTGAGAGTTGAGCATGATGGTATAGTCGTTATAGACAGTTCTTTTGGTTTCGAAACAGAAGATTGCATCAAGGTCGATACCGTCTGAAGGACGATGTATGTTTTGTAAAGAGTCGGAGTTAGAAAAACGTTTGTTGTGATGAGCATTGTATTCTTCGAGAAGATAGTTATTAGCATCCTGAATAGTTGAGATATTTTTTAATCTTAATGATTTAATCAGACGGTCTTGATGAGTTCTGTTGCCTCGTTCGACTCGTCCTTTGGCTTGAGGGGAATGAGCATAAATGGGTTCGATATTTAAAGTTTTTAATGCTCTTTCGTATTGAGTAAGGTGTTCAGCTTCATTGTAGTAAATTGTATGGAAGTCGGTATAAATTTGAGCAGGAATGCCGAAAAGCTGGATATATTTCTTCCAGAAGGAGAGAACACTTTTGGTGTCTTCTGCTTCAGCGAATTGAAGAAAGATTTGTCCTGAGGCATCGTCGACAGCACAAAGCAAACAACAGACAGGTCCTCGACCTTCGAACCAGTCATGATGACTGCCGTCAAATTGAACGAGAGAACCTATCGCATCGCGTCGGGGTCGTTTCTTCCTGTGCGGACGTTTCTTTCGTAACGATAGCAATAATCCTTTTTTGCGTAACCACCTGGTAAGGGTTTGTCGTGAGACGATTATATCGTGGTCGAACTCGAGCTTTTCGGAAAAGAACGTAGGGCCGAAATCTGAATATTTTTCTTTATAAAGTTTTAATACTTGGTCATGGATAGTTTTAGGTAATCGATTATTTGATTGTGTACCGCGCGCGCGGTGAATAATACCAACATCACCTTCGTCAGAGTAGCGTTTAAGTATGCGGTACATATGTCTTTCGCTGAGACTGAGACTTTCTGCTGCATTCGATATTGTTAATTCACCGGATTTGATCCGAGTGAGAGTTTTTAATCGTTCGAGTTCTTTTTGGCTCATAGTCAGGTTTGTTGGCATTCCGAGATTCCTTGTTATTTATGGAAATCTCAAATTTAACGATTATCCCGATATTTTCGGGCTGTACCCTGACATTTCTACTGAGCGCTATACCTGACATTTTCGCTGGGCGATTACAATTGTAAAATAAAAAATTGACTTATAAATGAAAGATTAGTATATTATTGAAGTTGTTTGTGAATCTTTCATCAATTCGGTGCATCACATAAGTAAATTTATTATCAAATCTAGATGAGTAAATAATGTTTTTTTTAAATAAGCACGTCAAAAAAGTAATAACAGCCCTTCTTTTAATATATTTTGTAACTAATATTGCCAGTGCCCAAATCTGGGTAGGTGGTGGTCCTACGTTTAAAAATATAAAAACAGTGGCACAATCCCCTACCAATCCTAATCTGGTTTACGCCGGTGCGTTTGGCTGGGGTGTGTTCAAAAGTACAGATGGAGGTGTAACGTGGACAAGCATTAAGACCGGCATGACGAATACACATGTGAGGTCTATTCTTGCAATTTCAGATCTTGTTGTGTTCGCCGGAACTAATGATGGCGTCTTCAAAACAACGAATGGTGGTGTAACCTGGACGATCACTCTCGCAACATTAAATTCGGTTCGAGGTCTTGCTTATGATTCGAAAACCGGAACAAGCTATGCTGCAACATACGGATCGGGTTTGTATAAGAGTACGAATCAAGGAAGTAGTTGGACGACGGTTATCGTAACGGATCCATCGACAGGGGAGACGATGTCACGTTTATGGTCGGTTGAAATTTACGGGCGGGATTCGATTTACGTTGGGGGATCAATTTTAGACATAACAAATGGGGGTACCCTCTTTAACAGCATCAATGGAGGAGTGAATTGGACGCAGGTACAATATCCAACAGGGATCAGGAGTAGCGTACGCTCCATCGCCATTAGTCCGAACAATCCTGCATCAAGCCTTATCATCGGCACTGCCGCTAAGGGAGTTTATAAATCGACAAATGGTGGATTGAATTGGACCGAGATCAATGCAGGCACAACTCTGAACCCCTTAATCGATAATCAAATCAATGTAGTAGGATTCTCAACAAATTATCGATATGCTGGAACCGACTCCTTAGGAAAATTTTATTACCGCTCCCTTGGTGATATTAGTACGGGCTGGCTTTCAGGCACTGGTTTGCCGGGTACACAAGCAGTTGTTGATGCTATAGATATTAATCCGATAAGCCAGAACATTATCTATCTCGGAACAGATGGCAAGGGAGTATATAAGAGTATTGACTCTGGCTTCACATGGCAAGCAAGAAATTCAGGAATGCTCGGAACTGGTGGAAGGGTTATAAAGTTGAATGGGAATGGTCAAATTATTCTCGGCACAGATTTCGGCGATGGTATCTGGCTTTCGTCGAATCAGACAGCAAGCTGGATAACCGCCGACACTCTAACGACATCAAATTCAATTACATCCATCGGAATAACAAACAATAATCTCATACTTTATTCTGGAGATTATGGAACAGGAGTCTATAAAAGTACCGATGGTGGACATATCTGGCATATCACAGATTCAACAGTTATTAATCATTTTATTCGTACGCTTGTAGTTCATCCTAGTAATTCAAACCTTGTGTACGCAGGAACCGGGAATGGTGTTTATAAAACAACGAACGCGGGCGCGGCATGGTTTGCAACAAATAATGGGTTACCGTTCGGAGCTTCAGTCCGATCTATGAAAATAGATCCAACAAATTCTAACATCATCTACATCGGTACAGACTCGAGTTATATGTATAAGACGATAGACGCCGGTGCAAGTTGGATTCATTTTACCAATTTGAATGGATTTCTTCCGCAGGATAAATTCATTCGCTCGATAACTGTTGACCACACGGCGCCAAACAACATCTATGTTGGAGTTGACAGTGGCAGGATCTACAAAAGTACATCCAGTGGAGTGGCCTGGTCGCTGATGTCACGGTTGCCGGCGACTCGTTCAGTTAGAAGCATTCTAATCAACCCGCACAACCCGATGATTCTATTTGCAGGTACTTTTGGGGATGGAATATTTTTATCTGTCGATGGCGGCATTCACTGGGCAACCTACAACAACGGATTACCCGACCTCGATATATACACATTAGAGAGTGATAATGCCACTCCGTTAAATATTTATGCTGGCACTGGAAGCCATGGAGTCTTTCATACAACATACACCTTCGTGAATCGCCCACCGGTTTTAGCAACCATCGGTAATAAATCTGTTTTAGGTAGCCAATCTCTGGCATTCACAATCTCATCAACTGATTCTGATGGAACTGCTCCAGTATTATCAGTTCATCCATTACCATCCGGAGCGGTATTTATTGATAGCGCGAATGGACACGGGTCATTCAATTGGATTCCTTTATCATCACAATTGGGAACATATTCTATCACATTTGTCTCATCTGATGGCTTGCTGGCAGACAGTGAACTTGTAACAATAAGTGTTCTTGATCCTGCAGCATATACAACAATAGATATTCCTTTGGAGGTTGGCTGGAATTTGATTGCTGTCCCGGTTAAAGCCATAGATCCCCGGAAAGCTACAATATTTCCATCTTTTGTTTCTGCTGCCTTTGCATATACTGGCAATTACCAGCCGAGTGATACATTGTTACATGGGGTTGGTTATTGGTTGAAATCTTCCATTCCCCAAGTTGCTCATGTTACCGGTAGCCGATTGATTCAAGATACGATCAATGTTTTATCGGGCTGGAATTTAATTGGCTCATTGTCATCTACAATTCCAGTCACAAGTATGAACGCATTACCTCCCATATCTATTACTTCCCAAGTCTATGCATATTCACCTGCGTCCGGTTACAGGTTAGCTGATTCTTTAAATATCGGCAAAGGGTTTTGGGTGAAGGTAAATAACAGCGGCAAACTTATTCTTATGAAATAACCGGTGAAAAACTTTTTATGATTTTTACTGTTGTACTAATTATTTTTCTAATCGGATTCGGAGTATGGGAGTACCGATCGCATCAGAAAAATGTTTTATCTATCCCATTGCGAGTCCATGTAAATGGTACACGAGGAAAGTCGTCGGTTACCAGACTAATTACCGGCGGTATGCGCGGCGGTGGAATTCGGACAATGGGCAAAACCACTGGTACAAAACCAAGGATTATTTATCCAGGCGGTAATGAAGTACCAATATTCCGTGTAGGGAAAGCAAACATAATCGAACAACTTAAGATTTTACGGAATGCCGTGATGCACGAAGTGCATGCATTAGTTGTGGAATGCATGGCAGTTTTACCGCAGAATCAACTTCTCGCTGAACATCATATGATTCATTCGACGGTCGGAGTGATAACGAATGTACGCGCAGATCATCTCGATGAGATGGGACCCACGATTGAAGATGTTGCTCGATCGCTTTCGAATACTATTCCCAAGAACGGTGTAGTGTTCACGTGTGAGGAAAAATATTTCCCAATCTTCGAAGAAGTTGGCAAGAAACGTAATTGTCAGGTTTATCTTGTCCGACACGATTATGTTTCTGATGAAATGATGAGTGGATTCTCTTATGTTGAACACAAAGATAATGTAGCGCTTGCACTTGCCGTATGTGAACACCTTGGCGTCTCGCACGTGGAAGCGCTTAAAGGTATGCACAGAGCATTACCTGATCCTGGTGTCCTGCGTATTTTCACAATTCATCATTATGAAAAACAGATTGAGTTTGTAAATGCGTTTGCTGCAAACGATCCAGACTCGTACATCATAATATGGAATATGCTGAAAAACCGATTTAACGATCAGAAAAAGGTGGTCGTTCTAGTTAACTGCCGTAAGGATCGTATCCAGCGTACAGAGAGTTTAGCAGAACTCATTGCGAAGAATCTCCCGGCTGATCATTTCATTTTAGTCGGGGAGTTCACAACAGCGCTCCTCAATCGAGCTGTTGCATTGGGACTCCCAGCATCGAAAATATCGAACCTTGCTGAAGAACTGCCTGAAGGAGTATTTCAGAAAGTGGTCTCCCTTACCGATACGTCATCTATTGTTATCGGTATCGGGAACATCGTTGGGTTCGGAGAAGAAATATTAACTAATTTTACAAATAGAGGAAAAGAACTTGTTTACTGAAGCTGCAAAAGAAATTATTATCCAGTCCGTCGGCATAGGACTGGTGCTGAGCCTCGTCTTTACAGAGACACTTGGGCTTGCTGCGGGCGGAATGGTTGTCCCCGGCTATGTCGCATTAATGCTTCACCACCCATTAAGAATTGTGGGCACAACTCTAGTGAGTCTCCTGACATTTGTTTCCATGAAATTCCTTTCGAACTACATTTTTATCTATGGACGTCGGAGAACCGTTTTAGTAATTTTGATTGGGTTTCTATTTGGCTGGCTCTCACGTGAAATTCTTATCATCCAAACAAACGCCATAACCCTAGAACTTCAAACAATCGGACTTATCATTCCAGGATTGATTGCCAACTGGATGGAACGTCAGGGAATTATTCAAACAATTAGTACAATGATTATTGCCGCTGTGATTATACGTCTTCTACTAATGATTATTACAGGCGGTGAAGTATTCCTCAGAGAGGAGTGGATATTATGAAGTGGACAGAAGGAAAACCGACGAATATAACGCTTATTGGGCTTACGCTCTTTTCCATTCTCATCTTTTTTCTCGCAGAACAAACTGCAGAGCCTGAACGACAACCATACTTTGAGAAAAAACTTGAAGCTGCTCAACTTTCTCTTGTTGCAATGCATACAATCAAGAATCACACAGATAATTTAGGTATCAAGATTGACCTGCAAAACGATCCATATTCAACAGGTATTATCGGACAAGAGAATACGCAAATTACTTCTGACCGTGGTATTGTAACATCGAAAATTCTTTCCACCAACCCAAACTACGCAGCCGCGTTCGTTGATATGCTAATAAAAGCCAAAGTCAAGAAACGAAGCATAGTTGCGGTTGGTATGACGGGGTCATTCCCTGGCTGGAATATCTCATTCCTCGCAGCGTGCAAAGTAATGGAGCTGAAACCGATTGTAATTTCATCCGTGGGCGCATCGGATTGGGGGGCTAACATCCCAACACTGACGTGGCTCGATATGGAGTCGGTGTTGAAACAAAAGGGTATATTTCCATTTACATCATCTGCCGCATCTATTGGTGGTGGCTCTGACAACGGACGAGGTCTATCGCCGGAAGGTAGGGATCTTATCAAGGAAGCAATAAAGCGAAATAATGTTCATTTAATCAGTGAACCCTCGTTAGAAGGTAACATTGATAAAAGGATGGAATTATACACAAAGCTGACAAAGAACCAATCAATTGCTTGCTACATTAACATTGGTGGTGGAGTAGCATCTGTTGGTGGTTCCCAAAATACACGTCTTATCCCCCCGGGAGTAACACAACATCTTGCAGTAATGAATTTTCCTGTCCGCGCTGTCATCAACAGAATGGCTGAGCAAGGACTTCCTGTAATCAATCTTCTTGAAGTCGAAAAGATAGCACTAAAATATAACTTTCCCACCGAAGTCGGGAACGAACCACCCAAGTTAGGCGAGGGACCACTTTTCTTTAAAGATCGGTATTCAGTTTCGGGTACAATCATGTTAACTATATTCTTGGCTTTTGTTGTATTCGTCTTGATTCGGATAGATGTGAAGCATTATCTCTTCAAACGAAATCGCCCTAACTCTCTGCGGTCAAAAGTTGAACCATTCCAAGATCAAAAGGTATAACACTTATGAATATCAAATTATTAAACGCGCGTAATACACTGATTTTAATCCTCAGTTTCATATTCAGTGCATCAAATTTAATTGGAGGTAAATCAGTCCCTATCGTCCCCATTCAGGGTAATAGTATATCTATTTTGATAAACGATAAAGAGAAAACGTATTACTCGCTGACGAAAACAAATCATATTAAGGTCAAAGTAAATGGTCCGGGAAAACTTCAAGTAATAACACGTCTCACTTTACCAAAACATCAAACCCTTCCGGAGAAATATACAATAAAAGTAATTGAAGGGAGTGAAACTGTAAAGCTTTATTCAACCTCCAGTGAAAGATCTGAGGCAGTAATTAAAAACTCCGAATTTATTCCAGGAAAAAGTCGGAAATTTACACTGTCTGTCCCTGAAGGCACACATACATACGAATACTACCTTGAGAATACTCAGATCAATGAAGCATCTCTAAAATTTAATCTTGTAACCAGAAAAGGTTTTAAAAAAGGACGAGGCGTAACTCTGGAACCGCTTTCTTATGATCGGGTTGTGACTGCGACGGTCAAAGAGAACTTAATTACTTACTATGTAAGCTCGAAAAAGACTAACGTCCAACTTCGCGTTGTAGGTTCCACAAGGGTAAAGGTAACAGCCCGACTGAATTTTGATGCAACCATGAAGGGCAAACAATCCTATGTTATTGCTGTTTTTGAAGGCAGTAAGCACACACTCATGAAACAACTCTCGACCACAAAATCTCTCGGAATTATCTATCAAGAATGGAAAGATGTTGTGCCGGGTAAAACTGACACATTCTACATTGATGTTGTGGAAGGAGAGCATATCTATAAATTTTCTCTCGAGGAAACTTCAGCGCACTCTGTTTCCCTAAAATTTTCTATCCCATCGAAAGATCTCAATAACGAAAGGTAACGGGCATTAATGAAAATAATTAAATTTTCTTTCTTATTCGGATTTCTGCTATTGATTCCGCAGATGTATATTTTTTGTCAATCGGAATCTGAAACCACTCAGCATAAAGTTAAACTATCGTTTTTCGGTCGTCTTGACCTGTCAACAAATTATAATGATAACATCCTCGATTATTCTCCAATCGATATTGTGAAGATGGATAGTGTTAAGTACGCCAGCAATAATCTAAAAAAATTCTCAATAAATCGTTTAAGCGATAACATTACCTCTGCCAAGATACGGCTAACTTTTTCTGCAAATTGGTTTGCACACAATCCGAGCACATTCCGTTTAAAGAACAATAGTTATTTATACGCCAGCAATTATATACGGAATTATTCCTACTGGGAATTTGAGGTGAGACAGACATTCTTGCGTAAGAATCACTTTTCTTTAACTTACAGCAATCTTCCGCGTTATTACCTTAGGAATTTTTATTACCACCAAATTCCTGAGCGTAATCCGTACAAACTGTTTTCGCGGTATGTCGAGGCATATCTACACAAGCAGGGGTTTGCCGTTGAGGTGGGCAGGAATTTTACAAGACGCGTTTCTCTGAATATGGAGTACGAACATGAAGACGCAAAGTATAATAGGGAATTTTCAGAACGCGACAATCGTACCGACAACCTAAAGATGAGTGCATCGTACAACATCAGCCGGTTAGTTGATGTAAGTGGTAGCTATCGCTATTCCCTAAGTATGGCAAATGGTCGTGATAATCCAGACAGCACTATATCAGATATTTCTTACCGATCAAACCGTTATGCAGTGGGTGCAGATTTTTCGCTGAAGTCTCTTATCGGCATCCCACTATTATTGAATACCGATGCTATCTTTGAATATCAAAAATACTTATCAAACAAAATTCCTATTCTCAGTTACGGCGACAAGTATCATTACAGCAGGAAGGATAAGTTCTACAAAATCTCGACGGCACTTACATACCGTTTCAGCAGAAAGTTTGATTTGTACTTACAATATTTATGGGAGAAGAATACCACAAACCTTGCTGAAACGAGCGATGCCGGTAGTTATCAAACTCACCAAATCGGCATAGGAGCAAGCGTCTTATTTTAGTTAGCTGATAGAGGTAAGTATGAGTGTGGATGAGTTTAGTTGCGGGAGCCAGAGTTAAACAATAAACCCAGATTTGTCATTAGAAATTTTCTTTTAATGCAACAAACGGCCAGCTGAAAATATTTGTTGTAATAGATAATACTTTTGCAACTCCTTATTGCCAGCGTCCGCTTGAACTTGGAGCCGATTTCGTAGTTGAGTCGCTCACGAAAGGAATTACAGGTTTCGGAACAGATATGGGCGGAGTAGTGGTTGGA
>JAUXOG010000093.1 GCA_030682385.1 Bacteroidota bacterium
CGACCCGTTGAAAAGTCCGACTCCGCGGGATGCGGGGTCGAGATTCCGTTCCGTTTAAAGAAACGGAACGAACCGTGTGTCGCCAGTTCCCTGCCCGACTGCATTATGCAAGCGGGAATTCTGGCCCTGTCCACAAAGAAAGTCGAGATATATACACGACTTTTTTGCTTTTTAAAGTTAACATGCTTTAAAATATTATCGACCCGTTGAAAAGTCCGACTCCGCGGGATGCGGGGTCGAGATTCCGTTCCGTTTAAAGAAACGGAACGAACCGTGTGTCGCCAGTTCCCTGCCCGACTGCATTATGCAAGCGGGAATTCTGGTCCTGTCCACGAAGAAAGTCGAGTTTTATTCTCGACTTTTTGTTTTTTAAGTTAACCTGAATTTACAAATTATTGACTTGCTGAAAAGTCCGACCCCGCGGGATGCGGGGTGAAGAGATCGTTTCTCTCACTTGGGACAATATCGATTTAAAACGGCGTGCCATTTTTATAGAGAACTCTAAAAGTTTTCACATTAAAACCTCAAAGCCACGAATTATTCCGATGAACGAATGGGTTTATAAATTTTTATTACAACAACACAAAGAGACCGGGGTTGAGAAAATAGCGATAACTACTGAATGGCATGATTAAGGAAAGTCCAAAATTACTCCTTGATTTTAATAGAAATTCAAATCATTTTTCAAATCCGAGTTACTGGGTGGCATCATTACTGCAGTGACAAATCTCCTGCACTCAGTAAAACTCATTAGTTCACTATTTTACCGATAATCGGTGTGTCCCACCAATTCTGCCAATCATAGAAGTAGGAACACCAACTTTTTCCGCCACCGTTTTCCATTTGCTCACTGACTCAATTACCTCTTCAATTATAGTTCTCGCATTCTTTACCCCAAATTGTTTCGCTGGTGCAAGAAGGTCGGCTCTTGTAAAGCCGTCTCTTTTACCATTGATGGTCATCTGATGTTGGTTAGTCCATGGACCCGACGAGTTATACGCCCATATTACATCGAAGGCAGGGGAGAGCTTCCATTTTCCATCCTTGCCTATGAGAAATGCTATGTTCTTTGTATGATCATCTTGGTTGCGCGCGACAATATTAAAAACCATCCGCCGATACATTTCTTCTAATGTATCATATCCTAAATTCAATTTTTGTATTACTGAAAACGCCTGTTCGTATCCATAGGCACCAGCCATATTAAAGTCATAGTGGGCTACGGCGCAAAGCGATTGCATATGAATTTTTTCGCCGTTAAACTCTCGATCAAATCGTCTTGTCATGAAATGTGCGCGTTCATTCTCCTCAAACAAATGACATTCCGACATCTTGATCCCGGCATCTTTTGCCATCAGGTGATAGGCGTATTCAATTCGTCCATATCCTTCCGACATACCGAGTGCTTGATCGTTCACGCCATCAAATTTCATAATCCATGGCTCAAATCCTTTTGGTGGTGATACCTGTCCCGAGCGTATTTCATTTGTTTCTCTATTCCATGTAATCAATGCCTTAGCCCGTGCACCACCGGCAGATGTTCCAATACGGATGATCGTTTCCAGAGCTTTGCTTTCATCCTTTAAATTAACGAGCATATCCGTTCTATTGTCTATTACATATTGTGCAAGCTTTATCATTTCTTCGATATCGATCGGAACTGCCTTTTTCTCCTCTCGCCGAAGTGCAGGTTTAAATTCCAGTGCCCCCATTCCTCGCGATGCAATATAACATAAGCGGTCAACCGGAGAAAAATCCTCTTTTCTCCATCCCTTTCGTGCAAGCCAGGCATCAATTAATGTGTTACCGAATTTATCGGGGAGCGAATCGGCAAGTACCCCCGGTAATCCATAATATGTTTTCCGGTTCAACTCTGGGAAAGAAAATATTCCCGACTTAAGCTTCATAACAATTGGCGATATTTCAAAACCATCTTTCAGAAACGATGGAGTATATTCAAACGTCGCAAGTTCTCTCGCATTATCCCACGCAACAGCACCGATTTCTTTTCCCCAGAGTATAGCCGTCGCAACACCAACTTTTCCTTTTGCCATATCTATGCACCTCTCCGCGGACGACCGCGTTTACCAGAGGCTTCCCGCCGTTCGTGTCCACCAAGTTTTGCAAGCTGTATCGGACTTATACCCGGTTCCGGCAGAAACAAATCAAGATGTTCAAGCTTGTCTAACGAACGAAGGATACGAATAAAACTTCCGAGCGTGCATCCCCTGCCACCCTCTAATCGTGTCAGAACAATTCGGTTGATTCCCGTACGTTCAGCAAGCTCTTTTTGTGTCATGTTCTGATTGAGCCGCTCCTTCTGTATACGCTCGCCAAGCAACTTTACAATCGCTGCATCACTCAACTCGTTTATATTTTTCATTCCATCATTCCTTTATTTATCCATTTAAATATAATCAATTCATAAGTCGTTGTCAAGATAATGTGCTGTATTTATACAGCACATTATATCAATATTGCATATTATGCTGTATTTATACAACGTAATATGATTAGCGTTTCGATTTGATTATAATCCTTTTAATTATTATAACGTGAATATAATGTTTTGTAGAAAATACTGCAGAAAGGATTACATAGCCCTCGTGAACGTATTCACACTTTAACATCTGCCGGAGTTAAAGAAGAGCCCTTTTTTTAAACTTGACTATTGGTTTTCATTTCCTTATCTTACACCTGCCATTTATGTAAAATAAAGTTATACCCGCCTCCCAATTTTATATTAACCTATAACTATTAACAAATAATTGGAGGAATTTATGGATTCATTATTTTCAACAACAGTTAAATCGGGAAGAACCACCTACTTCATCGATGTAAAGGAGGCAAAAAACAAATCAAAGTATATTACAATTGCTGAAAGCCAGCCTTCGGCAACCGATGATAAAAAATTCACACGAAAAAGCATCATCGTGTTCGATAACAGCGCCGAAAAATTGCGCAATGCACTGGATGAAGCAATCCAGATGATAAACAAAAAATAATTGCCCTATAAAATATCAGCAGTTTTCGTAAAGCAAAATAGATTCCCTTTGCAAAGGAATATCTACGCCCTTTTGTAAAATCCACAAATTCACATTATATTTATTTCAGTTATGATCCTATACCGACACATATTACGTGCGCACATCGGGCCTTTCTTTTTTTCTTTTTTTACGTTGATGTTTATTTTTTTACTTCAATTCATTATGAAGTATGTCGACGATTTAGTAGGCAAGGGTTTGAACGCCTTTGTTATTACTGAATTAATCGTTTTAAATTTAGCCTGGATGGTTGTGTTAGCAATTCCGATGTCGGTTCTGGTAGCGGTGTTGATGGCTTTCGGCGGCTTGTCGTCGCAGAACGAAATCACAGCTATGAAGGCAAGCGGTGTTAGTTTGTATCGTATGATGCTGCCTGTGCTTTTAGCTTCAATGTTCATCACATACTTAGCAATCGAGTTCAATAATAAAATTCTTCCCGAAGCAAATCATAAAGCAAAAACTTTGATGATCGATATACGAAAGAAAAAACCAACCTTGACTCTTAATGCAGGTATGTTCTCGCAGGAAGTTTCCGGCTATAGCATATTGGTGCGTAAAACTTTTGAACACTCAAACGACCTCGAAGGAATTACTATTTACGATTACACAAATCCGGCGGCGACTGTTGTGATAACCGCAGCGAAGGGAGCTATCTCGTTTACACAGGATTTTCGGAAGTTAATAATGGATTTGAAAGAAGGTGAAATTCACCAAAAAGATGCCGACGAAGAAAACCAATATCGCCGGCTCCGATTCGTGAAGCACCGCATCCTGATGAACACAGAAGGTTTTTCACTCGAGCGTTCGGCAGACGGAACGTTTCAAAGGGGTGATAGAGAATTGAGCGCCCAAGCTATGAGGCAAATTGTGGACAGCTTAAAAAATATAAATGAGAACCTCACACAAGAGACGAGTCTCTCGACTATAAAAAGTTTTAACAAAATTTTCGAAGGACAGAAAATAAAAATAGATAGTGTTCAGAAAATTAATATAGCCTTCAACGAAGCAAGATTTCAATTGGGAAATATCGAGAACCAATTATCGATGATAAATTACAACCGCGACCGAATAGATGAATATTTGGTTGAGATTTATAAAAAATATTCGATACCGTTTGCCTGTATAGTATTTGTTTTGATTGGTGCACCGTTAGGAATTATTTCACGGCGAGGCGGTTTCGGGATTGCTGCAACATTAAGTTTAGGCTTTTTCGTCTTGTACTGGTCAAGCTTAATTGGCGGCGAAAAATTAGCCGACCGGAATCTGATTTCACCTTGGTTCGGTATGTGGGCTGCAAATATTATTTTAGGTGTATTTGGAATTTATTTAACGCTGCGGATGGGACGCGAAACACCAGCTATAAACTGGAACTTTTTCCAAAAATTCATTCCTAAATCTTTTCGAACATCCCAAACTGAAGAATTTTAACGAAGATGAAAGTATTCGATTTCTACATAGTCAAGCAATTTATTGTTACAGCTCTATTTGCGATCGCTGCGATCATAATTTTATTTGTTGTAATTGATGTGATGGAAAATTTGGACGATTTTATTGATGGCAGAGCCGATACTTTGCTGGTAGTAAAGTATTACTTATACTTTATGCCCGAAATAATCAAACTGATGATTCCGGTCGCAATGCTTTTAGCAGCTTTGTTTACAACCGGTAGGCTTTCGGTATTAAACGAATTAACAGCTATGAAGGCTGCTGGTGTTAGTTTATACCGGTTTATGGTTCCGCTTCTTATTGTTGCTTTGTTCGTCAGTGGTATCTTAATTTATTTTAATGGCTGGGTTGTACCATACACGAACAAACAAAAATTTTCTCTCGCTCGCACATACTTGCATAAGTATCTTAGTTATACATCGAAGTCGAATATTTTTATTCAAGATTCGCAAACACGGATTATTTCCATCGGGTATTTTGATGATGCAAAGGGTTTAGCTTCGAGTGTTACAATCGAAGATTTTTCTGATACTAATTTAACTGTCGTTCGTGCCACTTATAACGCCAAACAAATGCAGTGGGACAAGCACACGAGAAGCTGGAGTTTAATGAACGGAAGTTTGAGAATTTTTAACGGCGATGCCGAAAAGTACGAAACATACACCATTCTTAATATCGGCAGACTAAACTTCACTCCCGAAGAAGTTAAACAAAAACAGCAGCGCCCCGAAGAAATGTCGTATCCCGAAATGAAGGAATTTATCGCAAATCAAAAACGTGCAGGTTACGACGTTGCACGAACGGAAGTTGATTTCTACAGTAAAATATCATTCCCGTTTGCAAGTTTTATTGTTGTGCTGTTTGGAGTTCCATTCTCGTCTATCAAACGCCGCAGTGGAGTTGGTGTTGAGTTCGGTATTGCGGTGGCGATTAGTTTTTTATATATGATTTTTTTGAAAATAAGCCAGGCATTCGGTTATAACGGCGATTTGAATCCGCTTTTTACTGCTTGGCTGGCTAATATCATTTTCCTCATTGCGGGCATTTATAATCTTATTCGTGTCCCTAAGTAACCGAATCGTGTAGCTTGATATTCTAAAAGTTTCTTCTTATTATATTCCTACAATAAAATGCAGGCGGCAGTTCTAAATCATTAAATGGATTATTAGTATGCATAAACTATCAATTTAAAAATTAACGGAGCCATCAGGAAAGTTCATAAATATCAATTAATTTTTCAACCATTAATTAACATAGGAGGTTGTATGTACAAGCTCATTTTATTATCAACATATTTGTTCTTTTCCTTTTTCTCGGCATTCTCACAGGTAGGGTCTGATTTCCAGAGGGATAGATTTCGGATGAAAGAGCGAGCAGAGAATAGAAGCGTTATGAACCAAGGGGAACTGCAGCAGCAGAGATATGGTTTAAAGATTGGAGAAAGGGAGATACTTATCCAGACTACGGATGGAACTGCGCCCGCCGAGAAGCATCTCGAAGTTATTAAAAATGTTCTAACAGAAGATTTTCTTGTGAATGATGATACTACAGGCGGCACTCCATTGCAACATTCTCCTTCCATAGCAATGAATGCAAGCGGGAATTGTGTGATTGTGTGGGTTGATGAACGCAATGGTAATTACGACATTTATTTTCAGCGATATAATTCAAGTGGAGCCGCTCAGGGTATAAATACTAAAGTAAATGATTATGCTGGAAATTCATCAAATGCTAATCCTTTTATATCGATGGATGGAAGCGGAAACTTTGTAGTTGTATGGAATGATTACCGCAATGGCAATTATGACATCTACTCTCAGCGGTACAATTCATCAGGTGCTGCTCAAGGTGTTAATACAAAGGCAAATGATGATGCCGGAACTGCAGAGCAATATTCTCCCTCCATTGCGATGGATGGAAGCGGAAACTTTGTTGTCGTGTGGGAAGATTATCGCAATAACGATGTTGACATCTATTGTCAGCGATACAATTCATCGGGAACTGCGCAAGGTATAAATTTCAATGTCAACGATGATGCAGGAACAGCATATAATCCCTCCATAGCGGTTGATGGAAGTGGAAACTTTGTAATTGTGTGGGGAGATTATCGCAATAACGATGTTGACATCTATTGTCAGCGATACAATTCATCGGGAACTGCGCAAGGTGTAAATTTCAAGGTCAACGACGATGCCGGAACAGCATATCAAGACTATCCCTCAATTGCGATGGATGGAAGCGGGAATTTTGTAGTTGTGTGGTATGATTATCGCAATGGCAATTGGGACATCTACTCTCAGCGGTACAATTCTGCTGGAGCTGCACAAGGTGAAAATTTCAAGGTCAACGATGATGCAGGAACAGTATACCCATATTATTCTCCATCCGTAGCGATGGATGTAAGCGGAAACTTTGTTATTGTGTGGCAGGATGAACGCAATGGCAATACTGACATCTATTGTCAGCGATACAATTCATCAGGTGCTGCGCAAGGTGTAAATTTCAAGGTAAACGATGATGCAGGAACAGCACATCAATGGTATCCCTCTATAGCGGTGAATGGAAGTGGGGATTTTGTGATTGTGTGGGAGGATTATCGTAATGGTGATTATAATCCTGATATTTATTATCAGAAATATAATTCAAGTGGAATAGCCCAGGGTGTAAATACAAAAGTGAATGATGATGTTGGAACAGCATCTCAGGGATCTCCTTCCATTGCGATGGACGGAAGCGGGAATTTTGTTATTGTGTGGCGGGATGCTCGTAATGGTAATGAAGATATTTATTCACAGAGATATAATTCAAGTGGAGCTGCTCAAGGAGTAAATACAAAAGTGAATGATGATGTTGGAACAGCAATTCAACGATATCCTTCTATAGCGATAGATGGGAGCGGGAATTTTGTCATTGTGTGGCAGGATGAGCGCAATGGTAATTCTGATACTTATTATCAGAGATATAATTTTAAAGGAATTGCTCAAGGTGCTAATACAAATGCAAATGATGATGCCGGAACAGCAGGGCAACTGCATCCTTCTGTGGCGATGGACGGAAGCGGGGATTTTGTGATTGTGTGGGAGGATTATCGTAATGGTAATTATGACATCTATTATCAGAGATATGATTCAAGTGGAGCTGCTATGGGAATAAATACAAAAGTCAATGATGACGTGGGAACGGCGAGTCAAATTTCTCCCTTCGTCTCTATGAGTGGAAGCGGAAATTTTAATGTTGTGTGGTTAGATTTTCGCAATGGAGGGCACATCTATCTTCAGCGGTATGATTCAACGGGGCTTCCCCAGGGAACAAATCTGAAGGTCGATGATGATATTAGGGCAGACCGATGGGATCCTTCTATTTCGATGGACGGAAATGGAAACACTGTAATAGTTTGGATAGATCGGCGTAATGGTCATCCTGACATCTATTTACAGCGGTATGATTCGACAGGAGTTGCCCAGGGGGTTAATACAAAAGTCAATGATGATGAAGGATGGGTAGGACAATATAATCCTTCAATAGCTATGGATGGAAGCGGGAATTTTGTGATTGTGTGGATAGATTATAGATACGGTTTCAACAATCCAGATGTAATAGGTCAAAGATATTATGCAAATGGAACAACTTGGGGAACAAATTATCGCGTTGTGGCGGATGGACCGAACCAATACGAAGGAGTCCCTGTTGTCGCAGCAAATGCATTTCAAATTGTTTTTAGCTGGATGGATAACCGTCGCTCAAAAGGTTATGACATTTTTGCGAAGATTGTTGGATGGGATTGGGAAGGTGTAACGTCGGTTTTATCAGAAAAGAATATCCCAACAGATGTTGCATTGCTGCAAAATTATCCAAACCCATTCAACCCGAGTACAAAAATAAAATTTGCCATACCAGAAGGTGTAGAGACACGCCATGGCGTGTCTCTACGAGTTTACGATGTACTCGGTCGTGAAGTTGCAGTGCTTGTCGATGAGTATAAAGAAGCGGGATATTATGAAGTCAGTTTTGATGCAAGCCAATTCACGAGCGGGGTTTACTTCTACCGGCTACAGTCAGGAAATTTCAATTCTGTTAAAAAGATGCTCCTCCTACGCTAAACCTGCCCGCCGCTCTCCCGCATCGAGTGGTCAGGCGGGGCTTCGGAGGATAAATGCTGATGCGGTAAGAATCATTGAACCAATGACTCAATGAACAAATTGAGCCGATTTCTGACAAGGGATCGGCTCTTTGTATTTATCAATCTTTAATGTTTAAAAACTTATTCCAAATATTAAAAAGTTCGCCTGTGGCTATTACATCGCCGATGCAATAGTTGGCAATGTCTCTGTATTTCCCTGCTCTGAAGAGGTCGCCTAAATCTAAACCGGTTATTCCTTCGCTTTTCGGACTTTTAATTCCGAAAGCTTTGCAGTAAAAATCTAAATTGAATTTTTTAACAGCGGCGTAAAACGAAAGCTGGTCTAATAAGTCGCAATGAGTTTTAGCATCGTATCGGTAAGGGACTAAGTTTCTTGACGGAACGACTCCTAATATCGCTGACCGAAGCATCACAAAAGGACAGTCGAAAGTTCTGCCGTTAAATGTAATAAACTGGTCGTAGTGCTTGATAGCAGTCCAAAACCATTCGAGAATTTCTTTCTCATCTCCCGATACAAATCCTACTTTACCATCATCGCTTGTGTATTCTTCTTTCACATCCGATTGGTAGAAAACTTTTCCTTGATTGGTATCAGGATTGAACATCCCGATTGCTATAATGCGGGCAGTGGGGGCATAAAGATTTAACTGCAATAGAGCTTGTTCGCGTTTCTCTTCGGTGTCGGCAAATTTCAATAGATACTCTTGTTGAACCTCATCAAAATTTTCAAACGGGAAGGCGAGGGTTTCTATATCAAAAACGACTCGTTTCATTCTTCGGGCAATTCGTCTTTTTTAAAAACCTGCTTCATAACATTCGAAATAATCTCCCACGAAAAACCCCGGCGCGATAAAAAACTTGAAAGCCGTATATAATTTTGCTTATCGTCGGATTTTGATTTTGTGATGCGGTATTTTTTTAACTGCTTTTTTGCTGTTTCCAAAGCTGATTCTTTTTCATTTATGTTGCAGTACGATTTTTCGATAATTTGAAGAACGATATCTTTAGGTATTTTTTTATCAAGAAGCCGCTGTTTTAATAAATTCCTTCCGATAGCTTTTCCCTTTAATGTGTTACGGGTAAAGCTTTCTGCAAATTCACGGTCGTTAATTAAACCGATGCCCTTTAAATTTGCAATCACAGAATCGACTACCTTCGGCTTGAATTTTTTGCTGTCGAGTTTTTTGCGAAGTTCGTACTCGCTTCTTTGCCGGTAGCTGAAATATCGTAAGGCGGTATCTTTCCCTCTGTGGAATTCATCTAAAAATAAAATTTCGCTCAACTTACCATCGGTAATCGAATCGCCTTTCCTTAACCCGCATTTTTTAATAACATCTTTATAAATAGTGTATTTATTATTCGTATCGGTTAAGAGTACAACAAATTTCGGTTTATTTTTAGCTTGCGATATATTGCTGATTATCATTTAGCTTTTTTAATTTCAGATTTGGATGTGGCAACTGCTGCTCGTTCAGTTTCGTTGGGTGATCCGCCGTTTAAGTTTAATTTACTTCGTAGAATCTGGTCGATTTCTTTATTAAGTTTTTCGTTTTCGAGGAGTAATTTTTTTACCGCATCCCTGCCTTGTCCAATTCTATCCTCCTTATACGAGAACCAAGAACCGCTTTTCTGGATTACGTTCTGCTCGATAGCAAGGTCAATTAAGTCGCCCAATTTCGAAATACCTTCGTTGTATAAAATATCGAACGTAGCTTCGCGGAAGGGAGGCGCCATTTTGTTTTTTACGACTTTAACACGCGTCCGGTTGCCGATTACAACAGTGCCGTCTTTAATAGCTTCGATCCTGCGGACATCCAACCTGATTGAAGCATAAAATTTTAGTGCGTTGCCGCCGGTAGTTGTTTCGGGGTTGCCAAACATTACTCCGATTTTCTGCCGGAGTTGGTTAGTAAAAATTACTGAAGTTTTCGATTTGTTTATTGCGGCAGCTAATTTACGAAGCGCTTGCGACATAAGCCGTGCTTGAACACCCATCGTCGGGTCGCCCATTTCGCCTTCGATTTCAGCCCGCGGTGTTAGAGCTGCAACTGAGTCGATCACAATAACATCTATTGAACCGCTGCGAACCAGAGTTTCAACTATTTCGAGAGCTTGCTCGCCAAATTCAGGTTGCGAAAGCAACAGATTATTTACATCGACACCTAAACGTTTCGCATAAGCTACATCTAAAGCATGTTCGGTATCAATGAATGCTGCAATGCCGCCGCGTTTTTGTGCTTCGGCTATTATGTGAAGACACAAAGTAGTTTTGCCGGAAGATTCCGGTCCAAATACTTCGCTAACTCTACCTCGCGGTATTCCGCCGATACCTAAAGCATGATCGAGCGATATCGATCCGGTCGGTATTGATTCAACTTTTACTGCCGGACGATCACCAAGACGCATCACTGCACCTTTGCCGTGTTGTTTTTCGATTTGTTCTATTGCAATTTTTAAAGCTTGTGAACGCGATTCTTTACTTATATCTTCTGCCATAATATCTCCACTTTAACGGTTTTTATATTTTTGTAATAAATCTAAGACTACCCGTTTGATCTCTTCTGTGTCGAACGGTTTTGTAACATAATCTGTTGCTCCGAGGGATTTTGCAACACGCCTTGCATCGTAATCATCAAGCGACGACATAAATACAAAAGGTATTGTGTTCAGCTTTGGGTTGTTTTTAATTTTATCATAAAGTTCGAAGCCGTTCATAACAGGCATTCTAACATCGCTTAAAATTAAATCGGGTTTTACTTTTGCTAACTTGTCGAGGGCTTTTATGCCGCTGTCGGCTGTTATCACGTTGTATGATTCACCGTCTAAAACAGTTTGCATTGTTTCGAGCCAAATATCCTCATCGTCTATAAGAAATAAAGTTTGATGTTTCTTTTTTGAAATTTTTGTTTTCATAAATCAAGTGTTTTGTAAGTCCACTGTTGTCAGTGTCGAATATTCTGATCCGGAAGGTTTTAAGATACTTCGCATCAGTAGTATCTCCCGGCACGTCGTTATTTCTGATTTGAATTTAAGACTTTCCATAATAACAGTCAAGTTTTTAATATTGTGCTGACTTTTTACTCGACCTAATGTAATATGTGGGTGGAATTTTCGGTCTTCGGTTTCAAACCCTAATTTTTCAAGTTCGATATCCAAAGAGCGTTTTAGTTTCAACAGTGTTCCGGATGTTTCATTAGCTCCAAGCCATATCACTCGTGGTTGTTTCCAATTTGGGAAACATCCGATATCATCATATTCAATCTGAAACGGCGGGAATTTCGTTCCAACTGTTTCGAGGATGCCGTTGATTGCAGGGAGTAATTCGTCTTTCGTTTCACCCAAAAATTTTAGAGTGATATGAAATTTATCGGCAGTTTCCCATTTTACATCAGCTTGCGATTTTTTTAACTCTGCTTGAATTTCAGCCATTTGGGCTTTTACTGAAGCGGGTGAATCAATAGATATAAATAGTCTCATAAATTTAAAATTTTATTTCTCACAATTTCCATAGCGGTTTGAGATGCTCGAATTTTTGTAATTAATCTAATATCGCCGAAATGAAATTTCTGTGCGAATGTTTCTTTTTTATCAGAGTATCCGACCCAAACTAAACCGACTGGTTTTTCCGCAGTCCCGCCGGTCGGTCCGGCGATTCCTGTTGTTGAAATTCCAATATCGGTTTTGGAAATCTTCCTCACACCTTCAGCCATCGCTTTTGCTACTTCTTCGCTTACTGCGCCGTGTTTGATTATCAGTTCTTCAGGAACACCGAGTAACTCTGTTTTTGATTTATTGCTGTAAGTTACAACGCCGCGTTCGAAATATTTTGAGCTGCCCGAAACATTAGTAATCCGATTTGCAATTAAACCGCCTGTGCAGGATTCCGCAACAGAAATAGTTAATCCTTTTTCTGTTAAAAGTTTACCGATTACTTCTTCTAATTCTTCATCGTCAGTCCCGTAAATATATTTACCGGCTTTTGCGCGAATATTGTTTTCAATTTCAACTATTTTTGTACCGATGGAAGAACTATTCGTACCTGTAATCGAAATCCGCAACCTGACACCTGTCGGGGCGGGGAGAAAAGCTAAAGTTGATTGCAGGTTTTCAGTTTTTCCGAGAAGGTCGTTAACATCGCCTATCAGTTCAGCTAACGATGCTTCAGTTATACCAGTAGTTTTTAACGTGCGATGTAAAATTTGTTTCCCTATATTAAGAGATTGTAGGAACGGAATCAGATAATCGCTCATCATTCCTTTCATTTCGTAAGGGACGCCCGGCGTAACTATAAAGTATTTTTTATTGCGTTCAAAAAGGAAGCCTGCGGCAGTGCCGTAGTTGTTTTGAATAATATTACATCCTTCAGGAACAAGTGTTTGCTCATCGGCAGCGGAATTCCACTTTAAATTTCGAAGTTCTAAAATTCGTTTTATGTTTTCATTTACTTTATCATCGACTACAAGTTGTGTGTTAAAAAATTTACACACAGCTTTTTTTGTAATATCGTCGTGTGTGGGACCGAGCCCCCCTGTTACAAATACTAAATCGTTTTCGGAAAAAGATTTTTTAAAAGTAGAAATGATTTCTGTTTGGTTATCGCCGATCGTTATTATGTTTCGTATAGAAATTCCAATCTTGTTTAATTGCTCTGCAATATACGATGCGTTAGTGTTAATCACTTGACCAATCAATAACTCATCGCCTATGGAAATTATTGATGCGTTCATAATACTAAAACAGCAATTTGTAAAAGTAGATTAGCATATATACCTGCGATAACATCGTCTAACATAATGCCCCAGCCGAGTTTTAATTTTTCGGCTCTCCGACACGGGAATGGCTTAACAATATCGAAAATTCTAAATAACAAAAATGCAGAAATCATTATTATTAAATTAGAAGGTAAAAATAGGAGCGAAATCCACATTCCAACAATTTCATCTATTACAACAACCGATGGGTCGCTGCCTAACGATTTTTCTAAAATTGAAGAAGTAAGAACTCCGATAAAAAAAGTTATAATAATTAACGGAATAAAAAAATAGGTATCGCCGACACCGCTAATAAAGAAAATTGTCAAACCGAGAGCTGAACCTGCCGTGCCTGGTGCGATAGGGGAGTAACCTGTAAAAAGTCCGGTCGCGATGATACGCGCTGTGAAAGGAATATTTTTACTCGATTGCATCGGGCGAAGTTTTCTTTGACAGAGACCGGATGAATTTCCGATTGTAATATAAATACGAAACGCCTGTCCATACAGTGAAAATAGTAACGAGTATCATCATACCGAAAAGCACTTGCGGATGGAGTAGGTTGTCAATCAGATCGTATAATGTTGGATGGTTAATTTGAAGTAATGGAATCGTTCTGACTACATAGAGAACTAATATATAATAGATGACCACGTATTGAATAGTAGTTTTAGCTTTTGCTAAATATGTTGTAACAATCGGTTGGTCTCTTAACTCAGCGATTGAACGCAAGATTGTTATCAGAAGGTCGCGGAAAACAATAATGGCGACCATCCATGCATCAATTAAATTTAAATAAGCGAATGCAATGAGGGCTGTTGAAGATAATATTTTATCGGCAAGTGGGTCCATAAATATACCGAGGCGGCTGATGTTGCCCCATTTGCGAGCAGCCCAGCCGTCGTACCAATCGGTGAGTGCTGCAATAATGAATACGGCTAATGAAATTTGTTTGTAAAATAACGAATCAGAAATAAACAGGACTAAAAAAAATGGAGTGAGAACAATTCTTAGAAAGGTGAGCGAGTTCGGTAATGTAATTGTAACATTGTTAGCCATAGGCATATTTAAAGAAAAATTTTGATTTATGCAAGTAAAACAAAAAAGCCCAACTCGTTGGTCGGGCTTTTTATAAAACCAATGTTTTAAAACTTATGCAGTTTTTGTAACTTTACCTTGTTTTATACAGGTAGTACATACTTTTACGCGCGCAGGTTTTCCATTCACACTCGCGTGTACATTTTTTAAGTTCGGTAACCAACGCCGACGAGTGCGGTTATGGGCATGACTGATATTATTGCCGCTAAGTGGTCTTTTTCCGCATATTTCACATACTTTTGACATAAATATACTTTCTTATGAATGAATCTTAAAAATTAACTGCGTTAATATAAGAAAAAAGGGAAAGAGAAGCAATATAAATTTGTATTTTCTTTTTTTTTGAATTATATTATTGATGACATTAGTGTTAGTCAAAACAGTGTAACTAAATAACATTTGACGGAGGGGTATATGCGGTACAAAATTTTTCTTTCATGTTCAATATTGCTGTTTAATAATTTCTCATTTTCACAATCGTCTGATTATCGTCTTCAATTGTTCTTTTTTGCCAATGATTCCAGCTATCTGCGTTCATTAACTTTTGGTGGACATACAGATGCAACTTATTGTATTGATAAGAATTTAGGTGAGATGGAACAACCGCCTTCGCCGCCATCTCCTTCATTCGACGTTAGGTTCATCGACCCTCGTGGTTTCAACGTAAACTGTATGGGATTAGGACTCAATGTAGATATAAGAAAATGGAGTAGTATTGCAACGAAAGATACTTTTAAAATCAAGATTTAATTTGAAGGAACTGAATTCCCTATAACTCTTAATTGGAATAATACTTTTTCAAACTATCTAATTTCTGCAACCTTAACTAATAGATTAAACAATCCAACAATTGAAGTTGAAATGTTAGATCATACAGAATATGTTCTTGACGACCCCGACATCTTGACCTATTATCTCGTTACCGAGAAAAAACCATTAGGGACTAACACTCCACCACCGACTCCAGTACAATTATTACCTCACGATCGCTTGCCAGTTTTAGAAGATTCTGTATTATTCGTTTGGAAACCAGTTAGTGGGGCTGATAATTATCGCTTCCAGATTGCTAAAGATTTTTTATTTAACAACTTGGTTTTTAGTGATTCTGGGCTTACAGATACCACTTTTATATTCCGCCAATTGGAACTGAACGTCGAATATTTTTGGAGAGTTCAAGCAATCAATAGTAATGGGTATAGTTGTTACACGATCCGAAGCCTCAAGTATATTATTCCACCTATAAGAACTCCTGGATTAATTTTCCCCAGTTATAATGCGATTGGTATTTCACGAACACCGGTATTAATGTGGACTCGTGTTCAGGTTGCTACATCTTATGAGTTACAAGTAGCCACCGACGGGTCTTTCAACAATTTGGTCTTCCACGATTCTACAATTACTACAACTTATCAACAAATCGGACCGTTAGAGATTGATAAATTATATTATTGGCGAGTGCGTGCGAAAAATTCAGAAGAAACATCACATTACTCGTACGCAAGCCATTTCACAGTTTCCTTACCTTTGGTCCCCAAGTTATGGTCACCTTTAGACAAAGCGTCAGGCGTTTCGATGCGCCCTGATTTTGTGTGGGATGGACTAATAGGTGCAACAAATTATCGGTTACAAATTGCAAGAGATTCATTGTTCTTAGACATTGTATTTGATGATACAACATTGACTTTAAATTCTACCAAAGTTGGGCCATTAACGATTAACGCGAAATATTATTGGCGGGTACAAGCATGGAATGCTTGCGGATGGGGAAATTATTCATTAGTCAGGGAGTTTACAGTTTCATTCCCATCAGTGCCAATTTTGAAATTACCCCCAAATGAAGCTATTGATGTAGCACTCAAGTCTCAATTCTATATGTATTCACAGTTTGGGGCAAAATTTTATAATTTGCAACTCTCGACTGATTCCTTATTTAATCAAATTGTTCACGAAGATACACTTGGATTCTATGCATATATTACTCTTGGACCTTTTACAGCCAGTACACTCTATTATTGGCGTGCACGGGCAATTAATGATAACGGTGTAAGCGAATTTTCGCTTATCTCACAATTTACTACTGGAACTGATTCTATATCCCTACGATTCACGATTCCTTTAATTGTTCAAGCCAACAGCTCAGTGAAGAAAGATACACTGAAATTTGGTGGGCACAGGTTGGGGACAGATTGTATAGACCAAAATATTGGTGAAGATGAACTACAACCTCTTGCCCCAGGGTATGATGTACGGTTTATGGATTCAAGAACGGGCTATGAGAGTTGTTTAGGTAATGGTGTAAAATTCGATTTTCGAAGCTGGCCATATGGAACTAAACTCGATTCTTTCCAAATTTCCATACAAGCTGAACCTTCCGATTATCCCATCATAATATCTTGGCCCGCTTACATAGGTTCCTATTATGACTTTATCGAGATTTGGGAAGTAGGCGGAACCCAGATTGTGGATATGATGAGTTCACGAAATACTATAATTAGCAACCATTCTATTAGCAAGCTAAAGATGTATGCGATGAAATATTTTGAGGGGACATGGACTAGTAGCATTAAAACAAGGTCTCCGGCCGATGGAGCAGAAATTACGACTCTAACTCCAACTCTTACATGGAATGTTGCAGAGGGCGCTATCAACTATCGAATTCAAGTTGCAACAAACCCTTTGTTTTATAATCCTATAATTGATGTTTTTCCGATAACTCAAACGTTTTTAACTGTAGGTCCGTTAAATCAAGCGACAAAATATTATTGGAGAGTACAAGTAAATTGGACATCTTTGCCATCCCAGTGGACTTGGATAACAAGATTCAACACACCGTCCATCATTCGTGTAAAGGATGATGAGATTATTTCCAAAGTGTATCAGTTATACCAAAATTATCCCAATCCCTTCAATCCTCACACAAGCATTGAGTTTCAGCTAAAGGAGGAGTCATACGTAGCTATTCAAGTGTTTAATACACTTGGACAGCAAGTTGCAGTATTAACCAATCGAGAAATTTATGAAGAGGGAAGGCATGAAATTTTATTTGAAGCGGAAAATCTACCGAGTGGTGTTTATTTTTATAGAATGGTCATCGAAAGTTTAGGCGACAAAATAGAGCAACAGACTTTTATGAAGAAGATGTTGTTGCTGAAATAAGGACATTTATCCATAACATTTGCTTTTTATATATGGCGGTTTACTATACCGCCCTTTTTTATTCAAAAAAATATCTTGCCCCAATTCCACCATTCATATTTAGTGTCGTTCCGGGGATGAGGTCGAGTATCGGTGCAAGTTCTATAAAAAAATCGATAGGAGCTTGCTGCAATAAGAATCCAATTCCAAAGACACCACGAACGCCAATTCGACCGCTATTCTTATCTCCAAGTCGAATTCTCCCGCCAACACCATAATAAACAGGAATGCGCTCTTTCGTTTTTATTAAATCGAAATCGTGCCAAAGATAATCGGCGTGCATGTGTAATGCAGGATTTTTATAAAACGACCAAGCCAGACCGGCATCAATTGCATTAGTCGGAGAAGTCCAGGTTTTTAAACTTATGCCAGTTGGTTCGCCCAGCATTAATCCTATACCGAATCCTCTTTCCTGTGAAAATGCGAAAGTAGCAACGAGCAACAGAATAAGTAAAATAGATTTTTTCATATTGATAGTATCCTATTTGATTTAATACATCAGCAAAATAGAAAAATTCTACACCGGTTGCAAGTTTCTTAAAAATTTTATTTATTATTATAACTATGATAGTACTTGGAATTGAAACATCGTGTGATGAAACTTCGGCTGCAATTTTGATTGATGGTAAGGTGAAATCGAACATTATTTCATCTCAAATTATACATCAAAGATATGGCGGCGTTGTGCCCGAGTTAGCTTCGAGGGCGCATCAAAAACTTATCATCCCTGTGGTTGAAAAAGCAATCATCGATGCCGGCATAAACAAAACTCAGATCGATGGAGTGGCAGTTACTTACGGTCCGGGTTTGATTGGAGCGTTGTTAGTCGGCTTAAATTTTGCAAAAGCTTTTGCTTACGGTCTCAAGATTCCGTTTGTCGGAGTTAATCACATGCAGGCACATCTATACTCAAACTTTATAGGGAAAGAAAAACCAGAATATCCTTTCGTATGTTTGATTGTTTCGGGCGGGCACACACAGTTGGTGCTCGTTAAAGAACCGTTCAATCACGAATTATTAGGCGAAACTCTCGATGATGCAGCAGGTGAAGCTTACGATAAAGTCGCAAAAATGTTAGGACTTGGTTTTCCCGGCGGTCCGCAGCTCGATAAACTCGCTCAAATCGGAGATAGTAATTTTGTTAAATTTCCCCGCTCGTATTTAAGTGAGGATAGTTTTGAATTCAGTTTCAGTGGTATTAAAACTTCGGTGTTGTACTGGTTGAAGAACAGAGGGTATTATCCGATAAACGAGAATTCGAAAAAGTTAGATGTTCAGCAGCTTTCCGATTTGTGTGCAAGTTTCCAAGCTGCAGTTGTAGATGTGTTAGTTGAAAAAACTATGAGAGCAGTCGAAAAATATAGAGTTAAACATTTAACTGTATCAGGCGGGGTTTCCGCAAATTCTGAATTACGAAAAAGATTACTTGCAGCCGGTAACAAAAGTGGTGTAAAAGTTTTTATCCCCGATTTAGAGTACTGCACCGACAACGGCGCGATGGTTGCAGTTGTGGGTTGGATGCTTTTAGAGAGAGGGGTTACCTCGAATTATGAGATTGGCGCTGTAGCAAATTTAAGTATATAATCAATACGATTGTGTTTTAATAAAAAATCATCTATATTTGATTAAAATTTAGAAAAAACAACTTATATTTTGTACTATTTTTCACTTTTATTTTTAAAAAATTGTTAAACTAAAACAAAGGAGGTTTTTATGTCCAACAATGTAATACTAAGATTATTTTTTATCCCTTTATTCAGTATTCTTTTATCAATTACATTGAAAGGTCAGGAGGATGGGTGGTTTTGGTTAAACCCGACACCATTGGGTTCCACTTTGTATGATATTTATGGATTTGATGAAGAAACGGCTATAGCTGTAGGGGATTTTGGCATGATAGCTAAAACGAATAATGGTGGTTTAAAATGGGATATAAAATCAATTTGCTCGAACTATTCAGGGAGATTTAATAAAATAAGTTTTATCAATAAGTATAATGGTTGGATTATAGCTGATAGTGGGATAATTTTGGAAACAAAAGATGGAGGTTCTACATGGCAGTGTTTACAGACTGGATATTTAATAGATTTTAAGGGAATAAAATTTCTCAATGATTCGTTGGGTTGGGTATGTGGTGGGAAAGCGATTTTGAAAACAAGTGATGGAGGTATTAATTGGCTTCCGACATATTTTGATAGTATTCAATATTTTCAAGATATATTTTTTATTAACAAAAATGTTGGTTGGTCAGTTGGTATATATCGTAATATTTCAAACGAATTAAGAGGAATTGTATTTAAAACTTTAGATGGAGGAGTTAGTTGGCAAAAGCAATTAGATAGCATAAATCGTTTTTACAAAAAGATACAATTTATTAATGATACTTTGGGTTTCTTACTCCCTGGTCTGAAGAGCACTGATGGTGGACAAACATGGTTTGCTGAAACGATATTGGAGAGTGCCTCGGATATTCAATTTGTTGATAATGTGAATGGATTCTTGATTAATACTAATGGTTTGTTTAGTAAGACCACAGACGGTGGGGTTACATGGGATATAAAAAATATCGGTTTATCATTTGACAATTTTGTCTTATCATTTATAGATTCTGTTACAGGTTGGATCATTAATAGATCTAGTCCCCCTAAAATAATGAAAACAATTAATAGTGGTTCGAACTGGCAAAATTATGTAATAACGGTTACGAATGAATGGTTATTATCAACTCTCTTCCTCGACCATAGTATTGGATGGGTAACCGGAGATAAAGGAACGATTTTGAAAACTACAGATGGTGGAAAATATTGGAATCGTCAAGAGACAAATGTAAACCAAATGTTGTGGTCGATTGATATTGTCGATAATAGTATTGGATGGGTTGTTGGAGATAGTGGAAAAATACTTAAAACTACAAACGGTGGGGATACGTGGCTTGAGCAACAAAGTGGTACGAATTTACGGCTCGAGTGTGTCGATTTTGTAAACTCAAATGTTGGATGGATTGTAGGTGGTTATACAGGGCACGGAACGATTTTAAAAACTACTGACGGTGGTGACACTTGGGTTCCCCAATTTTCTGACTCGAATTTCTGGTTATTGTTTACGAAGTTTCTAAATCAGGATATTGGTTGGGTTGTAGGTGCAGATGGAAAGATTTTGAAAACTACTAACGGTGGTTTGATTTGGGAAGAACAGAACAGTGGAGTATCAAATTGGTTACTTGCTTTAGATATCCTTGATCAAGATAAAATTGTTGCGGTAGGGTTTGGGGGTACTATACTCAAAACAACAAACGGCGGAAGAGATTGGTTAAATGTATCCAAAAGTTCAAAAGGAAATTTCGAGTCAGTAAAATTTTTGGATGCCAACGTAGGATACGCTGTAGGAAACGATGGGTCAAAAGTGAAGACCTCTGATGGGGGCATGAACTGGGTGTACTTGAAAAGAGTTAGTTCTAGAGGATTGTATTATGTAGATTTTGTAGATCAAAATACAGGATGGGCAGTTGGTGCAAATGGGACAATCATTAAAACAACCATAGGGGGAATAGTTTCTGCAGATGATAATACTAACCTTGATATACCTAGCACATTTTCTCTTGAACAAAATTTTCCTAATCCATTTAACCCAAACACAATTATTAATTTCCACCTATCCAGGAAATCTCACGTTCTGTTGAAAGTTTTTAATTTATTAGGACAAGAATTGGAAGTTTTAATCGATGATGTAAAAGAGTCCGGTTTCCATTCATTATCATTTGTCGGAAATACTTTAGCAAGTGGTGTATATTTTTATCGGATTATTATTAACCATGGAGAATATACACAAACGAAGAAATTCGTACTCGTACGATAATGTGTTTTATTAGTAAATCGATTATGCGAGAGAAAGCTTTCAAAATGCCCTTAACTTAAATCCAAATTATAATCTACCAAGGCAGTCGTTGGATTCGATCTTATCACAATAAAACAAATGAAAAAAAAGCTGACAAAATTTATCGTTTTACTTCTCGCTTTTGTTGTTATATTATTTTCAGGTTTAATTTATTTTACCTTCTTCGCACCAAATTATTTCGATGGTGAAATAGTTATTAAAGTTTCAAAAGGTATGACCTTCGGTCAGGTTGCTGAAAGTCTCAAAGCGAATAATGTTTTAAAAAATAAAACCTTGTTTGAAATCGCCGGCAAAATTATCAGCGCTGAAAAAGATATTAAAATTGGAAAATATCTGTTCATAGGTGGAATGACGAATTTAGAAATATTGTATGATTTAAAATCAGGGAAATCGGCATTGCGAGTGAGTGTTACGATACCCGAAGGATTGAAAGCAACGCAACAAGCAAAAATATATACACAACAACTCGGAATTGATTCAGTTAAATTTGTGGAATTTGTGTTTGATAAAAGCTATGCAAAAAAATTAGGTGCCGACGGAGAATCGTTGGAAGGATATTTGATGCCCGACACTTACCAGTTTTACTGGCAAACCGATGAGGAAGAAATAATTGAAAGGATGGTTGAGCAGTTCTGGAAAGTTTACAACGACACCTTACAACAACGCGCAAAAATACTTGGACTTTCCAACAACGAAATCATAACAATGGCTTCAATCGTCGAAGGGGAAACAGACCTCGATTCCGAACGTGCAACAATTGCCGGAGTTTATTACAACAGATTACGTAAGCGGATATTTTTACAAGCCGACCCAACAATTCAATATGTTATAGAAGATGGCCCAAGAAGATTAAGGTATAGTGATTTAAAAATCGAATCTCCATATAATACATACCGGTATTTTGGTTTACCACCGGGACCGATTAACAATCCAGGCAAAGCATCCATTATTGCTGCATTATATCCTGCAAAGCACAAATACATTTTTTTTGTAGCAACCGGTTTTGAAGGACATACATTCACCCGAACATATTTGGAACATCAGAAAGCAGTATATCAGCTCAGAAAAAACAGAGAAGCAAGGCAACAAAATAAGGAAGCTGGGTTAAATTAATGAACATCCATATTATAAAAAGGACAATTATTATATTTGGAATATCAGTATTGGGTGTGAATTGCGCTGGTCAGTTTTACCCCTCGGGAGGTCCACCCGATTCAACTCCGCCTCAAATCGTCGAAACTGTTCCCGAAGAGAACTCTCTTTTTTTTAAAGGTGATCGCATCTATTTAAAATTCAGTGAGTATGTTGAGCAACGTACCGTTCAGGAAGCGGTTTTTATTTCACCTGATTTGGGATTGTTGGAATTTGAATGGAGTGGTAAGGAATTAGATATATTGTTCACTGAGAAATTACGCGATAGCACAACCTACGTATTTTCACTGGGAACGGATGTGAAAGACAGGAATGGCAACCGGATGGAACAAGCTTTTAGTTTAGCGTTTTCAACAGCCGGCGTTATCGACACTGCAATAATATCAGGAAAAATTTTTGATAAAAAGCCTGAAGGTGTTACATTATTCGCCTATAAACTTGATAATCGCGAACCGGATACACTGAATCCACAAAATGTAAAACCGGATTATCTTACTCAAACAGGAAACGACGGTTCGTTTATCCTGAAAAATTTATCCTCCGGAACTTACCGCCTCTTTGCAATCAAGGATCAGTATAACAATTTGCTGTATGATCCACAGATAGATCGCTTTAGTTGTGCGAATTCAGATATTTATCTTATTCCCGAAAATCCGACAGTCTCGAATCTTAAATTCCAGTTGGCTGTCGAGGATACCTCTTCACCATTTATCGTAAGTGCATCAGCAATTGATAGGAATAATGTTTTAGTAAAATTTAGTGAACCGCTCGACACTTCTGTTTTTAATTTAATCTCTTTTACGATAACAGATACTGTTACAAACAATCCGCTGGAAATCAATTCATTCGCCTTGGTAAGTCAACAACTAAATGCAATTTCGTTAACTACTTCTATTCAGGATTCACAAACTTATCAATTGATTGCGCACAATATTATTGATACGGCGGGAAATTCTATTTTGCTAAAAAATAATTTTATTTATTTTCACGGCACTACTCAATCAGACACTACTAAACCAACTTTAGCATTTATAAACATATCAAAGAATGCTAATGATGTGCCTTATACACAAGAAGTTTATATGATGTTTAGTGAGCCGATAAACAGAATCGGTTTTGAAAATAGTTTTCAATTTATTGATTCGGGTAAAGTAAAAGTCGATGGAAAATTTTTCTGGCAATCCGATGCTAATCTACGTTTCAAACCTTCTGTACCGTTACAAAGTAAAGTCGAGTATTCAATAAAAATGGTTATGGATTCTATATACGATGCAGCGGGGAACTCTATTCGTGATAGTGTTGTGGTTATTAAATTCACTACTGTCGATTCAAAAAAATTAGGATTAATTCGCGGCAGCGTTTCAGTAGATTCGCCCGACTCTTTTTATCATCGGGTTGTCGTTCGTTTAGTGAACATTAATAATTTTACAGTTTTGCCGGTTTCCCTTAAAGTAAACCAAGTTCAGACTTTTGAATTTTCAAATTTACCCGAAGGGCAATATACTATTCAGGCGTTTGTAGATGAAAATAATAACGGTAAATACGATTCGGGTAAAATATTTCCGCATCGCTATTCTGAAATTTTAGGAATTTATCCTGATACTATTAAGGTCAGGGCGCGATGGCCCATCGATGGGGTGAATATTAAATTTTAATCTTATTCTGTTTCGAAAACAGGTTCTTTTGGTTTAGGAGAAGGCGATTTATATACCTTATCAGGCACTACCCATGCATTTTTAT
>JAUXOG010000097.1 GCA_030682385.1 Bacteroidota bacterium
CAAGAACCATCGCCCCATTCGCACACCAGCCCTCACGACAACAATTTTATTCATCTTGTTTACAACAATTTTGATGCAGTGCAGAAGGGCGAAATGGCTTCGTTCATTCAAGCTAACAATCCGCACGAGCTTGAGATACAAATCTCAAATTTAGACAGTCAGCAAGTAAAAATACCGCAATTAAAAGATTGCGCCTTGCTTGGAGGTTGCGTTACAGCGGAAAAAGGTCAGCAGGTAACCCATTCGATATATAAAAAAGAGAATTGTATTATTTATTGTCTTCAAATTAATTTCGATTCGATTAAAAACAATCCCAATCTAACACTTCCTTCACATGTACTTGAAACAATTAAAGAAACAGGATGGTATGTCGCCGATATGCATAAATGCTGTTCGGTAATATTATGGGTTAAAGATAATAATCTTTTTGCTGCCGCCGCCGAAATGGATAAAAACAATTTAATGGCTTACTTAACTGATACGGAGTCGAAATGGTAATTTTTAAAAATTTTGCAATTACTCTCATTTTAATCGTCATCATTATTGGTTGTGAAACAAAAGAAAAAGTTGGGAGCGACAAAAATAATGGAAACGTATTCCCTTTACTTTCTGTACAAACGAGAGAAGGATTCGTTCCGGATTTCAGTTGGAATGGAGCGGACGGTAAAACCAATAATTTTGATTCGTTTAGAGAAGAAGTAACGCTTATAAATTTCTGGGCAACATGGTGTTCGCCGTGCAGGAAAGAACTTCCCGATTTAATTGCCATAAGTGAAGAGTTCGCTTCGAAGGGAGTAAAAATTATTGGTATATCAACAGATAAGGGGACGAATGCGATTTCTGAAGTAAACGATTTTGTCAGGGAAAATAAAGTAACGTATCCGAACGTTGTGGATAACGGTGAACTTGCATCTGCTTTTGGAAACATTCGCGGCATTCCTACCACTTTTTTAATAAACAAAGAAGGAAAAATAGTTGATAGGTTTGTAGGAATCAGAACAAAAGAATTTTTTGTCGAGCAGATAAATCAACTCCTGCAATAAATGCCTCAGCAAACTCAGATAAGTAAAATCGGTGAATTTGGACTGATAGAAAAAATTAGAGAAATTGTTGGTATCAGTATAGATGATAATCTAATTAAGGGAATTTCCGACGATACGGCAGTTTACAAATGCTCGCCCGATAAGCTTCAGCTTTTAACTACAGATGCAATGGTTGAAGGTGTCCATTTCGACCTTACATTTACATCTATGCAGCATTTAGGATGGAAATCTATAGTTTCAAATATCAGCGACATTGCTGCGATGGGTGGAGTTCCTCGCTACGCAGTAATAACTTTATGTCTCCCGCAAAAAATATCTGTTGAAATGGTGGAAGATTTATATCGTGGTGTTGTTCAAGCGTGTAAAAAATATTCTTGTCTTGTGGTTGGTGGCGATACAACGTCGGCAACGGGAAATACTGTAATTTCAATTTCATTAACGGGCGAAGTTGACCCCGAAAAAATAGTTTATCGCAGCGGTGCTATGGTTGGCGATTTAATTTGCGTTACAGGACATTTGGGTGCCTCGCACGCAGGTTTAAAAATCCTGTTAAACGAAAAAAATAAATATTTAAACGATACAAAAAATTTTAAATCCAATATTGAGCAGTATAAAACTGTATTGGAAAAATATCTGATGCCAAAGCCACGGTTGGATATTTCCAAAATATTAACACAAAATATCAAAGTAAACTCTATGATTGATATCAGTGATGGGCTTGCATCCGAGGTTCATCATTTGTGTAACAACAGCGGGGTTGGGGCTGAAATCTGGGAACACAACATTCCTGTTGATTCAAATTCGCAGCGTGTTGCTGCTGAATTTTCAGAAAATATAATCGACTATGCGCTTTACGGGGGTGAGGATTATGAATTGCTGTTCACATTAACCGATTCCGAATTCGAAAAATTAGAAAAACTAACTTCCGATGTTACCATATTAGGCAGGATCGTGGAACAACCGAAAGGGATAAATATTATCCGTGAAAGCGGTGAACGAAAATTGCTGGGCGCGTCCGGCTGGGATCATTTTCAAAGTAAAAAGGAACAATAATTGAACGTTTATATTTTGAGACATGGCGAAGTTTCGCATGAAGCTTTGACCGACAGGGAAAGACCTTTAAGCGATGATGGAAAAAAAGCTATCGATCGCACAGCAAAATATTTTACCGATGCAAAGATTCAGCTAACGAAAATCATCACCAGTCCGTTACTCCGTGCCTGGCAAACGGCACAAATAATTGGTGATAATTTGAAAATAAGCGACCATATTCAAGAATCTGATTTTCTTTTGTCAGAATCTAATCCGGCTGATATAATAAGGGAATTGAAAAATTTTAGAGACGATGAAAAAGTTTTATTAGTGGGGCACCAGCCGTTTTTGAGTTTATTGACTGCGATATTGATTGGCAATACTGCTGAAAAAATAGGGATGCGAACCTCTTCGCTCGCCTGTGTGGAGATTCAACAGCCGATTGTAGAAGGTAAGGGGGCGCTTAAGGATTTGATTAATTTTCAGTAGTCGTCATACATTTTTGAAATTAAGACAATTGTTTTTATATTCTTTTAGAACAAATGGAGGTTTATATGTTTAGAAGATGTGTAAAATTTGTTGTTTTATTTTTAAGTATTTTCTCTTCATCACTTTTTGCACAGTGGTCGGATATAGTTCAAATTACATCGGGAGAATATGACGACCGGAATCCTGTGTTTGCCTCTTTAGAGTGTCCGGGCAATGCTTATGACTGGCTTGTTTTTACTAGAACCGATTCGATTGGAACCAATATTTGTGTTAAGCGAACAGCATTATACGGACGTGATTGGGAGAATGACGTAACTTATATTACGCAAGACAGTTTTTACAATGCCTCGCCTTCAATTGCCCGCTTCTCGTACTATTATCCAAATCAAACTGGTAAAATGATAATAGTCTGGCAAACCAATCGCAACGGAAACAACGATATTTACTATAGTTATAGCGATGGAGTTAGTTGGGTTACACCGAAATCAATAACGATAGAAACAGCTAACGATGTTAATCCTCGTGTTGCCCGCTACGATACAACCTTCATGGCAGTGTGGGAATCGGACGGACTAATAAAAGCCAGTATCTTTTTAAATAATGATTGGTCTTTACCGATGAATGTTTCCGATTCTGTCGCCAATACCGAACCCAAAGTATCATCAACCGGAGGGAACTCACCAGTTGTTTTCTGGGATAAGATTGTTGGAGATAGTGTGCGGGTTCATTATTCAATTTTTAAAAACAACATTTGGCGTACACCAAGATTGCTAAAAACTCTGAGCGGTAAGAGCAACCTTTCAATAACAAAGATGGCAGATAATTTTGGAAGTATCCAAGTAGCGTGGGACCAAAATGTGGAAACAGATATCGAAATTTATGGGAGGTATTCTTATAATAACAAAAGACGATAAACAGGAATATTATTATGATGTTATAGCGTTTGAAGATTCCTCTTCGTCTTCAGATAATATACACGTAAAACGCGGCTATTGGGGATGGGATGCTTACGATTCACTATTTAATACTAACGGCGTAGATAAAAACCCCGATGTTTCGTGTGGAGTATGGGAACTATACGGATATAATGTATGGGTTGTTTGGCAAACCAACCAAGGCGGCAGATGGCACCTCGTCGGTTCTTATACGACAATATTTACGTGGGGAGTTGAAGATGAAAATACTCCAAAACTTTTTAAACTTTACCAAAACTATCCGAACCCGTTTAACCCAACGACAAAGATTCGGCACGTGTTGAATAAGAATACAAAAGTAAAACTTTGCATCTACAATACATTAGGTCAAAAGTTAGCAACACTTGTAGATGCCGAACAGCAAGCTGGAACTTATGAAGCAGTGTGGGATGCAAGTAAATTTTCAAGCGGGGTGTATTATGCGAAGCTTGAAACTTCAGACTATTTGGAAGCGAGGAAATTAATTTTAATGAAGTAAAATTTTATCGGTGCTATTTGGTTTCTGCTCTGCCAAACTCAACTTCGTACATATCATAGTGGGAATGCGACATTCCTAAATTTTCGTATGCCTTCTTTGCTCGTTCATTTTTTCTATCAACATACAATCGTAAGCCGCACACACTTTTATCAGCATAAGCGAGGTCGTACACGTGTTGGTATAAATTTCTGAAAACGTTTTGCTGTCTGTAATCGGGCAGAACATACACGCTTTGTATCCACCAGAAGAACCCGCATCGCCAATCGCTCCACTCGTAAGTAATCATCAATTGGCCGACAACTTTTCCACCCGTCTCTGCAATAAAATAACAACCTTTGTTCTGATCGGATAAAATCGAGAGAACACCACACTTTAGAACATTCTTATCCAACTCAATGCCTTCGGTTTCTTTTCCCATTGCGGCGTTGAATTTTATTATGCTTTCCGCGTCTTTTAATTCAGCATGCCTTATTAAAAAAAATTTATCCATCGAAATATCATTTTGAATAATAAAGAGCGCCATCAGGTCCTAATGGCAACCCTAAAACAATCCAAACCACGAGCAATAAAATCCACATTAGAGTAAATATAAAAGTATATGGAAGCATCATTGAGATGATTGTTCCCATTCCGTATTTATCGTTGTATTTCTGAGCGAAACTGACTATAAGGGCAAAGTAACTCATCATGGGTGTAATTAAATTTGTAACGGAATCGCCGATTCGAAATGCGGCCTGTGTTAACGCGGGATGGTAACCTAACAGCATAAACATAGGCACAAATACCGGCGCCATAATCGCCCATTTTGCAGAGGCGCTTCCCATAAACATATTTATGAAAGCTGATAGGAAAACAAAACCAATGATAAGAAAAATTCCGGTTAAACCGACTGATTTTAAAAATTCAGCCCCGTTTATAGCCAGGATTACACCGAGGTTACTTTGCTTGAAAAAATAGACGAACTGTGCTGCGAAAAAAACTAAAACAATATATCCAGCCATACCGCTCATTGTGCTGATAATATGTTTTATGGCTTCCTTATCGTTTCGAATCGACTTGACTACGAGTCCATATACGAGCCCGGGTAGAAAAAAGAAGATCATAACCGCGGTAATCATTCCCTCTAAAAAGGGAGATTTAAGAATCGAGTTTGTTTCCGGATTGCGGAGTAGCGCATACTCTGGAACGGTTATAATGATAAATATAACCGAGGCGACGAGGACGCTTATTCCAGCCCATCTCAAACCTTTTTTTTCAACTGCAGAAATCGTGTCGATAGAAATTGCTTCAGCACTGCCGTTATATTTTCCGAGGCGGGGTTCTACAATTTTTTCAGTAACCCATGTGCCAGCAAAGACTATGACAATGCCGGATACAAACATAAAATAAAAATTTATTGCAGGGTTGAGGTGCATTGTGGGATCAATAATTTGTGCAGCGGATTGACTAAGCCCCGCTAAAACCGGGTCTATGGAACCTATAATAAAATTAGCGCCGAATCCACCACTTACTCCGGCAAAAGCTGCTGCAAGTCCTGCGAGTGGATGTCTGCCGAGAGCTAAAAATACTATCGCAGCGAGTGGAATTAGAATAACATACCCTGCTTCTGAAGCCGTATGCGATAGTACACCGGCGAATACAATGGTTGCGGTAATGAGCCGTTTTGGTGCCGTTATTACGACTGCTTTGATAAGAGTAGTTAATAAACCAGTTCCTTCAGCTAATCCGATGCCGATCATCGCTGTTAATACAATTCCGAGTGGAGGAAACTCGACAAAGTTTTTATATAAACTTGTGTACATCCATCGAAGTCCATCGCCGCTTAGCAGATTCGTAACAGTAACAATTGTTCCGTTTGTCGGATGTACTGCTTTTAATCCAAAATAGTATCCGATGGCGGAAGCGATTGCAACTAAAAGAGCTAGAATCCCGAAAAGAGTTGCGGGGTGAGGTAGTGCGTTTCCGGTTTTTTCTACAATATCTAATGAACGTTTAAAAAGGGTTGAAAAAAAAGTGGATATTTTGTTCATCATAATCTCTCAAATCTTGCTTGGAAGAAGCGTAAATATTTAGGTTCATAAATCATTTTTAATCCTTTAATGTTGTTTCTGTTTTCAAAGGTTTCAACGATTGACTCAATTGTAACGTCGCAATGGGCTTGTGTATAAACTCGGCGTGGAAAAGTAATCCGCACAAGTTCGAGTTTCGGATAGTAATGGTCGCCTGTATCTTTATTACGACCTGCGGAAACTATTCCTCTTTCCATAGTACGCACTCCAGAGTCGAGATAAATTTCTGCTGCGAGTGTTTGAGCTGGAAATTCGATTTGTGGAATTTGAGAAAAAAATTGTTTAGCATCTAAGAAAATAGCATGCCCTCCGATTGGCCTGACAATCGGGACATCGAATTCTAAAAGTTTTTCCCCGACATATTCTACTTGTCCGATTCTTGCTCTGATATGATCAAATTGAACTGCTTCCTCGATACCACGAGCCATAGCTTCCATATCACGTCCCGCTAAACCGCCGTAAGTGTGAAGTCCTTCGTAAATAACCACCATGTTTCTTGCTTCTTCAAATATTGCGTAATCGTTGAGAGCCAAGAAACCTCCCATATTGACAAGCAAATCTTTTTTTCCACTCATTGTCGCGCCGTCAGTGTAGGAACACATTTCTTTTAGAATTTCATCAATCGCTTTATTCTGATAACCATCTTCACGGGTTTTAATAAAATATGCATTCTCGATTGCACGTGTTGCGTCAAAAATTATTTTGATACCATATTTCGATGTCAGCTCCCGAACTTGCTTTATGTTTTTCATCGAGATAGGTTGGCCTCCTGCCATATTAACCGTTCCAGCCACACTGACGTAGGGAATTTTGTTGGCGCCAACCTTTTTTATAAGGTCGTCTAATTTTTGTAGATCAATATTTCCTTTAAATGGATGTTCAACTTCTGTTTGATGAGCCTCATCAATAATAACATCTATAAAAGTTCCTCCGGCGAGTTCTTGGTGAAGACGCGTGGTTGTAAAATACATATTACCGGGAATGAAATCCCCTTTTTTAATTAAAATTTGAGAAATCAAATTTTCGGCACCGCGACCTTGATGTGTAGGCACTAAATATTTATAGCCATAATATTTTTGAACAGCTTCTTCGAGGTGGTAAAAGTTTTTACTGCCGGCGTAAGCCTCGTCTCCTAACATCATCCCAGCCCATTGATATTCACTCATCGCATTAGTTCCACTATCAGTCAGCAAGTCTATATATACATCTTCCGATTTTAAAAGAAAAGTATTATAGCCTGCTTGAATAAGTGCTTTTTGGCGATATTCTTTGGTTGTCATTTTTAAGGGTTCAACCATTTTAATTTTGAATGGCTCAGCCCAAGATCTTCTTTTTAAAGTAGTCATATTCAAATTTCATATCCTGTATTAATTACATTGTAAGATTAATAGAAAAATTGTTTGATGAATATATAAATAAATGATAACTATTACAAAAATAAATTTCCTAAAATAAGTATTGTTTTCGAGTTGTTTTAAAAGAAAAAAAATATTATCATATAAACACTAAAAATAAATTTAAAGGGTGCTTGACTTATATAAAAAATGTTTGTATATTATGAGCCCATTATGAAATGATTAAATGTTCATAAGATGTTCTTTGAAAATAGTGTGTATGGCTCTAAAATCAATTTAGATAGAAAAACAACCTTTTTTTACAGGTTAAACTCGAAGAAAATAAAGTTTTAAACTTTACAACGGAGAGTTTGATCCTGGCTCAGGACGAACGCTGGCGGCGTGCTTAACACATGCAAGTCTGGGAGAACGGGGTAGCAATATCCCTAGTAAACCGGCAGACGGGTGAGTAATGCGTAGGCAACCTACCTTGAAAACGGGGATAACTCCGAGAAATCGGGGCTAATACCCGATAACATCTTTTAATAGCATTATTAGAAGATCAAAAGCCCCAAAAGGGTGTTTCAAGATGGGCCTGCGTCCCATTAGGTAGTTGGCGGGGTAAAAGCCCACCAAGCCGACGATGGGTAGCTGGTCTGAGAGGATGATCAGCC
>JAUXOG010000103.1 GCA_030682385.1 Bacteroidota bacterium
GAACTGCTAAAATCTAATGAGACTGCTTCACTCGCAGGAGTCCATGTCGCACCACCATCGAGACTGACTTCAGTAAATACATCAAAAAAACTTGAGATCTTAAATCGCGAGTTTTCAGGGATTGATCGGAAACTTGTGCGCCCTAAAGATGCTTTCGTTGGACTTTCACGTACCATAACCCCACCCGGCAGTGTTCCGCCGGAAAGATTCATCATAAGCATTTCTGTATCGAATACGCGAGTACCACCAACATCGGCAACGTGGGAAAGACGAATCTGCATTTCGCCGGTTGCGGAATAATCAGTTTTTGTTACACCGCCATCATAAGAAAAACTAATCTTTGTGAAATTTAAACTAACCGTTTGAGTAGAAGATGAACCAAGCGGAGGCAAAGATGAAGCCGATGGATTAGTTGCAACTAATAAATTTTCTAATTGAGTTGTTTGACTGAAAGAAACAGGCGGACTGCCTGCCGCTGAAGAGAATAATCCTTCGGGTGGATAATTGTCCGACGTAAAAATATGTGCTGGTGCGTCGTTATGTAATTTCACGCGTGATGCTGCTGCCGAGCGTGTCCATGTTGCACCGCCGTCTAAACTAATTTCTGTAAATATATCGAAGAAACTGCCGATTCTGTAAGAAGCATCTGCTACTCTTTTTATTTTTGTTGTGCCTGTTGATTGAAGTGTAGGACTTTCGCGAAGCATCACACCACCCAGCGATGAGCCACCCACTTCCATTGAAAGCATTTCTGTACTAAATGTTCTTTCATCCGAAGTTGCCGATGAATACTGTGCGCTAAAAGATAACGCACCGGGTACATCATAAGTTGTCCACGTTGTGCCATTATCAGTTGAGACAGACAACATGTAAGTAATTCCAGTCGAATATGTCGATGACATACCGGGTTCCGGTGGAGCAGATTGTGACCGTCCATTGTGAATTGCATGGACCCTCACCCGTGCTGTTGTTGGCGGATAGGTAATTTCGCCTACACCGATATATTGACCGTAAGTCGGCAGGTTATCGTTTGAATAGGAAGCGCCTTGAGATATGGCTTCGTTAAAACCAGTGAGTGTCAGGACACTCACAAGACTTATTAAAAACAGCGTATACTTTTTCATTACTAATTCCTTTTTTTGAGAGACAAACTAATTATTTTTGGTTTCAAGATAGGAATAATGAAGACACCATAACACACATCTTTATGTGGTTTTTTTATTTACGAGAAAAAGGAGATGGGTGTTGAACTCGTCGAAACACCCGTTTTCGTCATTGAGACACTCGAATTTAGTGTAACCTGCCCGACGGCAGGCAAGTTGTGGCAAAATAAAGCCACTAATTTCACGAATAAACACGAATATATTGGGACACCCAACACTTATGTAAAAAAGTCGATTCTAAACAGTTTGAAGAGATTCCTGGGGTGTTTAAGATATAGTGACAAAAACAAGAAACAGGAGATGGGTGTTGAGCCCGCTCGACCATCCAGCCCGACATCTGTCTGGCGGGCGGGCGAGCTTGTCGAAACACCATCCTTGAACCAAATTAAACTCTTGCTCTCCCCATTGCAGCAACCAATAGTTAATGGTTAATGGTCAATGGTCAATTGTCAATCGGTTTGGAGTTCGCACTGTCGCCAAAGCATGACGCATAACTTGTTAAATATGCGAAGCGGACTGGCGATACATTTACTTCAGGATAATCTCCCTCACCTGCTTGCCACCTAAAATTTCCCGCATATCAATTCGCTTGATCATGACGTTCTTCTGCTGGTCTTCTGTTCCGATTATTTTTGTAGATATTTCCCGAAACTTTTCGTCGAAGCCATCAAGTGAAGCCATATTTTTATGTTCAGTCATGAGCATCAAATTCCAGTCGTCTCTGTTAGCAGCATCTCCGGAAAGAATTTTGTACGAAAGTATTAAACCCTGCTTCTTTGCTTCTTCGTTCGATGCCTTCCAAGTTTTAGATAGACTTCTGAGATAGTCATCGCCCATACCTGGCTTAACCCTCACGTATGTAATTTCCCAGACAGTTCCCTCAGTGAATGGAGCCTGCTGTGCAATACTTTTTACCTGGACTGATACAGACAACAGCAACCCGATAATACTTAAAGCGATTATATGTTTCATTGGATTATTTCTCCTTATATAGTTATGAATAATAATTGTTGTTTTTTGCTTAGGTTTTATTTTCTAAAGTTCATTTTTCAAAATCTTGAGAGGTGAATCAGAACAGTTTTAGATTTTCCTGCCAAGCAAGATATAAGTACTACCCTTTTTGGGATATTATTTTCTCTTCTCGATAATCATCCTAAGTTGTTTTAAAATAGAACAATATGATACCAAATAACACACATCTTTATGTGGTTTTAATCCTCAAATTCAATTTTATCTGTATAATCCCGATAACTCAATATCGCGAATATTATTCCACTCACAATTCCTGCAAAACAAATAAATAACCCGATAAAATAGATTGCTAACCCGATTGGCTCTGCTAATTCAAGATTATTTGATAGCAGCCAATTCCAATCGTGGATTAATCCTTTCGCTATTAACCTGAGTTTCCTGAATGGGGCATCCTGAATATAAACGCTAACATTAATCAAGCTCTGTCCTAACCAGAATACGGCATAGCTAACATTCCGGACATTTTGCCGCCACGTTACAATTACCAATGCAAGAGGTAATAGAACTTGTAATAATGAACCTCCCAAAAAGTAAATCCATCTGCCGAAAATTTGAAAGAAAAAATGTCCGGCTTCGTGTACAAATAAATTGATAATGTCGAGAACAAAAATTGCAAATGGTGGTCGGTACGATACTGATGTCGGATCATATCCGTCAATCAAGAAATAAAAAAGATATCCGAGATAAGTAAAAAATAATAACTTAATGCTCAGAATTATGATTTTCATTATTGAACGAACAACATCTTTTTAATTTCAGTAACTCGCTTTCCCGGATTATTTACTGGGGCAGCATCGAGCTTATAGAAATAAATACCTGAACTTAAAATTAACCCACCGTTTTCCGGCGTCCACCGTTGGTTGTGATTACCGGCTTCCTGAATTCCTGTAAACAAAATCGCTACTTCCCTTCCCAGAACATCAAACACACTCAATCGAACACGACTAACTTCCGGCAAAGCATATCTGATTTCAGTTGTCGGGTTGAACGGGTTAGGATAATTTTGATACAGTGCAAATTCTGCGGGCACTACGTTGTTTGTAACCAAAAGCGAAATGTTTCTAATATCTTTAATTTCTAAAGTTCCGGTTCCTGAAATAGTCCGGTTGTGCTCAGTTCTGTCGTGCAACTGATAGCTGATTTCGCTTCCATCTTTTATATTCCAAGTAATTATTATCGGACTGCTGTTCGATTGAATTAATATCGGTAGTTCAAAAGTGTTTTGAAGTTTATCGGGAATCAATTCTATAAACTTTCCCGTTTCAAACCTGACATCAAAAGCATCTGCCGGCGGTGTCGGGGGAAGTTCGCCATAAAAACGATTTTTACTTTTTCCGAAATACAATGTTTGCTTTTTGTTACCTACATCAAAAGTTAGTGTATTTAGTTCATCAAGTTTTTCTGCATAATTTGTTGTCTTCAGCTTTGAAGAAGTGGTTTGTGATAAATATAACTTTCCATCGCTGGATGCTTTTAGCCAATATCCTTCCATCGGTTTAATTTTATCAGCATTATAATAACCGGAGCTGTATCCAAAAAATTGGCTTGCAAGAATACCGGCTGGATTTGTTGTTAGCGATGAGACTAAAACAGAATCAGTAATTGCACCGACGAGGTTCCATCCTTTTTGAAGTTGGATCGAATCCGATATTATTTGCCATCCATTGATAGAAATATTTTGTGGCGAAGAATACTTTACCCAATATCCTAGCCCTGACGATAGCGAACTTGCCTGAATATATTTTCCTGAATATCCATAAACTTCTGCGGCAGTATTCGGAAATATCGCAACACGATTCCAATCTAAAACATAAAGCGGTACTGAAACTAAATTCCAACCTTCGTTAAGATTTCGATTGACACTTATTGTGCTCATCGCATAATTTCCAAAATCTGTATTGGTAATATTTGAGCTGGATGTTATCACTACTGAATGAGCTCTTGGTCCGGCGTTTTCTCCATAAACTGTTAGAACAACTCCTGCCGCTCCAACTCGCGGATATGTTTGACCCCAATCAGTTTTTAAGCTTTCTTCCACAGTATAGGTTCCAACCCCAAGATTTGTAAAAATATATTCACCTTCTGTATTTGTAACTGCCCGCTGCTCCAAGAGTCCATCTTTAAATAACTTAATTACCCAACTTTCTATTTTCGGATTACCGATAATCGAGCTGTCTCTTTCAACATCGAAGTATTTTTTACCACTAATAGAGCCGAACTGGAAATTTCCAAAATCAATATTCGTTATGTTCGCACCTTCAACAAGCGAAACTAAATATGCACGACTACCCGCATTGGAACCGTAGGTCGTTAGTGTAACATTTGGCGAGCTAACTCGTGGAAAAGTTTGCATCCATCCAGTACTTAAACTTTCTTCAACTGTATATGTGCCGGGTAGAATGGAATTGAAAGAAAAATTTCCGCTTCCATCTGTAACAGTCCGGGCTTGAAGTACATCATTTTTGTATAGTTTAATAACCCAACCGGCTAATCCGGTATTAGAAGTAATCGAGCTATCCTGTTCAACATCAAAATATTTTTTACCGCTGATATTTCCAGTGATTTGCGGAAGCGTCATTTCAAAAATACCTCTGCCGTGAGTTCCAACTCTTAAAATTCGAGTTGCTGAATGATAACTAAAACTTACTGCCGCAGTATTAGGAAAACTCTGACTCAGTTTAACCCAACTCAAACCTGCATCTTCTGAAACGTAAACACCTAAATCAGTAGCAACAAAATATCTTTTGCTCGCATTTGTCGGATCGATAAAAATATCGTTTGCCGGAATATCGGGAAGTGCGGTGGAAATATTTGTCCAACTGCTTCCTGAATTAGTCGAACGGTAAACGTGTCCGGTACCAAATCCAGAGACTGTAACGAATATAATATTTGATGAATCAGGATGAAAGCGCACTTGAGTCATATACCGGGTTGGTAATCCGGAAGTAATGTTTTGCCAGTTATACCCACCATCGCTCGATATGAAAACTGCCGGCGAAGATGTTCCCTCGGATGCAAGTGCAAGCATTCTATTCGGCTCAACGCGGCAAATATCCATTGCGTTGATACGAGTTGATCCGTACAAACCATCTGAAATTGGTGTCCAATTATTTCCCCGGTCAGTTGTCTGATAAATTCGATAAGTTGCAGTATAAAGAGTTGTTGGTATTGTAGGATGGATAATAATTGGTGTAATCCACGCACCGCTTTCTAATATACCTGAAGTAATACCATAAAAGTTATTACCACCGTCGTTACTTCGATAAAGACTTCCGTAAACGTATTCTCCATAAACGTAGTTTGGGTTTGAGTAATCGAAAACTGAAATCCCCCCGTCGCCGCCGATAACACCAACCCAATTAGGATTTCCTGGTGGACGCCGCTGTGTTGCATTATCTTGCGTACCGCCGATGAGATGAGTTGCATCGTGCGGACTTGTAGCTATGTGATAAAATTGTGTGATTGATAAATCGGAATTCAAACTTGTGAATGAAGAGCCACCGTTTGTTGATTTATTAATACCTCCATCATTCACGATAAATATTTTTTCTGGTTCCGTCGGATGGAAAGCCATAGCATGCTGATCAACGTGGGCTTTACCATCCCAGCTCGTTACTAATCGAGTCCAAGTTGTCCCGCCATTAGTAGTCCTCATCAAATCAACATTGCCTACATATACAACATCCGGATTTATTGGATTTACAGCAATGTGCAAATCATACCAGCCCTGATCATAATATGTAGATCCCCAAATCCCGCCGAACCAGTAATTGCCACCCGCACGCAACCACGAGCTGCCGCCGTTTGTACTTTTAAAAACTCTTGTAGAATCACTCGAATATATTGTTGAATAAATTATTGATGGATTGTTTTGAGATTGAGAAATATGCATTCTCCGAATCGAGCTTGCTGAAACCAATCCGCTGTTTTGCTGAACCCAAGTTTGTCCCGCATCAGTTGATTTATAAAATCCGCTTGAAGATGCCGCATTGCCAACCGAAGCATAAACTGTATCCTGCCCTGTCGGATGAATGATTACATCGAAGGCACGAGTTACATTGAGCGTACGTGTCCAGTTAGTGCCGCCGTTTGTACTCCGCCAAATGCCTTGATTGGTTGGCGTAGCAGCATACCATAAACCTTGAGCAAGTGCCGCATAAACAAAATTGGAGTTGGACGACCTGACAGCAATTTTAGAAAAGTGTGTGTTACTTCCAAAACCGTTTGTAATTCTTGTCCACGAGTTTCCTCCATTCGTAGATTTAAGAAGACCGGAGCCAAAGTATGTCGTCCGATTCGATCCAGCCAATGCTTCTCCGGTTCCTGCATAAATTATTTCAGGATTATTCGGATCGATCGCAATAGCTCCCATAGCCAGGCTCGCTTCATTTTCAGTTAATGGAAACCACGACAAGCCGCCATTAGTGGTTTTCCAAACTCCGCCGTTTGCAGCTCCGATGTAAATGATATCCGGGTTTAATGGATGGACTGCAACACTTCTCATTCTTCCAGATATATTTCCCCACAGCGGACTGTACGACATTGTAGCTGCTGGCGATGGACCGACGTTTATCCAAGCGGGGTAAGAGACCTGCAACAAGTTTTTGTTAAAAGTTTTGCTAAGAATTTGATCTTGTTCATAAGCCTGCATGCGGGCATTTTCTGGAATCTCTTCAAACGGAAGCGCCCGCTGTTTATAGAACCATTCTTCGCGTAACGACCGGTTCTCTCCCTCTTCTTCTGGAACCCCCTCTTTATTGATTTGGGAATGTGTAAGGTTTGGAAGTAATAGGAATATCATAAATAAAAAAAGGAGGCGGTTACTCATAATAAATTTCTTTCTGTATTTTTGTGAAATACTTATATTTTCTTGGTCCAGATTATTTCGTTTTCTCTTTCAAGATGGTTCACCCACCTTGCCAGCACAAACAAAAAATCGGAGAGCCGGTTTAAATAAATAATGGGTTGTGTGCCTGTCTTTTCTTTTTTAGAGAGTTGAACGACTAATCGTTCGGCGCGGCGACAAACAGTCCGGGCAAAATGAATTTGTGCTGAAAGCAGCGAACCACCCGGGAGTATAAAACTCCGAAGCGGCTTTATTTCTGAATCTAACTTGTCAATCAATTCTTCTAAAAACTTTGAATCATCATCAGAAATTCTCGGAACATTTTTATTCTTTGCGTTCGATAATGGCGATGCTAAATCGGCGCCGAGTGTAAAAAGTTGATTCTGAATTTTCTTGAGCGCCTCATCGACCCGCTGAGGCGGGTTTAAGGCACGGCAAATTCCAATCACGGAATTCAACTCATCGACAGTTCCGTAAGTTTCAATTCGGAGTGCACTTTTCGAAACTCTCTTACCGCCGTGCAGTGAAGTCTCGCCTTTATCACCTGTTTTTGTATAGATTTTCATGATTTATTTCCTATTACTAAGTTAATTCATATTTGGGTAATTCATTCCACTCACGACCATCCAGCAGTCGTCCATTTTGCTTCTTTCTTACACCACCCCATTGTTTAAAGAAAAAAGGGACATTCTGATCGATACATATAGTTCGTATTAACTTAACCCATGCTTCTTCCATCGGTCGTGCTTTAGGACCTGATTCTCCACCAACGATAACCCAACTGACACCTGATAGGTTAAGTTCTTTAATCGGACCGAGGAGGGGCTCCATTGAAAGAAATCTTAAAGTAGCTGGAACACAACAAAGATCATCAACTCTTGCTGTGTATTTTTGGGATTCAACACTTACACCTATCCAAATATTATTTGTCCACTTTAACTGTGTCCCTAATTTTTTCAGTCTATTGGAATGTTTTGTCAGGATCTGAAATTGGTGTTGCGAACATCTGTTCATAACACTAAATACTTTTTGGATAAATTCTAATGGGACTTCCTGATGAAATAAATCGCTCATTGAATTAACAAAAATCAGCCGTGGTCGTTTCCAGCGTAAAGGTTCCAATAGTGCTTGTGGCTGCAAAGTAACTTCGAAACCATTTCGATATCTTGGTTGCCCCATTGCTTGTAAACGACGAGCCATACGCTCTGCATAGCAATTTTTACAGCCCGAACTAACTTTTTTACAGCCAGTTACCGGGTTCCAAGTTGTTTCTGTCCATTCTATTGTGGTTTTTGCAGACATAAATTTTATCCTTTGAGGATATCTTGCGCAATTTTTATTGCAGTTTTGGCCCCTTTTTTATTTCCTGATGCGAAACACAAAAGATAGAGTGGGTTATTTTTTGAATTATAAAGTGGTAATGGATTTTCAGCAACACCTGCAAAAATTTTCTTAAGTTTTGTAACAAAGTACGATGAGATACCTTTGAAATCAACAACTTTCAAAACTTTCCTTTGCTTTCCAAAAAGTGATTCCGAATCTTCTTGTTCGTAAAACACATCAAGCCAGTCTGTGCTTCCAAAAAATCGATCTAACTTTTCTTTTACAGCTATATTAATTTGACCGTCACGTCTGAGTAATCTATTAACGGCAACTCCTAACGGAAATAATACTGCTCTATTATTTTGCCAAGAATAATTAATACATCGATCTTTTAACCATGCATTTGCATCGGCATTCAGAACTTCAATATCATTTGCAAATTCAGGAAATTCTTTTTTAAGTCCTTGTAAAGCAATAAATCCTTCTTTTTCGTTTTCGATAAATATATACTTTGTAAATCTTGGCTTTATTTCAAGGGCAATAAAAGCTGAACCAGCAAGAAAATTTTGTGTTTCCTTCTCAACTAATTCCGGAAATAAATATTCAGATTTATTTCTCCCTTCTCTGAATGTACGATATCCAGTACCAGCAAATGCATCGATATAGGCAAACCTGAACTTTTGTTTATTCATTATCGTAGCGTATGCGTGCAAGTATTTTTTGACCTTAGAAAGCTTTTCTTCTGTCCACTTTCCTCCAAATTTTCTCGCCTTCTTAAAAATATCTTCCTTCATATATTTGCCTCCTCCTTGCATTGGTCGAGACCTCCGCCGTGCAGTGAAGTCTCGCCTTTATCACCTGTTTTTGTATAGATTTTCATGATCTTTTTGGGGGCTCCTTAAAGATTATTCCATTCTTCTAATTCTATTTTTCTTCCGATAATAGATTCAATTTCATAAATCATCATCTTAAGCTGTGGAACCGAGTACTCATTGTTCGAAGGAATCGAAAGTCGATAGTTTTGATAGACCACGAATTCATGTCTTGAACCAAAATAGGGACCAGTAAAGCCGATTTTTTTTAATCGGCTAATAAAGAGGCGCCTTTTACAGGGAAGCCAACGCGACACGTTTTACATCCTTATTTAAATTAATACCATTGATTACAGGCAATTTGTGTCCTAATTTCAGCCCAACTAAAATCCAATCTTCCAATGTTGATCTCAGCTCATCTTCACATTGCTTAAGTGACTTTCCAAAAGCAATAACACCTTTGCATTTGGGAATTCTACCTGCGTAAGTTTCATCTTCGAGCTTCTCATAAGCAGCGCTTGCCATGACGGTCTCGATGTATTCTGTGAGTGCAAATTTCATAAATGTTCTCAATATTTTTTATTTCTTCTTCAAATAATTTGGCAGTTCATTGAACAAATGGGCTACCGTTCGCATACCGCCGTAAAAATTATCAAGATTGATGAACTCATTCGGTGCGTGGGCATTTTCATCCGGTAAACCAAAGCCAAGCAACACAGTATCAAGTCCGAGTATTTGTTTGAAGTCAACCACAATCGGAATTGAGCCGCCTTCTCTTTGATATAACGGTTTTTTGTTAAAACCTTTTTCCAGTGCTGCAACCGCTGCTTTTACACCGGGACTATCTATCGGAGTAATCGCAGCTTCGCCTCCGTGTAAATTTCGAACAGTAACTTGAACTGACTTTGGTGCAATTTTATGTATATGTTTCTCAAATAGTTTAGCAATCTTTGCCGACTTTTGATGAGGCACCAATCGCATAGAAATTTTTGCAGATGCTTTTGATGGAAGGACTGTCTTGGCACCTTCACCGGTAAACCCGCCCCAGATTCCGTTGCACTCGAGTGTAGGTCGCGCCCACAAACGTTCAAGCGTTGTAAATCCTTTTTCTCCGTAAAGTTGTTTAACGCCTAATTCTTTTGCATACTTCTTATCGTTCCAAGGAAGTTTTTTAAAAGCATCACGTTCTTTTTTTGTTAACGCAAGAACATCTTTATAAAATCCGGGGATTGTAATCTTGCCATTCTTATCGTGAAGCGATGCAACAATTTCCGTCAATGCTTGAATCGGATTATGCACCGAACCGCCGAATGAACCAGAATGTAAATCACCTTTCGGACCAACTAAATCAATCTGCATATAACTCAAGCCGCGAAGTCCGTAACATATCGAAGGGACCCCTTTCGCAAACATAGATGAGTCGGAGACGACAATTAAATCTGCTTTCAATAAATCTTTATGTTCTCTCAAAAATTTCGGGAGATTCCGGCTACCAACTTCTTCTTCCCCTTCAATCATCAACTTAACATTCATCGGAAGACTGCCGGTATTTTTCATATAAGCTTCGATTGCTTTGAAATGTATGAACACCTGTCCTTTGTCGTCGGCAGCGCCGCGTGCATAAAGATTATCGCCACGCACAGTCGCTTCAAACGGCGGCGACTCCCACAAATCAATCGGGTCAACTGGTTGAACATCGTAGTGTCCGTAAATAAGAACCGTCGGCTTGCCGGGCGCACCAAGCCAGTCGCCATAAACGACCGGGTGTCCTTCCGTCGGAAAAACTTTCACATTATTCATCCCGATATTTTTAAGATGGTCGGCAACCCAATTTGCACAACGGGCTACTTCGTTTTTATTCTCCTCTCCTGTGCTAATACTTGGAATTGCTATGAACTCTTTTAATTCATCTAAAAAGTTTTGTTTGTTTTCCTCTATATGTTTCAACACTAGTTCCATAATAAGTCATCCTTTTATTAATTTTTGAATAAAATTTTTGCTCTCAAATATAAGAAACCCACTCGGTATATGCAATCAAATTTAGTAAGGGGCGTTAGAACACTGCTAAAAGCCCTTGAATTCACTAAAAATTGCTTATGGCATTCGAGTTGAGTATCTTTATATCCAAATTAATCAAATTAACATTTTTAAATCAAAACAATGAAGTTCTTAATTGACCCGTTAAATATTCTTCTTCCGATTTTATACATAGGCGTTGTTTATGCTTATGGAAAATCTTTTTTTAAATTATCAAAACCGGCAGAGACGTTAAAGACACCGCTTCTCTTCATATTAATAATTGTACATTTCATTTATCTGATTCTGAGAACGGTTGCTTTTGCACATTCACCCATCACTACAATTTTTGAAATCTTCTCAACAGTTTCTTTTAGTGTTACTCTGGCTTACGCGTATATACAGGTTAAAACCAAAGTCCGTTCGACCGGCTTCTTTATTTTGATTGTCGGATTCTTCTTCCAACTTTTTTCTTCATTGTTCATAAAAGATTTATTGAACGTGCCCGAAGTTTTACGCAGCAACTTGCTCGGTTTCCACGTTGTAAGTGCATTGTTAGGATTTTCAGCGATTACCATTTCTGCTATTTACGGAATGTTGTATCTGATGCTCTACCACGATATCAAATCGAATCGCTTCGGCATAGTTTATCAACGACTGCCCAATTTAGAAATTCTGGAAAGGATGAGTTTAACCGCAACTATATTTGGTTTCGTTTTACTCACTGTTGCGATTGTTGTTGGATTAGTTTGGCTGCCGAAAGCATTCGAAACTTTCTCGTATGCCGACCCAAAACTGATTGGCACTGTTTTCATCTGGGTTCTGTATGCAACGGGCCTCATCGCAAATAAAATTGCACGCTGGCAAGGCAAGCGAATTGTTTGGCTTTCAATTTTAGGTTTTATCGTTTCATTCTTTTCAATGACGATAGTAAATATGTTCTTTAGCGGTTTCCATAAGTTTTATTAAAATGAATTTAATTACAATAGGTATAAATCACAGGACTGCACCGATTGAGGTACGAGAAAAAATTTGGTATTCTACAGAAGAAACCAAAAACATTTTACCTCAATTAAAAGAAAAATTTTTCAAAGAGTGTGTGTTAATCTCAACCTGCAACCGGACTGAAGTTTACGGAATTCCGATTGACGAAGTAGAAGAAGGAAAAGGAGTTGTAGATTTACTGATTTCGTATAAGGACTCGGGCAACATCGTAAAGCACGATCACTTCTACGAACTTCATTCATCGCTTGCGGTTAGTCATTTGTTTAAGGTAGTTTCGGGTATCGACTCGATGGTTTTGGGAGATGTTCAAATCATCAGCCAAATGAAAGAGGCATACTTGACTGCCTCGAATATGAAAACTGTCGGCAAGCTCACTGCGCGTTTATTCGATACAGCTTTTCACGTTGGCAAACGGTCCCGAACCGAAACCGAAATCGGCGAGGGAGCAGTTTCGGTTAGTTATGCGGCGGTCGAACTTGCTAATAAAATTTTCGCCGATTTAAGTAAACATACTGCACTTGTAATTGGCGCCGGCGAAACTGCACAACTGACTGCAAAACATTTGCAAAGCAAAAACATCGGCAAATTGGTTTTTACAAACCGCACACGAGAAAAAGCTGAAGCCATTTCTTCCGAGTTAAACGGTAGCGTAATCGATTTCGATTCGTTTCACTCGGATTTGAAAAATGTTGATATCATTATAAGTTCGGTTACAATACCGTCTTACATATTAACGGCACAACAAATTCAGCTTGCCATGCGTCAACGGCACAACAATCCATTGTTCATAATTGATATCGGAGTTCCGCGTAACATCGACCCGGAAGCATCTAAGATTGATAATGTTTTTCTTAATGACATCGACGCCCTTAACAATATGATTGATAAGAACTTAGAGAAACGCCGCGTTGAAGTTCCGAAAGTAAAAAAAATCGTTTTTGAAGAATTAGAACAATTTTATAATTGGTTCAAATCGCTTCAAGTCAATCCCACGATACAAGAATTACGAACGCAGTTTGAATTAATCAGGGAAGATGAAGTTCGGAAAAACATCAACCGCTTCAGCGAAACTGACAAGGAATTAGTTGAGATACTCACAAAGAGAATCGTTAATAAAATTTTACATACACCAATCGTAAACTTAAAGAACGGAACAAACACCGAAGCCGACGAAGAGACAATGAACAAGGTAAACTTGCTTCGGCATTTATTCGGACTTGAAAAGAAGAAGCATTAATTATGAGAGATAAAATTATAATCGGATCGCGTGGAAGCGCTCTTGCCCTGTGGCAAACTAACTGGGTAAAAACTGAATTGCAAAAATATTTTCCAACAGTTCAAATTGAAGTTGAGATAATAAAAACCACGGGCGATAAAATATTGGACTCGCCGCTTTCCAAAATCGGCGACAAAGGATTATTCACGAAAGAATTGGAAACAGCGCTGCTCGATAAACGAATTGACCTTGCCGTTCACAGCTTAAAAGATGTTCCAACAAAAGTTCCTGATGGTTTATGGATTTCAGCAATCACAGAACGCGAAGATGTTCGCGATGTTTTTGTTGCACCTGCAGGCAGCAAGTATAGTAGTTTGGATAGTTTACCAATCGGGACATCCGTTGCGACAGGAAGTCTGCGCCGTAAATGCCAGCTATTGAGCTGGCGAAGTGATCTACAAATTATCGACATACGCGGAAATTTGAACACACGTTTTGCAAAATTAGATGAATCGGATTGGATGGGAATGATACTTGCCCGTGCCGGTGTAATTCGGCTCGGCTGGGAAAAACGAATTACACAAATTTTACCTCTTGAAAAAATGCTGCCCGCTGTCGGACAGGGTGCACTCGGAATTGAAACCCGAACCGACGACGCATCTGTATATGAGATAGTTTTAAAACTCAACCATCGGGCTACTGAAATTTCCGCGAAAGGCGAACGAGCGCTTCTACGACACCTTGAAGGCGGATGCCAGATTCCGATTGGGGCATTTGGTAGAATTGAAAATGGAAACTTTAAACTCGATGCTTTGATTGGAAGTTTAGACGGAAAACGCATCGTTCGCGATTCAATCGAAGGTAACCCGCAAGATTCCGAAAAATCAGGAATTGAATTAGCCGAAAGATTATTGAAAAACGGCGGCGATAAAATTTTGAAAGAAATTAGATAACCTCACCCACTGCCGGGACTGTCTAAAAAGTCATTGCGATCCCGACTTCAGTCGGGAGAAGCAATCTCAACGTATCGTTTTTCGATTGCATTAAAAGATTGCTTCGTCGCTTCGCTCCTCGCAATGACAAATCGATTACTTTTTGGACAGCCTCGATTAAGGTGAGGTCAATAACCCAGACTAAATATGTCCTTAACAAACAAAACAATACTTATTACTCGCAGCGAGGATCAAGCCGATGATTTTATCGAATTGATTGAATCGCGAGGCGGAAAAGCAATTTTATTTCCGACGATTAAAATTACAGACCCGGATGATTGGCAGGAGTGCGACCGAGCCATAAAAGCTTTGAACTCATTCGACGGAATTATATTCACAAGCCGAAACTCTGTGGAAAAATTTATAGAAAGAATGAATTCTAAAAACATCCCTCTCTCCGCTCTTCGCTCTATGCTGTTCTTTGCTGTTGGCGAAAAAACAAAATCGACAATCGAGAAACATAATTTAAAATGTTTTTCTGTTCCTGAAACTTATACAGCCGAGAATTTAGCTGATAACATCAAGACGATTGGTGTAAAAAACAAAAAGTTCCTTTTCCCTCGTGGCAATTTGGGTCGTGATGTTATCATCGATAAACTTTCCGGCTATGGCGCTGAAGTAAAATCTGTGGTTGTGTATAAAACAGAAAGGGCAATCCCAGAAAACCTGCACTCAATAGAAGCAGAATTATTGGAAGGCAAGATTGATGTAGTAACTTTCACAAGTCCATCCACTGTGAAAAATTTTTTCTCACTTTTTTCCGAAAACACAAAGGTCCAATTTACAAAACAAACTATCTTCGCAGTTATCGGAAAAGTTACTGCTGAGGTATTACGAAAATTTGGAATCGAACCAGCTGTTATAGCCAAACCTTCAACTATCGAAGGAATGGTTGAGGGGATGGAGAGGAATCTTTCGGCTTGAATTTATTCTACTATTTTAATAGATTGTAATCAAATAAACTGATAGGTTTAAAAGATGAATTTCAAAAAAGTTTCCCTGTACTGGTTATTACTCCTGTTTGCTACACAACTGTACGCAGGCAGCAACAGCACTTTCGATTTTTTACGGAACGATGCCGGCGCGCGGGCTTCCGCACTCGGCGGTAGTTTTCTGCTTGCTTCCAACGACCCGAATACAATTTTTTATAACCCATCCCGAATGACAACAGTAGCAACACCTCAAATATCGTTCGGATTTTTTAAACATTTGTTAGATATTAATTCCGGACATTTAAGCTATGTTCAGGAATTAAGCGGTTTCGGTTATATCGGTGGCGGAATTGTTTACACGAACTACGGCGAGTTTGTAAAGCGAAACGAGTTCGGCGATGAGTTAGGAAAATTTTCAGCAAACGAAATTGCAATGTCGGTCGGTTATGCCAATCAGTTTGATGAGAATTTAAGTTACGGGGCAAGCTTAAAATTAATCTATTCAGCAATCGAAAAATATAAATCGACTGCGGTGGCTCTCGACTGGGGAGTAACCTATGTAGTTACGCCCGATAAGTTTCAAGTTGGCGCAAGTTTACTGAATCTCGGGACACAATTAGACCCGTATATGAACACTAAAGAAAGTTTGCCAACCGATTTAAAAGTTGGCGCATCGGTTAAGCCCGAACACTTGCCGCTTGTTATTAATTTCAGTTTCAATAAATTAATTGAAAAGCAGAATAACTTTATGTCGCGCTTCAAAGCATTTTCGATTGGAGGAGAATTTATAGTTACTCAGAATGTTCAATTCCGGTTTGGCTACAACAATGAAAAACGGACAGATTTAAAAATCGGGAAGAGTTCCGGACTTGCCGGATTTTCGCTTGGTGGAGGATTTGTTCACAACGAATACAAAGTCGATTACGCATTTAATTCTCTGGGTAAAATTGGCGGACTACATCGCATAGCAGTTGGCATATTGTTTTGACGGATGGGAAATAAAAATAATCGGCTCAATTTTACCATTTGCACATTGATCCATTGATTCATTTATTCATTGATACAATGAGTCAATGAACCAATGACTTGTGCCAAAGGCCTGCCCGTCCGGTCAGGCGGGCACATCAACCTTCGGCTGACAATGATCCTTACCGTAGGAGGATCATTTTTCTCACACTCGTAAACGCTTGCCCTGAGCTTGCCTGCGGTGAGCTCGTCGAACCCGTCGAAGGGACTGCAGCGAGTTTGTAGAAGTAAACACCGCTCGGAAAATTACTTGCATCAAACTCAACCGACTTGTAACCCGCAACTTGAAACTCGTCAATCAACTGAACAACTTCACGCCCCAATAAATCATAAACACGCAAAGTAACCCGACCCGCTTCGGGAATTTGATATCTGATTATAGTTTTCGGATTAAACGGATTCGGATAGTTTTGATTCAACACAAATTCGTTGGGTAACCCGCTATTTGTAATTTTTATCTGAGAGAGTGCCTGGTTAATATAAACAGGTGAATGAACCGATAAGTATTGGTCGAGTTTCACCTTCGTATCATCCGATGTTAAATGCAAGTTAATATTTTCATCCCCTTCGAAAATCAATTGCACCGGATAATCTACATAATTTATATTCATAATATTAACATCGGATAAAAGTCCGACAAATTTATCATTTACAAATCTTACATCAAACACACCCGGTGGCGCTTGCGGTGGGAATTCAATAAATTGATCCGCCTCGAAAGAATTCGTTAAGTATAATTTTGTTGAGTTACCTTTGCTATCAATAATTTTGATCGCATTCCGCTGATTTAATTTCAGATTTGTGTAATTAGAACCGGTCGCCAATGGGCTTACAAGTTTGATGCTTCCGTTTGCTGAAAGTTTTATCCAATACCCTTTTCCCTTTTCAACGACAGGAGATTCTGAATAACCACCATTGTAAACCCAAAACTGACTTGATATTAAGCCGGGTGGAATTGTGGTAATATCAGAAACATTTATATTCTGATTTAACCCTCCAATCAAATTCCAACCTTTTTTAAGAGCAACTGTTAAACTGTCTATTTTACTCCCTACAAATGTATGAGTGCGAGAACTGTCCATCTTTACCCAGTAGCCATATCCGTTTTTTATTGAATCTGCAATTATATATGATCCATTAAATTCATAAGTCCGAGAAGTTGCAGTAGGGAACAAGACAGAAGATCTTTGATCGACTAAAGATATCGGCAGCGATAATAAATTCCATCCCTCATTTGTATTAAAAGATGTTACAACAGGTTGAACGCCTTTATTATAAACTGTTACTTTTATATCATCCACATAAAAACCATCGGCTACAACACTGGCATCGCTTCGGAAATAAAAACGGAGTTTAATATCATTTTCTACATACGGATCAAGACTTATTTGTTCGGTAATCCAAACCGACTGTAAGCCGTTGTATAATGGTTGTCCGGTTGGCTGGAAACTGCCCGAACCGAGTTTTGTATAACTACCCGCTAACGAAATCCACGTGGAACCGAAATTCGTAGATAACATAACTTGCACATAGTCGTATCCGTTCTCTAAATCCCACCGTGCTGAATATTCCAGCGTGGCACCGTAAGTTTTTTTTAAGCTAACACTATCTTTCAGTAAAAGGATATTTGTTGTACTGCTTGGATAGTTACCACTCGGCGAATCGGCCGCCGAAGAAGTGGGTGATACAAAATTGCTTGAAGTTAACCCCCAGAGTGAAACCGAATTCCATCGCGCTAACGATTTAAAACTTTCAGATAACGCAGTTGTTATATTTGCCACAATATACCTGTAAAATTGCGGTGGTGGATTTAACCCCGGCGGGTTTACACCACTACCACCGACAGGAGCTGTTTGTAAATTTTGACCGCCCTGGTCCTGAACAGCTACATAATATTCTACGGCTGTTCCGAGCGGTTGACCCGGAATAATAAATTCGTATTGAAATCCGGCAGGACCATCAACATCCGTTACAAAATTAAATCCACTGAAGCCGGAACCGTAATCGACGCGATAGTACAACCTTGGCTGCACACTTCCACTGCCAACAGTTAATCCGGTAACGATATTTACTCGTGCTGTGCGGGGGGCAATTATGTTGCCTGATGAAATGGGAATGTGTTCAATTGCAATTTTTAAGTTGAGTGCATATTTTGCTAAAGTAGCCATTGTTGCCTTAACCATTTTATGGAAATAGGGAACATTTATATACTGGAACCTATCGTTGATCGTATGATAATATGGGTTGAAATCGTTATCATCTTCAATTACTAAAATAGCACCGTAGTTTTTTTGAAGAAAAGCTTCGTGATCGCTGTAAGGCTGCGAAGCCACGATGACAGGAACTAATCCGATATTATGGGCTGCGATATTATTCACAAAATCGTTAGCAATTTCAACAGTGTTTGCAACATTTTTTGAGTGCACATTAATTTTTCCGTCGTTGTTGCCATCGTAACCAATCATATCTAAATTAATTACACCCAAAATAGTATCGTTGCGGTTTCGGGCTTGTGTTGCATAGTAGGCGCTTCCTATTAAACCTTGTTCCTCCTCGTCGAAGCCTATAAACTTGATTGTGTATTGAGGATTGTATTGCGATAAAATGCGGGCTAATTCGATCACGCCGGCAGTTCCGCTCGCATTATCGTCGGCGCCGGGAGCTGTCGTTCCTGTAGGCATATCATCGAAGTGTCCACATACAACATAATACTTATTCGGGAAATGCGTGCCTATTTTTGTTCCTATTACATTTTTCCCCGTCGTGCTGAATGAATCGTATTGAGCTGTAAGTCCGAATGATCGAAATTTTTCTATTATATATTGTGCAGCTTTATCGTTGCCTGTTTGCAATTTATGCCGCGATACTATTGTATATGGCGAACCTCCGATAACACAGCTTGTATCGCCGGAAAGCTGCCTGATGTATAATCTTAAACTATCAACAGAAACTTTATTGATTAAAGAATCCAATAAAGTTGTTTGTGAAAAGGCATTCGTGCAAAATATTGATAAAAGAAGTAAAGCGTAACTAATTTGTTTCATCTGTTTACCCGGTACTAATTTTGTTTGTTTTTAATTTCACTTTAAAATTAAAAGCTTTTTGATGTCTGAAAAATTTCCAGCCACTATTCTGTAAAAATATACACCACTTGATAATTGTGAACCGTCGAATTGAACATCATACTTACCAGCCGCCTTTTGTTCATCTACAAGTGTTGCTACTTCTTGACCAAGTAGGTTGTACACTTTTAGCGTTACGCGATGTTCCCCGTTTGCTAATTGTGGTAGGTGATAATTTATTATCGTAACTGGATTGAACGGATTCGGATAATTTTGAAATAATGCAAAAATTGTTGGAATATCTGTTTCTTCATTTTTATTTGAATACTTTAGGTATAAAATGGTCTGATTCTTATCTTCCAAAACAAAACTTCCCGACACTGTGTGAACGTCGGTTAATAATTGACCTTTTGTAGTTACAAGTTGATATTTTTCGCCGGTCAATAATTCCCAAGATATTTTGATTGGATATTCAATGGTTGAAATGTTAATCTTATTCTCTTTTTTAATTTTATGGTTGAACATATAAGATTCGCCATCAAATCTTACATCGAAAACATCTGCCGGTGGTCGGGGAGGTGCTAAAAAGAATCCTGCATCGAAAGAGGCATCTTCAAAACTTCCAAAGTAGAGCACGCTTGAATTTCCTCCATTATCAGTAACGAATAATTTGTTGCTTTGATTTATTATATCTTCTGCAAGTGAATTGTGTTTGGAAACTGACCCTTGACACATAATAAGTTTTCCGCTTTGAGAAACTTTTACCCAATAACCTTTCGACGGTTTTAATGTATCTGAAATTGAGTATCCGTTTAAAAAACCATAGACCGGAGAACTTATAATGTTTGGAGGATTTGTAATAAGCGATTTGACTGGGAAAGGATTACTTGTACAACCAATCATATTCCATCCGCTTTTCAGGTCAATCGAATCAGCAGTAAACGCACTACCCGATAACCATACTTGATGAGTCGTCGGAAATTTTAACCAATACCCACGAAGATATATTAGCGAGTCGTGTTGGACATAACCATTATCAAATGTAAAAGCCGACGAATTAGCGCTCCCGAAAATAGTTGTCTTACTTCTGTCTGCTGTTCGCAACGGTAATGAAAGCATATTCCACTTTGCATCGACTAAATAGTTGGTTGCATTAGATGAGAAATTTCCAAAGTTATGAACGGAGCTTAAATTTCCGAACGAGATTGGTACTGAATACGCACTTCCACCAACGGGTAAAGTTTGTACCCAACCGGAATTAACAGCTTGGCTGAGAGTATAATTTCCGAACGGAATATCGGCAAAAGCGTACTGACCATTAATATTTGTAGTAACGGAATCTCGTTTTGTTCCGCTTATGCGTACTTTCCATCCTGCAAGCGGTGGGTCGGTTTCGTCCTTCACTCCGTTATTATTTACATCATAAAATACTGACCCCGACATAAATGTTGTTTGCCTGTATTTTATTGTTATTACATCAGAGTAATCAAGCGAATCATATTCGGCGCCTGTTACAAAAATATTTCCTAAATTATCCATCGCCATAGCTATAACTTCATCGGCTGCGCTCGTTTGATTGGCATAATATGCAACCCACTGTAATTCACCAGCCGCATTATATTTTATGGTAGCATAATTATTTTTTAGTGAGCCACCTGTAGTGCCGGATATGTATGAATTTCCCCAATGATCAACAATCATCCCCTCGAGGAAATCGTAATCGTTGCTCTTGTCGTTATAACGAGCTTCCCAAATTCGGTCCCCATTTGAAGAATATTTTAGAACAATCATATCAGTGTATGATGTAGTTCCAAAACTCCATCCGCCGACATATATTTCTCCCGATGGAATTACGAAGAGGCTTTTAGGATAATCGACGTTGTTAGCTTGTCCATCATACCTTGAAACCCATTGTTGGTCGCCGTTCGGATTATACTTAATTAAAACGATATCTTTCGATGTACCGACTCCGACACTCGAGCCTGCAACAACGATATTTCCTAAAGTATCGATTGCAATCGAAGTAGCAAAATCGTCACTGTTCGATGGTCCATCGTAATACTTCACCCATTGCTGTCCGCCTGCGGCGGAATATTTAACTGTAGATATATTATTCCCGGAGGTTGTTGTCGTGCAGTATCCTGTTACATAAACATTGCCCGCTTTATCGATACCTAACGTTGCAGCGAAATCGTCGGAACTTGTAGAACTGTTAAAATAACTCACCCATTGCTGTGTTCCATTTGTATTATATTTAATTGTAATATAATCGTAACCGGTATTTCCACCATAACTATAACCAACCACATAAACATTACCTGCGGCATCAACTGAAAGAGCGATGGGTCTATCGGTACTATCCTTTGAACTGTTGAAACTTCGAATCCATTGCACAATTCCATTCTCATTAAATTTCATAGTTACTATATCGTCGCCTTTATTATAAGAGTAACTTCGTCCTGTAACGTAAACATTTTTTGAGGCATCAACCGCAACAGCAACAGCTTCATCATTATCGTGGTACGGACTGTTGTAACGGGCAGTCCACAATGTATCTCCGTTTGTATCGTATTTGATAATCAGAAAATCGTATAAAGTTCCATTGTCGAAACTCGACCCGACAACGTAAGCATTCCCAAGATTATCGGTGGTAATTGCATACGGAATATCCTCGTATGATTGGTTATCGAAATTATTCTGACGTTCCGACCATAGAACTGTGCTCGCATTATTGTACTTCAGTATCAAAGCATCGTATGCTTTTTCAACTGAAAAACCTGCCCCGATAACAATGATGTCGCCGGATAAATCCACTCGAATTTTATTTGCTTCACTCGAAAAATTAGTTTCAATAGTATAAGGTCTATTCCACTGCCGAGATCCAAATGCATTATATTTAATTGTGTTGAATTCAGTGCCACCTAAAAGAGAAGATGTTGTACCTGTAACATATACGTTCTCAAAGTTGTCGATATCTATACCTTCAGCAAAATCGTCTGCATTGCCGGAGGCGTTGAATTGAACTCCCCAATCAACACCACCTGTTGTATTAAATTTAACAGTAAGGTAATTGTAAAACTCAGAAAAATTGTATGTATATCCGGTAAGATAAACAGTACCTCCGCCTGTAATTCGAAAAGCGGTAGGTATATCCTCCAAATTACCGGGTGAATTATAGCGTGCCGCCCATTGTCGTACCCCGCTGAGGTTATATTTTACAACTGCAATATCCATGTCGGTTGTATCTCCGTAACTTGTTCCGGCAACGAATACATTATTAAAATTATCTACACCAATTGTTACAGGAATATCCTCATCGAAACCGATGCCATCATAAGTTACCAGCCAGAGTCTTAGCCCTACAGAATCGTATTTCATAGTCATAAAATCTATGAAAGAAGTTGGATTATAAGTCGAGCCGGTTATATAAACATTATTTAGTGCATCAATAGTAATTGCAGTAGGGAAGTCGTCGCCGTTACCCGGACCGTTATCTCGTCGGGCCCACTGCTGTGTTCCATTTGCGTTATATTTGATTAAAATAAAATCGTTTTTGCTGATTGGGTGATAATTGTAAGCGGATACATAAACATTTCCTGATGCGTCAACCGTTAACCCGACTGCAATGTCATCGTTTTTTAAGCCACCGGTATATCGTACCGCCCATTGTTGAACACCGTTTGTATTATATTTAATTGTTAGTATATCGTATGAAGTATCGGGACCAATTATACAAGAAGTGATGTAAATATTTCTTTGAGCGTCAAGTTTCATTCCCGCGATGTAGTTGTCCTCACCAAAAGTATTGTCGGCAAAAACTGTCCATAACTTTACACCAGAAGTATTGTATTTGCTTATAGTAAATTGAAAATTGCTAATCCCAGTTACATAAATATTTTTGGAATTATCAAGTTCTACAAATTGGAAGGAATCATCAGCACTGCTTTTGTGATTATATTTTGATATCCATTGCTGGGTAATTTGAGTATAAATTATTGAAGAATTTAAGAGGAGCAAAACGAACACATATACGATTTTTTTCATATTGATAACTATTTAATAATGATGAAATTTATTAAAAAGATAAATATAAATTAGGTAAGTGTCAAATTGTGGACGTGTTGTGGTTCACATTAGAAAATTAGTGAAAGTAAAAAAAATCCCAGTTTGAATTAACAAACCGGGATTTCAAAAATAAATCCTGGCAACGACCTACTCTCCCACACCGTTACCAGTGCAGTACCATTGGCGCGGAGGGGCTTAACTGCCGTGTTCGGAATGGGAACGGGTGTTTCACCCTCGCTATAGTCACCAGAAAATAAAAACTTTGAGAAGAGCATAAAACTATACTCATAACACACTAAAACTTATCAAAAGTCTGCTTGATGAGAAAGCTAAGCAAGCTATCGTGAATATATAAAAAATTTTGGTTAAGCCAATCGACTTATTAGTACCGCTCGACTGAATTCGTTACCGAACTTACATCTGCGGCCTATCAACCAAGTCATCTCCTTGGAGTCTAATTGGGATATCTAATCTTGGGGTAGGTTTCGCGCTTAGATGCTTTCAGCGCTTATCCTATCCGGACGTGGCTACCCTGCGTTTGCCATTGGCATGACAACAGGTACACCGTAGGTCCGTTCACTCTGGTCCTCTCGTACTAGGAGCGACACCCCTCAAATATCCTGCGCCCGCATAGGATAGGGACCGAACTGTCTCACGACGTTCTGAACCCAGCTCACGTACCGCTTTAATTGGCGAACAGCCAAACCCTTGGGACCTTCTTCAGCCCCAGGATGCGATGAGCCGACATCGAGGTGCCAAACCTCGCCGTCGATATGAACTCTTGGGCGAGATCAGCCTGTTATCCCCGGAGTAGCTTTTATCCTTTGAGCGATGGCATTTCCACACACAACCATCGGATCACTAAGTCCTGCTTTCGCATCTGCTCGACTTGTAGGTCTCGCAGTTAGGCGCTCTTATGCCTTTACACTCGACGCATGATTACCAACCATGCTGAGAGCACCTTTGAGAGCCTCCGTTACAATTTAGGAGGCGACCGCCCCAGTCAAACGACCCGCCTAACATTGTCCCTCCACCGGATTCACGGTAGCAGGTTAGAATTCAATCAGAACAAGGGTGGTATTTCACTGTTGGCTCCACCAAGGCTAGCGCCCTGGCTTCACAGCCTCCCACC
>JAUXOG010000106.1 GCA_030682385.1 Bacteroidota bacterium
AGTTACGCAGAATTGACTTTTTGTCATGTTGAGCGAAGCGAAACATCTAAAAATAGCTCGAATTTGAGGTTTAAGATTCTTCACTTCGTTCAGAATGACTCTTTTGCGTAACTTCAGTTATTAATTAAAGTTGTCTAAATAATCGAAAATGCCCTAAGGGTTGGTCTTCAACCAGTGGCAGAATATTTTCAGAATAGAGAAGGAATAATGATGAATAAACCGAAAAATAGATTAATAATGGAAATACTGGTTTTAATTGTCTTTACTTTACTACCCAATTCACATTTCCATGCTCAAGTAAATAAAAAATTGATTAGTGGAAATTCGTCTTTCTGGGTGAGCGCTTATTTACCTTCGTGGGAACTTAATATGGGCCCTTATGTGGCTGGTGTTAATCACGCTAATTTTGGTCAATTACCAGTTCAAAACATTGATTGGAGTGCATTTACACACGTAATCATGTTTGCCTGCGGCCCCAATACGAATGGGACTTTGAGTTATGGCAACTTGGGGGTGCTTGGCAGGAAAAAACCATTTAACCTGATAGCTCGCGCTAATGGCAGACCCGTCATATTAGCTGTTGGTGGTGCGGGGAATGAAAATTGGGGTGTAGCAACCAGTCCTGCTAATAGGATGGCTTTTTTAAATGCAATTTTAGCCGAATTAGATACAAGTCAATACGATGGAATTGATTTGGATATTGAGCCATTTAGAAATACCGGGACTATTAATGATACAACTCGTATCGGTCCCTTCATTCGCAGACTATACGATTCGCTTCAAGTTAGACGTCAGTATCTCGACCCAACTAAAAATCCATTATTGACCGCAGCAATATTACCTGCTTGGGCAGGCGAATGGTATTCCAAACACGAAGACCTATTTGATCAAATCAATATAATGACATACGATATGGCTCAATCAATGGGATGGGGAACTGATCGGACATGGCATAATAATGCAATCTATGGTCCACAACCACCGACCGGAACAAATTTGTATTATACATCCATCCAAACCCGTTGGATAGATCAGATGTATAAGAGAGGTGGGAAGAATAGAAGTAAATATGGTATCGGTGTTGATTTTAACGGAACGTTATATCGAGCTGGAACTGTATTGAACGATGTTACAAAAGGTGTTCATGAACCGAAACAAAGATGGGCAACAGCCCCGACATTTACGTGGGATTATGATTTTGATGTTATGTTTGCGACATATTTAGATACGGCAACTACTGCTACAAAGCGATACGACACAGAAGCACAGGCGGCATATTTAAGTATATTATCGAACGACGGGAACCCCGCAAACGAAGTAAAGTTAAGTTATACAGATTCGACTCAGATACATCGCATTATCCAATATGCGAGAGATTCGAGTATGGGTGGTGTAATTTTATGGAATATCGGTGAGGCATATCTTCCGAGTAAATATCCTAATAGAGACAGAATGCTTCAATTTGTTAAAAAGGCAGTTAACTCGTCTGTTCAGAATGTAAAACCTAAAATTAAGGGCAGCATCTTTTACGATAAAAATAAAGATGGCATACAAAATTTAAATGAACCAATGATGACCAGTTGGGTGGTCAAGCTTACTGGTTATGCAACTTTGAGTGCTATTACTGATTCAGAAGGGAGGTATAGTTTCGACTCAATCCCGATTGGCTCATATACAGTAAATCTCGAACCCAAACCACTTTGGCAGTTCACACTGCCAAACACTTCAGGAACCTATAGCGTATCAATAACTACAACAACGGATAGTATAGTCTGTAATTTTGGTTTATTTGCAAATGATGTAACTGAAGTTATTCTATCAGGTGGATGGAACCTCGTTTCAATGCCAGTAAAATTGCAGGATACTAATGCAAAAAACGTTTTTCCCACAGCTATCTCATCATTGTTCGGTTTTACAGGTAGTTACTCTGTTGTCAATACTTTAGAATATGGTAAAGGTTATTTTGCCAAATTTGATTCCCCGCAAACGTTATTGTTTGCGGGCGACACTTTTTTAATTGATACAGTTGAGGTTAATGCGGGGTGGAATCTCATCGGCTCAGTAAGTAAAGAAGTACCAGTTAGCAATATTTCCATTTCTCCTCCGGGTAATATAACATCCGACTTCTGGTATTTAAATCAAGGGTATCAAAAAGCTGATACTATAAAACCTGGGTATGGTTATTGGATAAAATTTTCGGAGCCGGGCTTAATAATTCTTAACGCTCATACTTTTTAATATTCCTTTCTTAATTTCTTCCGATTTTATTTTTCTCGTCCTGTTTGTTGAATAATTGCTAATTTGTTGTGGAGTGTTTTCCGGCTGACTCCTAAAATTTTTGCCGCTTTAGCTTTGTTATTTCCCGTGGATGCAAGTGTTTGTAAAATTATCATCCGCTCAGCTTCCTGTGTTGAACAACCGATTGGTATATTAATAGATTCTTGGGTTTTCACAGGTTTTTGTAATTTTTTGGGCAAATAATGTGAACTGATAACTTCAGTCGGACAAATCACCAATGCTCGTTCAACAATATTTTTTAATTCTCTTACGTTCCCTGGCCAGTCATAGGCAAATAATAGCCCCGATGTTTCGTCTGAAAATTTATGAATAAATTTATTATACTTTTTTGCAAACATTTTTAAGAAATAATCAACAAGTAACGGAAGGTCTTCTTTTCTCTCCCGCAATGGGGGGATATAAATTTCGATAACGCTTAGTCGATAGTACAGATCTTCGCGAAGTTCTTTCGATTGGAGAGCTTCTGTAATGTTCCTATTTGTAGCTGCGATTATCCGGACGTCAACCTTAATTTCTTCTTTACCACCAAGTCTTCTAAATTTTTGAGTTTCAATTGCTCTAAGTAATTTTGCTTGCGTATCTAAACTCATCTCTCCAATTTCATCAAACAGAAGAGTTCCGTTATCAGCTATTTCGAAGGCACCAAGTTTTTTCTGCAAAGCACCTGTAAAGGCGCCTTTCTCATGTCCGAATAATTCATTTTCGATAATATCTTTAGGAATACTCGCACAATTTAGTGCAACAAATGGTTTTGCCGCTCTATCGCTGTATAAATGTAAATGTTTAGCGATAACTTCTTTTCCTGTTCCGCTTTCACCGGTTATCAATACGTTCGTTTGTGATTTCGCGACCAAAGAAACTGCTGAACGGATTTCGCAAATTGCAGAACTTTGTCCAATAAGTGCTACGCCAGATTCATAATATGCTTTATCGTTTTCAGAATCTGTTTCAGTAGAATATCCACCATAATTTGTTAGTCCTTTTAATATTGATTCTACTAATCTTGGATCGAACAAGTCTCCCACTACAAAATCAGTTGCGCCCGATTTAATTACACGAATTGCATCTTCGATGAAACCGGTTTTAGAACTCACTATGAGTTCAACCGGTAATTTTTGTTGTTTAATAAATTGATTTAATTTTAATAAATTATCATCCACACTGTCGCAACGTGCAATGCAGACACGGTATTTTTTTGTTGCTAATTCTTCTTCTGTTTTTTGAATAGATGTAAAATCTTTAATAAAGATACCAGTTCGATGCAGTTTTGAAGCTAAAGTTGAACTTAACTCACCGTTCAAAGATAAAAATAGTATGTTATAATTCTTCAAGCTAAATACCCCATTTATTTTTCTTGATACAAATATATCAATAAAATAATTAAAATATGTGATATAAACCACATTTGTAATAATAAAAGTTCCGAAATCTTAATATATTCTTTTAAAATATGCCCTTTTTTCCTGAAAAAAACATTGTTCCCTTGTTTTCCGCCACAAAGGGGATTTTTTTAGCGTATATCCAAAATCGAGTAAATAAATTATTTAACCCTTCAATTATTAACATCCTCAGCAACTCCGGTGTAAGTGCAATCTTCCTCGCTTTTAAGAATGTAAATGATTTGGGTTTTTAATATCACTTGTCCTTAAGACGAAGGTAGTCGTAAACATCCTTCAGAATTGTAGTAGCAGCATTCGGTTTCGCTAGTTGTTGAGTAGCTCGTCGTGCCCGGTTCAGTATAACTGGTGTTTCAAGAATTCGCCGGAGTTTATAAGAGAGATTCGGAAGATTGATTGCTTTCCAACCGGCTCCGTGTTCAACAATAATATCAGTGTTACGACTTTCTTGCCCCGGGATAGGATCCACCACAAGAATCGGCAAGGATTTTGCCATAGCTTCTGATGAAGTAAGCCCACCGGCTTTGGAGATAAGGATATCAGAGGCATCCATAAATTCGTGCATATTGTCGATGAACCCATAAATGTACGGATCGATATTATCCGGAAAATCAAGAGCTTGAATTTCGGCTTTTACTTTCTCATTCTTTCCACAAACGATAAGTAAGTTGAAATTCTTTTCGTCGAATTCAGCAAGTGTTGTAACTGTCTGTTCGACGATTTTCCTCACTCGTCCCATACCGAAACCTCCCGACAACACCAGCACGGTAAAACTATTCGGATTAATACCAAGTTTAACCCGCACGTTTTTCTGTTTTTCTTTTGATTGGAATTCCGGCATTATAGGAATTCCAGCTACAGTGATTTTTACAGCGGGAACTTGTTTTGATTGTAATTGCCAAGCGGACTCTTCGTGGTAAACAAAATACCTTTCGATAATCGGATCGACCCATAACTGGTGGATATCAAAATCAGTTGTTACAGCAAAGACCGGTGCGGTAATATTTTTCTTTCGCAACTCACTCGATACTGAGATGTATGGGAGAAAGTGTGTGCAGATAATTGCGTCCGGTTTTAATTCAAGGAGTGTTCTTAAATAGCTTTTATAATTTAGTCGGTCGAAGGATTTTATGATGCCTTTTTTTTGATATGGCTTTCGTTCCGATTGTTCATATAGATATCCCCATAACTCCGGTGCACGATTTACCATTTGGAGATAAGATTCAGAATACAACTTTTTAAAAATCTTTGATGTAAAATCAAGCACATCGTGATGCTCGGTGTAGATCGGAAGGTGTGTTAATGGAGCGGTGCGGTGCAATGCTTCTGCAGCGCGGATATGCCCAGCTCCTCCTGTACATGAGAGTATCAAGAAAAAATAAGATCGCTCACCCTCATGCATTTTCTTTTTATGAAGTTCGATATTCATGTCTTTCGTACCAAATCTAATGAAATGAAAATTTGGATGCAAGATATGGCATAAAATGGAAAAGCCCCCAGAAAAATTGAGGGCTTTTCTTTGTAGCGGGGGTAGGACTTGAACCTACAGCCTTTGGGTTATGAGCCCAACGAGCTACCAATTGCTCCACCCCGCGATATATTTCTGATTCTGGTGTAGTTGCTCTTGTAGGGTTATCAGCCCAACGAGCTACTCCCGATACCGACAAAGTCGTTATCGGGACTCCACACCGCGGTCATAAAAAATTCTTTTGTTCTTGAGGGCTGCAAAGCAGACCGAAATCCCGCTGAACGTAGTGAAAGCGGGACACACCGCGGTCATTTATTTTTGCGTTGTTAATATACAAAATTACATACTCATATCAAAATTTGCCTCTCACTTATTTTATTCCTAATTTTACACATCAAAAAATTATTAGTAATCGAATGAATTCAATTTTTGCAAATATAGATATAGATCTTTTAAAAAAATACGATAAACCCGGTCCCCGATATACGAGCTATCCGACTGCACCTTTATTCTCTCAAGAATATACACCTCAATTGTTTAAAGAGGATTTGATTCAAAACAATTCAAACAGTACTCATCCATTGTCTCTCTATTTTCACATCCCTTTCTGCGATACTCTTTGTTATTTCTGCGGTTGTACAACAATCATAACTCCTAATAGTGAGCAACTTAAAAAATATATCGGTTACTTGAAAAAGGAAATCGACGCAGTATCAAAATACATAACACCTCAACGTAAGGTCGTTCAACTTCATTGGGGAGGTGGTACGCCTTCTTACCTTCAACCGGATCAAATCAGAGAAGTCGGAAATTTTATTAAAGGAAGATTTAATTTCGGACAGAACATCGAATACGGTGTCGAGATTGATCCCAGAGGTTTGACTTTCGAACACATGAAAGCATTCCGTGAAATAGGGATGAACCGTGTTAGCATCGGTGTGCAGGACTTTAATGAAGAAGTACAAGTTGCGTCGAACCGGATACAGTCCGAAGAAACTACAATGAACGCTTATAACTGGGCGCGAGAACTTGGAATTAAAAGTATAAATCTCGACTTAATCTACGGACTACCTAAACAAACAAAGGAGTCATTTGAAAAAACTCTTGATAAAGCAATCGAGATTTCACCGGAACGATTTGCCATTTTCAACTTTGCATACATCCCGTGGTTAAAACCGCATCAGAAATTGTTAAACCAATCCGAGCTGCCGACAGCCGACGCGAAACTTCAGATATTAAAAATGACTATCGAGAAGTTAGTAACAGCCGGTTACGTGTACATCGGTATGGATCATTTTGTAAAACCTACTGATGAAATGGCAATCGCTCAAAAAAATAAAACTCTTTATAGAAATTTTCAAGGGTATTCCACGAATGCTCAAGCCGACTTGTTTGGCTTCGGTATGTCTTCAATTTCCCATTTCGGAACTGTTTATTCTCAAAATCATAAAACACTTGAAGAATATTATAAGAACATAGATGAAGGGAAATTCCCGATACATATCGGTTATCGGATGAACGAAGATGATGTAATCCGAAAGTTTGTAATACTCCGGCTTATGTGTGATTTAGAAATTGATAAAAATCAAATTGAGAGAAAATTTAACATTAAGTTTGATGAATATTTTTCGGAGTCATTGGTGGACCTACAGCAATTTATCGATGAAGGCATTGTTGTAAATTCCAGCGACAAAATATTGATTCAAGGTATGGGGCGACTTGTCCTTCGAACAATAGCAATGTGCTTTGATGCTTATATAAAAAATATGGTAAAGGAAAAACCGATTTTTTCAAGGACTGTTTAGAATCTTTTCATTTTGTAGAGCATCTAATATTTAAATAAAATTAGATGAAAAATAAAAACCAATAAAAATATAGGAGAATACAAAATGGAACAGACAATTCATTCAATGCCAAGAATAGGCGATTTAGCCCCCCAATTCGAGATTGCAACTACGCACGGAACACTTCGCTTAGAAGATTACAAAGGTTCGTGGTTAATTTTATTTTCTCACCCCGCTGATTTCACACCCGTTTGTACAACCGAGTTTATGGCGTTTGCGAACTTGTATGATGAGTTCAAAAAACGAAACACGGAGCTTCTCGGCTTAAGTATCGATAGTGTTTATTCACACATAGCTTGGGTTCGTAACATAGAAGAGAAGATGGGTGTCAAAATAAAATTCCCAGTAATTGCAGATTTAAACAAAGAAGTTGCATCGCTTTATGGTATGATGATGCCCGGTGAAAGCAAAACTGAAACTTCACGTGCAGTATTCGTAATCGATCCTGACCAAAAAATAAGAGCAATCATTTATTATCCGCTTGCAACTGGTAGAAATATGGATGAGATCCTACGTCTTATCGACGCTTTACAAACTCATGATAAGTATAAAGTGGCAACACCTGCAAACTGGAGACCCGGCGATGATGTAATAGTTCCTCCACCGAACACACAAGAGATGGCTGAACAGAGGGTAAAAGAAAAGTACGAAATTAAAGATTGGTACTTTGCTAAGAAGAAATTATAAGGTGAATATATGGCTTGTGTAAATCCAGATGGAACTCTCATCCCGTCAGCGGTTACCATTCTTAATGCACTTAAAACAGCACATACCGCAGAAGATTTAGCCCAGATAGTTCAGCAACCGCTCTTTAAGATAAGGAGTGGTTTGAGGAATATGGCCGAAGCAAAGTTGGTTGAGTTGAAGGATGATAAGTACATAATCACTGATTTAGGTTTGCAGAAATTAAAATAATAGTTCCTCCATAAAAAAACCGCCAGATTGATTAATATAAGTCTGGCGGTTTTTAATTTTGAACTTAGACCGCCAAACTTATTGTATTACAGCCAAAGCTTTTTCCGCTGCGTCAAGCATCGGCTTCGTCGAAATCGGTTGACCTACTGCATTTGCCATCCAGAGATTTGGTGTAATGGCGCCTTGTACACACATTCTCTCCATATCCTTCGCAAGGTTTCCTTTTTTCAAATACTCTTCAACTTGAAAGGCAATAATATGACCGAGAGGATAGTCGGGAGTATAGAGACCGGAGTTTATCGTGTGCGAATAAATCGCCAGGAGAAATACATCCTTCTCTCCAAAAACAGGTGCATAAAATTCATTCCAAACATCTTTTGCAATTTGAATAACTGCTTCTTTGAATTGAGCAGGAGTTGCATTCGGATTTTTATACATCCATCTCCAAGCGTACATATCCACAAGAGCGACACCGCTGATTTCGAATGTTTGCCACAAAGAATTTAGTGCATTGAGATGTTCCTTGTTAACGTCCTTTTCTTTAAAACCTAATAACTCTAAATCGCGCGATTGGAACACGAAAGCAAATCCTTCGGTGAAGGCTGTATTTGGTACGCCGCGCAACAGTGTGTAATCTACTTTATTGTACGACAACACTTGCTCGACGTTATGACCTAATTCGTGTAAGGCGATGTTATATCCTTTGTAATTCATTCCATCTTTTGGAACTCTCGTTCGCAAGTGGGCTTTATCTACCAATCTGCCGGCTCCCATCGCGTGTCCTGATCCACGCGCAGCATCAACTTCAATTTTACTTGCGAGGAATTGAGCCATATCAAAAGAAAAACCAAGTTTAGTAAGGATATTAGGCATATCTTTTTCGAACGCAGCAACATTCGGATACTTCGCCTTCACGATTTTATCCAATTCTGCTTCATTAAATTTTCCTTGTCCTTTGAATCCATTATACCAAATATCGAACGGTTTTAATTTCCGACCGAGTCGCTTTTCAATCACTTCTCCGGTTTGCTTAATATGCGGCGAGCTTAAAATAGATTTTAATAATTCCTCAAATTGTTCTTCAGGAATTTCGCGGTCTTCCTTAAATCTTCTGTCCATTAAAGTCGGAAGGTGCGGATAGTATTTGTCTATTTCTCGCTGGGCTTTGAAAATGTTTTGCCACATTTCATACCGGGTATTTGGTTCGGGTGTTCCGTCGGCTTTAGTGTCGGGCTTGGCATTTGGTGCGAGTTCAACCTTGTTCGCTGAGGGTGTCCAATCCAAATCGGGATTGTTGATCACAGATTTTGGAATTTCCTGACGAATAATTTTTTCCATCACTGTGCGTATCATCTCCTGACGTGGTAATCCGTCGGCGTTTGCATATTGTGCTTTTAATTCATCGCGTAAACCCCAGTGGCTTAAAAGTATTTTCCCTTCGGGGAATAATCTTTCGCCGTTGTCATTCAATAAATTGTGCATAACTATATTGTATTGACTGATATAATTTTCAGCGTTATTGTATGCTTGTGCTGTTTTTCGATTCGCTTCTGCTGGAACACGTTTTGAGAACATCTGAGCAAGACGTGCTTTTGCCCATTCTTCACGTGTCCATTTGTCGCCGGATTCCAATCTTTCTTCAAGTGTAGTAATCGGGAAATTTAAAAGGACTACAAAGGCGATTTTTGTTTTGTAGAAATCGTCCTGAAGATGAGCGAAGGGAGAAAACTCGCCGAATAAATAATCAACGGGTAGCAATTCTCCGGTATCTTCGTGAAGCGGTATGCTTACATCGCGACTCAGCTCAGTCATGTAACCGTAAACCAGCTCAAAATTTTTCTGTAAACGAGTAAAAGTTGCTTCTAATAATTTAGGGTCGCCTAAGAAGTAGTCGTTGCAAACTTTTATAAAATCATCCTCAGCGCCATCTTCCTGTCGCCAAAATTGGGCTGTTTGTTTTACACCTTTATCTATTCGAGATATTTCATTTGGATATTTTGTTCCCAATTCGTTAATAACTTTTTGAATCGTTTGTTCAGATATCTTCATAACCTGTTCCTTCTTCTCTACTTTTTGACACGATATTAGAATTATTGATAAAAATACAACAACTCCAAAGATTAATAGATGTTTCATTGTTTTTCTCCTATGATATTGATTAGTAAATTCGCGTAAAAAGATATGGAAATTCGATATATGAAGCAAATTGTTGACTAAAGAGATAATTTTAATTAGATTATTGCTGGATGAGTATTAAATTTATATTTACAACGAAAATTTATGAACTAAAATAATGACAGGAAATTCTTTAGATATTGTACAAAACCAGTTGGAAAAACTACGCCAACTTTTTCCCGAAGCAATTACAGAAGGAAAAATTGATTGGGAAAAACTTCAGGCAACACTTGGAAAAGAAAATCTTGAGTTCCAAAACGAACGCTATGTTTTAAATTGGGCAGGCAAAACGGACGCTTTTAAAGTTTTGCAACTATCTACCACTGCAACACTGAAACCTTGCCCCGGTGAAGGGATCAATGATTTCCCCGTTTTTAATAATCATGGCAATCACGAAAATCAAATAAATCATAGTTCAGACAATGT
>JAUXOG010000109.1 GCA_030682385.1 Bacteroidota bacterium
CGTTTCGGCAACCGGCTGCCAAAATCCTCCGGGATGTATGCGTCTGAAAAAGTTTTTCAAAGTTTCAGCATCGGTTGGTTTTGTAAGAAATGTAACTAGAATCCAGACAATGGTTGTGAATCCTACAATTATAAAAAGCGATTCGGGAAATTTTGTATCTGTAAAAAATTTAACATAACCGAAAGCAATAAAGGGAGCTATCATTGCAGAAATTTCGGACCACGCATTGATTCGCCACCAATACCATCGTAGAATTAAAACAAGCCCGAGTCCGGCGCCAGCTTCTATTATAAAAGCCCACGCACCTGATATTGTATTGATGATCAGCGTCAGTAAAACTGAAACAATCATTAAGGCGATGGTTGCGAACCGTGAAACTAGCACGTAATGTTTTTCGGTGGAATCTTTCTTAATAAATCTTCTGTAAAAATCGTTGATGATGTATGATGTTCCCCAATTGAGATGAGTTGCAATCGTTGACATATAGGCAGCGAAGAATGCTGCTACTAAAAGTCCCAACAAACCCGTCGGCAAATAATCGCGCATTGCGTAAACATAACCTAACTTTTTATCCGTCAATTCAGGATATAGCACAAGCGTTGCAAGTCCTACCAAAATCCAGGGCCAAGGACGCAAGCAGTAATGAGCGATTGTAAACCAGAGAGTTGCAAGGAGCGAGTGCTTCTCGTTTTTTGCCGACATCATTCTTTGAGCGGCATACCCGCCGCCACCCGGTTCTGCGCCCGGATACCACGAAGCCCACCATTGAATACCGATGAAAGCAAGAAATGCCGAGAGCGAAAGCGCCAGCGCCCCGCCGATTCCCATTTCTCCAACTGATTCAATCGAGGGAAAAAATTGGAATGTCCATTCCGGTAATTTCTCTTTCAAACCAGCCACGCCGCCGACTTCCGGCAATGAAAGCACAACAATAGCAAGAATTATTGTTCCCGCCATCGCGATTATAAATTGGAACACGTCGGTAACGGCAACTCCCCATAAGCCGGAGAGCGCTGAATAGATTGCGACGATAATCATACTTCCGGCTACATAAAGAATTACTTGCGATTCTGGAATTCCGAAAAGTCCGTGAAGGATCGAGCCCATTGCAACGTTCACCCATCCCATAATTATACAATTAATGAATAGTCCGAGATAGATTGCACGGAACCCGCGAAGGAATGCTGCGGGTTTGCCCGAATAACGTATCTCGGCGAATTCTACATCTGTTAAAATTCCGGCACGGCGCCATAACCGTGCAAAGAAAAACACAGTTAGCATTCCACCGAAGACGAAGTTCCACCAGAGCCAGTTGCCTGCGATTCCGTTTTGAGCAACAAGCTCGGTAACTGCAAGCGGAGTATCTGCAGCGAAAGTAGTTGCAACCATTGAAGTTCCGGCGAGCCACCAAGGAAGGTTTCTGCCCGACAGGAAAAATTCAGATGTATTCTTTCCTGCGCGTTTTGAGTAGTAAACTCCGATGATGATTGAGATTATGAAGTAAAGTGCGATTAAGAACCAGTCGAGTAAAAGCATAAGGTAATTTCTGATTTATGAATTATGATTTAGGATTTAACATTCTTTTTCTTTTTTTCAAGGTTATTATGGCTGAAGCAAAGATGGCAACCAGTTCATTAGCTTCTTGCATAATGTTTTCCACTTTATCCATCGCCATGAGGTTAGAATCAACGATCAATTCCATCCAATAAAACGATTCATCGGCTTCTTCTTCAACCAAACCAAGCTTGTATTCAAAATCAGCTTGAGAACGTGCTCGTAATGCAGAACGATAGTTCGCCCCCACCGACGTTCCGGACCTGAGTAGTTGATTACCAATTACTTTGCCTACTTGGGTTTTTGGCAGACTGTCTACCAGTTCGATTACCCTTAAAGCAAATGCCTTTGTTCTATTCTTTAATTCCTCTTTATTCATAACTTCTCTCCTTCATATATTATTATTAACTCATAAATCCGGAATCATAAATCATAGATTAGAATCGAGGTTTTCTCACCTTACTCACCATAATTCCTACTCCCACCGTAGTTACGCTTCCAATCACCGTGTACCATGTCCAGGCGATGCTTGTAAAATAAATTACACCTATCATAACAATAACTCCTGTTGCGAAAGCAATCAGTGCGTCTCTTTGTTGCGTTTTTTTGAATAACACTCCTAATAAAAATGTTCCCAACAAACCTCCGTAAGTGAATGATGCGATACTGAGCGCCAGCTCAACAACTGTTTTCGGAGTGTTCATAAAAATAAAAGCTGAACCAATCAACAAACAGCACCATAAGGCAGTAATGAAGCGAGATATTCTTAACTCCCTATCGGGCGTGGTTGTTTGACCGAACAATGGTTTATAAAAATCGAACATCACAGCCGAGGCAAGTGAGTTCATCGAGCCGGAAAGTGTTGACATAGCCGCAGCCAAAAGTCCTGCGATAATTAATCCGGCGATTCCCGATGGAATATGATTAATTATGTATAGAGGAAAAACCTCGTTCGGGTCCATCTTGGCGCCGTTGTAAAAAACGTAGAGTAAAATTCCGATGAATAAAAACAAAGCGAACTGAAACATCACGATGAAGCCGCTTGTTATTATTGCTTTCTTACTGCTTGATAGTGAATCGGTTGCAAGTAATCGCTGCACAATCAACTGGTCTGTACCGTGCGATGCCATAGATAAAAACATCCCGCCCAAAACGCTTCCCAAAAAAGTATATGGAGTAGAGAAAAAAGTTTTTAAATCCAGATTATTTCCAAAATTAAAGAAGGAAAATTTTTCTGAAATGTTCTGCATTGCAAATATTGATGCGATGCTTTCAGGAATTTGCGAGTTCAAAACCCAAATTGCCGCAACCGCGCCTACCAAATAAATAAACATCTGCACAACATCCATCCATATTACGGCGCGTATTCCACCGATGTAAGTATAGACAAATGTTACAACGGCAGTTAATATAATTGCTGTGGGATAATCGACGCCGGTAATTAGTTTGATTGGGATTGCAGTAGCGTAAAGGCGAACCCCGTCGGCGAAGAGTCGCGTTATCATAAAAACGATCGATGCGGTTTTACGTGTTGTAGTGCCGAAACGGTTACCTAAAAAAGTGTAAGCGGTTTCGATGTTGCCGCTGAAATATGCGGGCAAAAAAATAAAAGCGATTAAAACTCTGCCGATGATGTAACCGATTGTAAGTTGTAGAAAATTTAAGTTAGTAACATAGGCAACTCCCGGAATGCTTATGAATGTGAGTGTGCTTGTTTCGGTGGCGACAATAGCAAAACAAACAGCCCACCAGGGAATTTTACGGCTGCCTAAGAAGTAATCGTTTGTTGATTTTTGTTTGCCCCCGGATATAATTCCAAATATTGCTACACCTAAAAGATAAACGGCGATGATTAAATAATCGAGAGAAGAAAAACCCATTTAACTCCCTGAAAAGTGAACTGATGAGTTTAGCATGCTGGTTGGGAATCAACCTTTGACAGCTTGCTTGACAGTTTTGTAGATTTGAAAGATCCGGTCGAGTTGTGAAATTTTCAGTAAACTCCCAATCGATTTGTTTACGTTAGCAAACCTCACTTCGCCATCGTGCTCGTGCATTGTACGATGAGCAATTAGCAGGGCGCTTAATCCGCTGCTATCGCAGAACTCAACATCTTTCAAATCCACTACAAGCACTGAAGACTTTTTAGGTTTACATATTAGTAAAAACTCGGCTTTGAGCTGAGAGGAAATTGAGGTATCGAGTTTCTTTTCTTTCAATTTAAAAACTGTAACATTATCTTCTTTACTAACATCAAATTTCATTTATTAACTCCGATTAAAACATTTTTAGGTATTGCACAAATTGTTGATAAATATAACTTGCCGGCTGCGACTTGTTAAAGTTAAACTGAACATTATAAAAAGTATCGGCGGCACGATCCGCCAAACCGATACGGTATTTTGCATCAGTTGCTTTGCAAATATAAGCAGCGTATAAGACGAAATCAAGATTTAAATCGATTGTTACATCAAAATGTGCTTGGCGGATTCGTTCAAGGAAGTGTTGCCGGGGAAGAAAGAATTTATTAATGTGGCTGGCGCTGATTCGTATAACTTTGCTTTTCGGTAACTCGCTCAAAGAAGTCGAACGTATCCCTTCTGTAACGATTGTGATTTCTTTATTCTCAAGTGTATCGCGAATTGTCCGGAACGCATTACCGGCAGCTTGAGCATCTTCGTAATCGACAGGAAGCACAATAAGAATTGACCGAGAACGAGTTAAGAAATCGGTTAATTCCTGCGAGGTATCTTTTTCTTTCCTGTGCAAAAACTTTGTGTATTGGAGTCCTATGTATTCAAGCGTGTGTTCGAACATTTTTATGTATGAATGTTATTAAATTTCAATCAAATATAATCAAATTAGGAATTAATAGAAACTTTATATATCTTATTTCCGCAATCAACAGTACACCGTTGTTTTCCGAAAGGAAGGATGTAGCGACCGAAAGGAAGTGAAATCGTGCTTTACGATCGAACTGATGTGAAACGTTAGCCCACTAGAGGTAAAAAGTAATTTCAGCATTCAATATCGTGTTTTCAAGCAACAAACCAGGGGTACCTCAACTCCCAGAGGATCGGGAGATTCAACATTTATCTGCCAATTGTTATTAAGGCGGAAAAAGAAAGGATACGTTCCATGGAAAAAGGAACTGTAAAGTGGTTTAATGGAGCCAAAGGTTTTGGTTTTATTACACGTCCAAGCGGCGAAGATGTCTTTGTTCATTTCAAAGCAATCGTTGGCGACGGGTATAAAAATCTTAACGAAGGCGACCGCGTCGAATTTGAAGTCGAGCGCGGACCTAAGGGTCTCCAAGCTACAAACGTTTCAAAGGTCTAATCTACGATTAGTCGTAGACCACGGTCGATGAACTTAAATTACAACCCCGCATCTTGCATCAGTGAGATCGGGGTTTTTTATTTTATAACTATTTAAGTATTTCAGTAATACCGACGCGGATCATCATAACTGCGATTGCAGCCAAAAATAACGAGGCAACTTTAGCAATCGCACGCGAACCGGCTTTCCCCATTATTTTTAATACCTGATCAGCATACCAAAAAACAATCCACACTATTATTAGATTAAGAGAGATGGAAGTTATCGTCCACAAGTAACCGTACGAGTCAACGATCATGAGGATGGTGGTTAAAGCGGCGGGTCCCATAATCAGAGGAATTCCGATCGGAACTACACCTACAGCCGATTCAGGATTTTTACGAGCTGTATCGCTTGAAAAAAGTAAATCGTTAATAGCAAGCACCAGCAAAACAAGTCCGCCGGCAATTCTGAAATCGTTTTCGGTAATCCCTAAAAATGCGAATAATAGTTTTCCCGTTGCAAGAAAGACGATAGAAATTAGAAGAGCCGTTAGTGTTGCCTCGATTATTAGTCGCTTACGACGCTTCTCTGTAATTCCCTCCGTCAAACCTAAGAACAACGGAAGCGTTCCGAGAACATCCATTGCTACGAACAGCGGAATGAATGCAAGCAGAAATGTTTCGAAGGGTGACATTGTGTTTTATTCTACCGTTATTCCTTTTGCTTCCAAAGCTGATTTGATAATTTTAACTGCTTCCTGCTTTGGAATTAGCAAACGTGCTTCAGCTTCGGCAACCGCATTGGCAAGTTTTCCCTTTTTATCTCTTAAAAATAAAAATATGTGATACCCGAGTCGGTTGATGTCATTCGGTTCGACTGTAGAGATATCTCGCACGGCATTGTATGCAATTTTTTCTAGCGATTCTTCTGAAAATTCTTTTACTTTAGGTGGATTTTTAGTTGTCATTTTATTTGGCTCTTTATTTTTTGAAATATTTTAGTGTCCGGCTATTTGTTCAATCATTAATTTGCTTAGATAGAAAAATAGCATACCGGCAAATACGATGATTGGTGTAATACGGTTCTCTGATCTGTTAATCTCGGGAATTAAATCGCTTGCTCCGACATAAGTTGCTATGCCCGCGGAAATAGCGAATACAATTCCGATAATCGTCGGGTCAATTTCAGCTAAGAAAAAAACTGCAATAATTCCTGCCATAGTAGCCAACCCGATAGCGACTGTTGCCCAGAACGCATTTTTACGGCTCTGATTTGATGCTAACATAATTGTTGCAACCGTGAGTCCTTCTGGTAATTTGTGAAGCAACACTGCGATAAAGAGCATCAAACCGATATAGAAGTCGAAATGGAAAGCTGCTGAAATTGCAAGTCCATCGAAAAAGGCATGAATTAAAAGTCCGCTAAGTGCTGAATAGCTTGCAGTCTTCGATAGCATTATATCGGTGTGTGTTTCTTCTCCGAAGTGGAGGTGTCCGACTATTGTATGTTCAAAAAAATGTATTAGAGCAAAGCCCAACAGCATAAACAGAGGTGCAGAATGCCCTAAGTGTGCTATGCTTTCGGGAATTAATTCTAAAAAAACGAGAGCGAGAATAAAACCTGCGCCGAGAGCAATTAAATATTCCTGCACTTTTTTGGGCCATTCTTTTTTTAAAATAACAAGGCAGCCACCTAAAATTTCAGCCGCAGCCGCAAATAACCCGAATAATATTATTGTAAACATCTAATTACTTCCATAAGATTTTTTGATATACTGTTTTGCCTGTTCGCGTGAACCGTCGTATGCAGTCATTTTTAAAACTTTATTGTATTGCATTAATGCCAAATCGCGTTTCGACTGTAAATCGTAAATCATACCTATTTTTAAATTGGTCATTACCATAAAACCCGATTGATTATCTGTATCGAGCGACCGCGATTGTTCGTCGCATTTGTAAAAATGATTAAGCGCTGAATCATAATTCCCAAAGTTAAAATGATAAATCCCTAAATAATATTGTGCTTCGCGAACTGCCGATTCGTTATAACCTAAATATTTTTTTGAATTGTTATCGAGAACTTCCGAAAAAATATTTTTCATCTCATTCCACTTACCTAAAGAACCGTACAGCCTGCCTACATATCTGTGAAATATAGGATTGCTCGGAAATTTACGATAGAGTTTTAGAGCAAGGGGAAGTGCCTGACTGTATTTTTTTTCATAATTAAAAAGTATTTGGATAAGAAAATAAGTTGCTTCGTAATTTGCATAGCGTGCTTTTTCGGCAGCCTGCTTTAGTTGTTGGACACCAAGCATTCTATCGCCTTTTGGGAATAATATTACAAAAGGTTTTACAATCGGATATTCTTCGGGTATTACATCCCTGTAATAATTATAGATGCCCATTCCGAGCAGCACATCAGTATTGGTCGGCTCAAGATTATATGCTTGATGAACAATTGGAATTGCAAGTCTTCCGTCGTTCGCCGCATACAGCCATTGTTCACGATGAACACGAAGGCGTCCTCTAAACCCAATTGCCCCCCCTTTAAAAAACAGTGCGGTCAGATCATTCGTATTTGATTCGAGTTTCTTATCGCACAAAAAAATTACTTTTTCGAGCAGCGAGTAAAAATAATTGTCGTTCGATGTATTTTCGGGATTGACGATTATTCTCCACCATTCAATCATCGCAAGAAAAAAATGTCCCGATGGATGGTCGGGATTTTGTTTGATAACTTTTTGGAATTCAGTTTTGGCGCTGTCGAATTGTAAACTGTAAATAAAATCCACACCCTGCTGTGTATAAACATCGGCGGTGCTGTCGGGAATCCATTGAGAAAATAAATTTCCAAAACCGATGAAGAGCAAGATAATAGATATTAGTAATTTCATATAATAAAGGGGTTATCCGAATTTTATTATTCGAATAACCCCGCATTTGAGTGTAATATTTTTACTTTAAATATTTTCCGATATCTTCAACTGTTATTAACCTGATGCCCCCTTTTTTATAAACAGCACCCTTGATGAATACTGTTATTCCCAAGTAAGGCTTCAATTGATCTTCGATTTTTGTATCGGTTAAACCGCCGGTTAAAAAAACAAGTTTTCCGGTTCCTTTTTCAAACAATACAAATGTTCCCCCTTTCTTGAAATTATCCAATGTAATTTCGGTACCAGCCGGAGTTGTAGGTTTGATGTTGTCTTTGACGAATGTTGTCAACTCAACGAGTTCGCCATAAACAGTAGCTTTTTTCTGTGCAAATGTTGAATTATTCAATAGAAATAATCCTAAAATTAGAATTAATCCGTAAAATAAAATTTTATTCTTCATTTTTCGCTCCTAAAATTATTTTGAAGTTTTTGAATATGGATTATAAGCGACGCTCTGATAAGAAATTTTCACACGAAGATATTGATTGGGAGAATCGCTAAATATTAAAGTGCCGTTACCGGAATTTCGCTCAATTAAAATTCTTCCGTAATTGCCATTAACACCTTTGTAATAAATTATTTTAGATGTAGCGGCGGCAACGGAATCAACAGGAATTTCATAAAGTGTATAAGATGCCGTATCGGGCGGAGCAATTTGTGGATTATTTAAAGTTGTAGAATTATACCAGACTGTTGAGAAACGAGTAATTTTTCTATCTGAACGATATAAATGCGAACTGCTTAGAGCTACATTGCTTGCACCCACTGAGTTTACAAAAACATCAATTTGAGAACTATCGGCGCTTAAAAGAGAAACAGTTTTCGGCAGCCCCGTCGTTGAGTAGCTAAAAATTAAACCGCTTGCAAAACCGGTACTGCTTGTTCGCTCGTAAACTTGAATCGGGTAAGTGCCTTCAGTATCAAACCGCCAAGCCGGCGACCATTTGATTGTAACCGAATCGCTGTTGATGTAATCGTTGGAAGTAGATGTAGCTTTTGACGTAATCTCGAATCTATATATTATTCCATTACTCAAGCCCGCTATTACAGTACTATCCGCACTCTTTGCTGCAGTTGTTGTTGTAACGGTGCTATTATCCAAAGTTTTAACTTTGATAATGTAGTTTTCAAGGTCAGCTAAAGTTTCGTTAGTAGATTTCGTCCACTTCAAACCAACACTTGTGTTGCTTACAGAAAAAGCTTTCAAGTTAGTTACTGGTTGCAGTTTTACTTTGCCTGGTCCTGTTGTAGAATCCTGGCAGCCTGCCCAGAGTAATGTAATTACTACCATTAAGACCAACTGTAATAACTTTGATGTATAACTCATTGTATTCTCCTAAAATATTATTTGTTATTTTTTTGAATATATATTCTCAATAACGCTTTGATATGAGATTTTGAAACGAAGATATTGTGCCGGCGAAGTTCCCCACAGTAAAGTTCCGTTATCCGGATTGCGCATAATCAGTAAGCGTCCGTAGTTTCCTGGTTTAGCTCTGAAATAATGTATTTTCGAAGTTGGTGTAGCGACTGAATCAACACTGAATTCGAACAAAGAATAAGTTGACGTATCGGGAGGCGCAAGTTGTGGGTTCTCTAGTGTTTCGGAATTTTCATTTACCGTCGAGAATCGTATAAACTTTCTGTTCTTACGGAAGAGGTGTGAGCTTCGTAAAGCTACGCGACTTGTTCTATCGAGTGTATCGGGAACAGTATGAATGTAAAAGTCAATTAGCACACTATCAATACCTAATAATTTTTCTGTTTTGGATTGTTTGCTTACTGGGTCATAAATTATTAACCCGCTCATAGAATCGGGTGAGCTTGAAGTTTCATACACGTTGATAGGGTTTGTATTAATTTGATCAAATCTCCAGGCTGGTGCCCATTTTATTTTTACCGGGTCACTTGCGGTAAATACTAAAGAGGTTGGTGACGCAAAGGCAGTTATCTCAGAGGTATAAATAACTCCGTTTTCCAGTCCAGTAACTATTACGCTGTCAGTACCTTTGGGTACTGTAATTTCTTGAACTACAACTTTGTTTGGTTTTGCAACTTTTAGAACGTAATTCAAAAAATCGGTGTGGGTTTCGTTTGCCGATTTTGTCCACTTAAAACCAATAGAAGTATTCGAAACGGAGAACGACATTAAATCGGTTATAGGCTGTAATCTCATCCAACCCGGGCACCAATTGACAGTAACTGGATCACTATCAATACCATTTTCGGACAAAGTAGAAACCTTAGTAACAACTTTAAATGTATAAATAAGATTTTTCTTAAGGTTCGTTATTATGACACTATCTTCACCCTTTGCAGCATTAGTGGTTTTTTCTACGCCTCCATCAGGTTTAATTGCACTAATTAAATAGCTGGCAAAATCGCCTCTTGCTTCATCAACCGATTTGGTCCATGTTAAACCGGCGCTTAAGGAATCGACCACGAATCCTTTTAAATTTGAAACCGGTTGAAGCTTAACCTTATACTTATTTGCATCTGTTGAATCCTGACATGCGAAAAATACAAACAGCATACTGATCATAAGAATAAATAAAAATACTTTTTGTTTCATACTACTCTCCTTGTTTAAAGATTATACTTATTTTGTTAATTTTTTTTGTATATAATTTAATAAATTTTCGATTGAAATTCTTTCCTGTAACATTGTGTCTCTATCTCTCACAGTAACGGTTTGGTCTTGCAAAGTTTGAGAATCGACTGTTATGCAGAATGGTGTTCCAACTTCATCTTGTCGGCGGTAGCGTCTGCCTACAGCGCCCGAGTCGTCGTAAAACACACGCATGTGTTGCCGCATCTCGTTCTCGATTTTCTTGGCTATTTCAGGCATTCCATCCCTGTTTACAAGTGGAAAAATCGCTACTTTTATCGGAGCCAGTCTGTGGTGAAGTTTTAACACAACGCGCATTTCAGTTTTTCCGTCTGCCGTGGGCGCTTCTTCTTCAGCATAAGCATCTACCAGAAATGCCATAAACGAACGGCTGGCACCTGCCGATGTTTCGATGATGTAAGGAGTGAATTTCTCCTTTGATTCGTCGTCGAAGTATTTCATATTTTTACCTGAATATTCTTCGTGCCTCGAAAGGTCGTAGTCGGTGCGGTTGTGGATTCCTTCTATTTCGCCCCAGCCAAATGGAAACTCGTATTCAACATCATAAGCATCCTTGGCATAGTGAGCTAATGCGTGCGGCTCGTGCTGATGCCATTGTAATTTTTCTTTCCGCATTCCTAAGCCGATGAACCATTGCATCCGCTGTTGCCGCCAATATTCGAACCAATCGGTATCGGTGCCGGGTTTTACAAAATATTGCATCTCCATCTGTTCGAACTCGCGTGTTCTGAACAGAAAGTTTTTCGTGTTAATTTCGTTGCGGAATGCTTTCCCAATTTGAGCAATTCCGAATGGAAGTTTTTGCCGCGTAGCATTTTGGACATTCAAGAAATTTACAAAAATTCCCTGGGCTGTTTCGGGACGCATATACACTACAGCGCTGGAATCCTCCATCGGTCCTACAAAAGTTTTAAACATTAAATTGAACTTGCGTGCCTCGGTAAATGAACCTTGATTTCCGCAGTTCGGACACGGAACTATATTTTGGAGAATGTTAGAGACAACATCGCCGATTACTCTGTTTTTAAACTCTTCAATTACTTTTTCGTCTTCTAATCGCCCCTCAAAAGTTGCAGGGTCAAGACTACGTAAAATTTCTTTTTTCTTTTTTATGGATAATTCATCGATTAAGTTGTCAAGCCGGTATCGGGATTTGCAGCTTTTACAATCGACCATCGGATCGGTAAAGTTTTCAACGTGTCCCGATGCTTCCCAAACCCGCGGGTGCATCAAAATAGCAGCATCAATACCTTCGACGTCTTCCCGAAATGTCATTGTTCGCCACCACTCTTCTTTCAGGTTGCGAAACATCTCGACGCCGAGAGGTCCGAAATCCCAGCAGCCGTTTAAGCCGCCGTAAATTTCACTCGATTGAAATACAAAACCTCGCCGTTTTGCGAGTGATACAATTTTTTCCATTGTGTCCGACTTATTAGAAGCGATAAAAATTTCTCCTTTCTTAATTTATTTTTTTGATTTAAAACCTATTGATTGAAGAATCGTTCCTTTATCAATTATATAAAGTGTTGTAATCTTCTCTTTTAAATTTTCGGTGCCCGATACTTTCAGTCCATAATCATCCATCATTTGTTTCAATTCAAGATTTATTAGAAGTGAAAGCGAATCGTTGAGGACGTTAATTCTTTTTTCTATTCGTACGAAATCGGTTTCAGCAAAACGAATCTCGTTCCGTTTCATTTGATTTTTTGAGATATGGAACTTCGATAAAACTTTATCGACTGTACTATCTACGTCGGCTAATGAGTATTTCAGCGATTCAGTTTTATTATGCTTGAAAATCTGCTCAATATCGTTGTTGTTCAACAGAAAGTAAAAAAAAATAGCTAAAGACAATAAAATCACTACAAATATACGAATGATGATACCATTTTCCAAGTGTTATTTGCCTTTGAATTGAGGTTTACGTTTTTCTAAAAATGCCTTCGTTCCTTCTTTGAAATCCTCAGTTTTGAAACAATCACTAAAAAGTTGAGCTTCTAATTTCAATCCTTCAGTAAGGGGTAATTCTAAATTCGAATTGAGGGCTTGGATGGCATACTTTATTGCGGGAGGAGGTTTTGTCAAAATTATTTTTGCCATTTCTTCTGCTGCATTTTTTAATTCACTAAGCGGGACAATCTTGTTAGCTAAGCCAATTCTGTATGCCTCGTTTGCATCAATAGTGTTACCGGTTAGCGTCAATTCCATAGCTTTGCCGATACCTACGATTCGGGCAAGCCGTTGCGTTCCGCCGTGTCCCGGAATTAAACCAAGATTTACTTCGGGCTGTCCGAATTTTGCATTCTCCGAAGCGATTCGAATATGACAAGCCATCGCAAACTCGCAACCGCTGCCCAGTGCAAATCCATTTACTGCGGCAATTACCGGTTTCGGAAAATTTTGTATTCGACTCAAGAAGGTGTTTCCGACTTCGGAATAATGCTTCGCTTGTTCCGGAGAATATCCGGCAAGCGCGCTAATATCTGAACCGGCAATAAATGCTTTCTCGCCGGCGCCGGTGAGAATAATTACACCGATGTTTTCATCTTTTTCGAACGAATCGAAAACTGTTTTGAGTTCAGCAATTACTTCCAGGTTAATCGCATTTAATTTATCAGGACGGTTAATTGTAACAAAAGCTATTCTGTCCCGGCTTTCAACAAGTATAGTTTTAAATTCCATTTTTTGTTCCTTTTGTTTTCACTATTTTCTACCTACTACTTACCACATACTACCAGACTTTACCACGCAACTTCAACCCGGCTTTGGTCGCCGATCATAAAACGATGAACGTGTGGTTTACTATTAGCTTCTACTATCTCCACATCGTTACCGAGCAGGCTTCCTTCAATACGGATTTTTACAGAAATTATTTTGCAATCGCGCAGCACAATGCTATACTCAACTTCGCTATTTCTGACAACGGTTCTATCTCCAATAGATGTGAAAGGACCTATGTAGCTGTTTTCGATTATGCAATCTCTTCCAATAATTGCCGGACCGCGAACAACGCTGTTTATTATTTTGGATCCTTTTTCAAGAACGACTTTGCCCGCAACCACCGACTGGGAATCAACTTCGCCATCGAGGCGTAGTTCCTGATTATCAAGAATCAGCCGGTTTGCTTCGAGTAAATCGGCAGGTTTTCCGGTATCTTTCCACCAACCTGTAATTTCGCTGTAACCGACTTTGTATTTGTGGTCAATTAGCCATTGGTGTGCATCCGAAATTTCGAGTTCGCCGCGTCCGCTCGGTTTTATATTATCGCACGCTTTGAATATGTTTGAATCGTAAATATAAATCCCCGAAACTGCATAATTGCTTTTTGGTTTCTTTGGCTTTTCTTCAACACCCACAATCCTGCCGCGACTATTTATTTCCGGAACACCAAAACGTTCGGGGTCTTTCACTTTTGCTAAAGTTAGCCAGCAGTTGTATTTGCTGTTTTGAAATTCCTTAATAAATCGTTTCACTCCACCGACAACCATATTGTCGCCTAAATAGAAAATGAAATCGTCTTTACCGATAAAAGGTTCCGAAATTTTTACAACATGTGCTAACCCAAGAGGCGCGTCTTGTGGTATGTAAGTAACTTTTACTCCCCACCTGCTTCCGTCTCCGATAGCTTTTTGAACCTCGTCGTTGTCGGCGTTTACTACAATACCAATTTGTTTGATACCCGCCTGAACAACACCTTCAATTGCATAATGTAAAATCGGTTTGTTTGCAATCGGAATTAAATGTTTGTTTTGCGTATGAGTTATAGGACGAAGCCGCGTTCCACGGCCACCGCTTGCAATTAATGCTTTCACAAAAAATTTCCTTCACTTATTTTTTAAGAATGACTTGAATAAATTTATTAACTCTAAAAAATGTTCGTTTGTAATTGTTCGTTTCTGTCGGGCTAACCGTGATGTTTCGATGCCCATGCTTATATAATATGTAATTAAATGGGGCGCTACAGCTGCTAAACTTTTTAAATGCGATTCGATGGTTTTGATATCGCCCCTCTCGATTGGACCTGTTAAGGCGGCTAATGGTGATGATGCAAATACATTCTTTAATGATGTATTTATAAGAGGGGTGAAAACATCCACCCAACCAACTTTAAACTTTAATTTCTCAGTTGCTTCGGAAAGTGCATTCAACGCAGTTACAATATAATTGGAAGCAAACACACAAGCAAGATGGTATAGCGGTTTATCTTTTTTAGATATATAAACCATCTTACCTCTGAAAGTTTTTACTAATTGTTGTGATATATGATGGATTTTCTTGTTCCCCTCTATTCCAAAATATACACCCTCTAAATTTTTTTGTAATTCTCGAATCGATTTGTTTGCCGGAAATGTTTGAATAGGATGAAATGATAAAACGGAAGCCCCTTTTTTTGCTAATGGACTCAATATATCGGAAGTATGCACACCCGAAGTGTGAATAACTGTTAGTTTCTTAAAATTTAAATTTTTATTCGAAGAAATTTTTTGGGCAGTGTTCGCTATTTGATCGTCGGGGATCGTGATAAAAATTATCTGCGTCTTGGGGTGGATATCCGAAACATCTGTAGAAACCTGTTTGCAATTTACTGAGTTAGCAAGCTTTCGAGCGGCTTTTTTATTTACATCTACAATCGACAGAACAGTAGAACCTTTTTCGAAAAGGAGAGACGACATAGCTGAACCAACTCTGCCCGCTCCGACAACTGATATGTTAAAATTAGTTGATGGCATTAATCGACAGATTTATAAATTGCTGCCGAAAGATAACCAACTACTTCACGTTTTTCGCCGGTTACATCACCCGAATTACAACTGAACAATTTTTGAACTTTGTCGGCGCCCAATCCTTTAGCCGCAATCATTGCTGCTGCTGTCGGTCCTCCTCCGCAAGCTTCGGTAGTTTGGTTGTCTATATCGTTTAATAATTGTGCGTAATCAAAATTTTCTATCGAATCGATAGCTCTCTGATCAAGTTTCTGAGCCGTTTCGTATGGATGGAAATGCGATAAGTCGGTGCTGGCAACAATAAGTACTTTCTTGTTTTTCAAAACCTTTGCCAACGCCCGACCAAGACGGATGCAATATTCCGGAGTTTGATCGCCCATTACAAGCGGAACGAGTTTAAATTTTTCTAATGTCACTTGCAGAAAAGGGAGATGAACCTCGAGAGCATGTTCGTCGTGATGACCCGACATAGAATGAAATACTAATTTTTCCTCAGCAATAATTTCGTTACTAAGTTCCATGTCGATTGGTACATCACCGAGTGGAGTTTTGTAGCAGTTTCCGGGAAAAATTGAAACTCCCTTGAAATATTCCCGGTGACTTGGCGAAATAACAACAACAGTGTCGTACTTTTTATTTTCTAATAATTTATAGCCGTATGCAGCAGTTAGACCTGAATATGTATAACCGGCATGCGGCGCGATAAGCGCCTTTAATTCGCCTTTAATTTTTTTAGTTTTGGTGCGTTCTAATAATTCAGTAACCTGCCGAATCAACGTTCGTGCATCGGCAGGATAAAATAATCCTGCTACAGCAGGCTGGCGTACATTTAATTTATCCATTATATTTTCGAATCGTTAAAAATTTCTGCTGTAAATATTGAAATTTTTGTGTTGCCTTTTTTCCAGGCATCGTAAGGTAGCCCTGCCTTACGAGCAGTTTGACTCAGAAAAGTATCTCTGTCCCAATTATATTCTGTCGGAACTTGAGGCAGTAACAAGCCGCGGTTGGATCCTTGTTCCATAACAATACCGTGTGTTCCTACTTCTATCTCGTTCACATCAGTAATCTCTTTCAAAGGAGATAATATCGAAATCTCCAACTCCAAATCTTCCAACTCATCGATTGATACAGGCATAAACCTCGGATCATTCATCGCAGCATGCGATGCTGTTTCAACTACAGTATCGATTAATGGTCTTGTTGCCTCTATATATCCGATGCACCCTCGAAGTTCACCGAATTTATGGATTGTTACAAATGCACCAGAAGGTATTTGAAAAACTTCCGGACAATCATTTGGAACCGGAGGAGTCTTTTCATTCACCGCTAACTCTATCGACTGTCTTGCAATATTTAGTAAATATGTTCTTTCCTCTTGTGTTAACACTTCTTTTCCTAAATTTCTTTTTGAAAATTAATTAAAAGAAAGGGAAAAAACAAGCGTAACCTGATGACTTGCTTAAGGTTTGTAAAATTCTTCAATTTGTTTTATATTTGAACCGTATTTTTAAGAAAATTATCAAAATTCCTGAAACGTTTTCAGGAAAATTGTTCAATATATGAAAGGTTTTTAATGAACACAGGTAAGATTGTTCAGGTAATTGGACCGGTTGTAGATATCGATTTTTCAGGAAGCAAACTTCCAGCAATTTTGAACGCAATAAAAATAAAACGGACTAACATCGAGGGTGTAGAAGAGGAACTGATTTGCGAAGTTCAGCAACACTTGGGCGAAGAACGGGTTCGCACAGTAGCTATGGACTCGACCGATGGACTCGTGCGAGGAATGGAAGCAATTGATACTGAATCGCCCATTATGGTGCCTGTAGGGGAAGCCGTTCTCGGCAGACTAATCAATGTTATTGGAAAAGGGATCGATTCTCTCCCCCCAATCGAAAGTGATAAATATTATCCGATTCACCGCCCGGCTCCCGACTTTAAAAATCTGAGTACGAAAAAAGAGATGTATGAAACCGGGATCAAAGTTATCGACCTACTTGAACCTTACTCGCGCGGCGGTAAAACCGGTTTATTCGGTGGAGCCGGTGTAGGTAAAACAGTTGTAATTATGGAACTCATTCACAACATCGCATTGCATCATGGTGGTTACTCTGTTTTCGCCGGAGTGGGTGAACGAACACGCGAGGGTAATGACCTCTGGCTTGAAATGAAAGAGAGCGGTGTGTTAGATAAAACTGCACTCGTTTTCGGTCAGATGAATGAACCACCTGGCGCCCGTCAACGGGTCGGCTTAACAGCTTTGACAATGGCTGAATATTTCCGCGACGACGAAGGTAAAGATGTTCTCTTGTTCATCGATAACATTTTCAGGTTTGTGCAAGCTGGTTCTGAAGTATCAGCTTTGCTCGGAAGAATTCCTTCGGCAGTTGGTTACCAGCCTACGCTTGCCACCGAGATGGGCGAACTGCAGGAACGTATAACTTCAACAACCAAAGGTTCTATTACTTCGGTGCAGGCAATATATGTACCCGCCGACGATTTAACAGATCCAGCCCCGGCCACAACATTCAGTCACTTAGATGCAACAACAGTATTGAGCCGCCAAATTGCAGAGTTGGGAATTTATCCTGCTGTTGATCCTCTCGATTCAACATCCAGAATTCTTGAACCCGGTGTTGTAGGCGAAGAGCATTACTCCGTTGCCAAACGAGTAAAAGAAATATTGCAAACTTACAAAGACCTGCAGGACATTATAAATATTTTAGGAATGGATGAATTGTCGGATGACGACAAAATAACCGTAGCCCGTGCACGAAAGCTTCAAAAGTTTTTATCGCAACCGTTTTTCGTAGCCGAGCAATTTACCGGAATTCCCGGAAAATATGTAAAATTAGAAGATACAATAAAAGGATTTAAAGGAATAGTCAACGGCGATTACGATGATATTCCCGAAGGTGCATTTTATATGGCAGGCACAATCGAGGAAGTATTAGAAAAAGCAAATCGGATGCAACAGTAAATAGATGTTCGACAAACCATACAAATTAGAAATAGTAACGCCTCGAAAAATTATTTTCAGCGGCGAGGTATTAAGTTTTGCCGCTCCCGGTGTAACGGGCGGGTTTCAGGTTTTAGCCCAGCACGCACCACTTCTTTCGGAAACAGGAATAGGGGCTATTAAGCTTACTACAAAAGATGGACAGGAAATCCGGTACGCTACGAGCGGCGGCTTTGTTGAAGTTAAAGATAATTCGCTCGTGATGATCGCTGAAACAATTGAAAATGTAGAAGAAATAGATGTTGCACGAGCCGAAGCTGCACGCGAACGAGCGCTGAAGCGAATAAAAGGAAGAAAACCGGGAACCGATTTGATACGTGCCGAAGCAGCGCTCCAACGCGCGCTGAACAGGATTCGTAACTCCAATAAGTAAACGATTTAATTTAAACTTTGGGGGAGAAACAATTTTAAAAATAATTTCACTATGCGACCTACACGTGCCGAAATATCTCTAAGAGCTATTCAATACAATTTAGAAGCCGTCAGAAAAAAAATTGGTACATCTGTAAAAGTTATGGGCATCGTAAAAGCAAACGCCTACGGACACGGTTTGGTTGAAACTTCAAAAGCTTTTGTAAAATTCGGCATTGACTATTTAGGAGTTGGTTTTTTAGAAGAAGGAATAATTCTACGGCAAAACGGTATTACTTGCCCGATACTTGTGCTTGGCGGAGTTTTAGGCGATCAGGTTCAACATTTTCTTGCAAACGATCTCGACATCACCGTTTCGTCTGTCGAACTTGCCGAGCGCATCGAACGTGAAGTTGCTCATCATAATTCAAAAAAAGCAAAAGTGCATCTTAAAATAGATACCGGTATGGAACGCATCGGAGTTCATTCCGATAACGCTCTTCAGTTCGCACAAAAAGTTGCCGCATTACAACATATTGAAATTGTAGGCATTTACAGCCATTTCGCTACAGCCGAAGCGCACGACAAGAGTTTTGCTTACTCTCAACTCGACCGATTCAGTTCAGCATTGAACCGAATTAAATCGGCTGGTATCGAAATTCCGTTGCAGCACATTGCTAATAGCGGCGCCGTTCTCGATTTACCGGAATCGTATTTCACAATGGTACGTCCTGGAATTATTTTATACGGATTGTATCCTTCTGATGAAACAACTGAAAGCATCCCTATCGAAACCGTGCTCTCATTAAAATCGAAAGTGGTTTTCATAAAAATAGTTGAAGCTAACACCAGCATAAGTTACGGTCGGAAATATTTTACATCGTTACGCACAAAAATTGCAACAATCCCAATCGGTTATGGCGATGGTTACAACAGAAGATTAACTAATCAAACAAATGTGATAATAAAAGGTCAACTATATCCTGTAGTCGGTGCAATTTGTATGGATCAAATAATGGTAGATATCGGAGATTCAGATATTCACATCGGCGATGATGTTACATTAATTGGAAACGATAAAAACGCAGCTATCGGAATTTGGGAATTAGCAAACAAAGTCGGAACGAATGCCTACGAATTAATGTGCAGTATCTCGGCACGCGTTCCAAGAATTTATTTATAAGGAGAAATTATGCCAAATGTATATGCAGTAATTATGGCTGGTGGGGTAGGAGCTCGGTTCTGGCCCCGAAGTCGTGAAAAATCGCCGAAGCAGTTGTTAGAAATTTTCGGTAAGAATTCAATGATTGTTAATACGGTTAAAAGATTAGACAGGATAATCGAACCGAAAAACATTTTAATCGTTACAAATAAAATTCAGAAGCCGTTAATTATTAAACAGCTTCCTAATATTCCGGCAGATAATATTATTGTCGAACCGTTTGGCAAGAACACCGCACCATGTATTGGCCTTGCGGCTTTATTTTTACGCCGGCACGACCCCGATGCTGTTATGGTTACGCTGCCTGCCGACCATATAATTGAGGATGTTGAAGAATTCCACAGGGTTCTTCGATTGGCAATTTGGGTTGCTTATGAATCGGGGAAGTTGATTACTGTTGGAATTCAACCTACGCGCCCCGAAACCGGATATGGGTATATTCAAATCAACGATGCAGACGATGGATCGAATCCTTATTTCTCACGCGGAATTTACAGGGTGAAAACATTTGCCGAAAAACCGAACGAAGAAACTGCGAAAATGTTTATAGAAACAGGTGAGTTTCTATGGAATAGCGGTATGTTTATCTGGCGTGTAGATACCATTTTAAACGAAATCCAGAAATCGCTCCCTGAAATGTACCAAGAACTTATGAACATCGACGCTAGCGTAGGCACTAGTAAATACGATTCTACACTTGAACTGTCGTATAAAATGATTCGGGGGATTTCTATTGATTACGGTGTTATGGAAAAAGCCAAAGAAGTTTTTGTTATTAAAGGAATTTTCGGGTGGAGCGATGTAGGTACATGGGATGAAGTTTACCGCCTTTCAGGTAAAGATGAAAATGGAAACAGCATTACCGGTAAGGCTATGTTGAATAACACTAAAAATGCCTTGATTCATTCACCCGATAAATTTACCGCCGTTATCGGAATGGAAGATGTAATCATCATCAATACTGACGATGCACTATTAGTATGCAAGTTAGGTAAATCTCAAGACGTCAAAGAAGTTGTCGATTATCTTAAACGTAAACAAATTGATCAATACTTATAATATGGATAAAAAATTAATTTCCGATTTAACAGTCAGAGAAGCCGCTAAACGAGGGCAAAAACAAATTAAAGTTACACCAGGAACAATTGTAACTTCGGCTGCCCGCGATGTTGCCAAAAGTTTGGCGATAGAATTTGTAGAAATTAAAGATGCTTTAGAGAAAGTTGCAGATAAAACCCCGAAAAAAGTATATAAAGGCATAATAGCCATTGGAAGCGACCATGGCGGTTTTAGCATGAAAGAACAATTAAAACCGTTTATCGCTGATATGGGATACACGATAAAAGACATGGGAACAACTTCCGAAGAAGCCTGCGATTATCCCGACTACGCTTTTGCTGTAGCCAAATTAGTTTCATCGGGGGATGCTGATAGAGGAATAATGATAGATGCTGTTGGAGTTGCTTCGGCTATGGTTGCCAATAAGCTGCCGGGTGTTAGAGCGGCTGCCTGCCAAAACGAATTTGCCGCTCAAAGCAGCCGCGAGCACAACGATGCGAACCTGTTGGCTCTCGGTGGCCGCATTATAGGAATTGAGTTAGCTAAAACTATCGTGAAGATTTGGCTCGTTACAGAATTTGCCGGCGGCAGACACCAAAAAAGAGTAGATAAAATTTCTGATATCGATTTGAAGTATCGAAAAAGTTAAAAAAGAACACTTTGCCGAATATCACATGACCTTTTGCCTTTCTTGACTTTAAAGAGAATAAGCAGTATATTTATAGTGAATTTTAAGCATACTTCGCTAATACATTGAAAAATATCAAGTTAGATTGATTTGAAAATCGTTTTTAAAATATCTTTAGTTCTGTTACTCACTTTTCTTTTGCAAGGAAAGGTTTTCCATTTCTCCAAATTAAATTTTGGAGATGCCTTTGCTGACGAAAGTATCATACACCAAACAGTAACACCAAGCACGACCGGCAACAACCTTCTATCAAAATTACACGAATACCGGAAGATTGTTAATGAAAAAGCTAAAGCTACTGATATTGATTCAAAACTTATTCTTGCAATCATAAAGCAAGAATCGCAGTTCAACGAGAATGCTGTAAGCGAAAGAGGGGCACAAGGGTTAATGCAATTAATGCCTCAAACCCAATTTGAATTATCGGGCGACTCACTCGATTCGTTCCATCCCGAGAAGAATATTAATATGGGAATCAGTTATTTTTCAAAATTATATAAATTATTTGAGAACGCTCCGGAAGAAGACAGAATTTGTTTGGCTTTGGCTGCATACAATGCCGGACCAAGCCGTATTTATGATGCACAAGATTTAGCTGCTTATTTAGGTGAAGACCCGCTATCATGGCGGTCGATCCAAAACGCACTGCCGCTGCTATCGAAACGCTACTACACGCTGCACCAGCCAGTCTGGGATGGTGGGAAACCCAGAAATGGCTACTTCGGTAGCTGGCGGCAGACTATTTTGTATGTCCAAAATGTTTTGAAATTTCAAAAAGATATTCAATAAAATTTAATCTCTCGTTTATGCATGACGCAATCACCAGGGTGGCGACTTTGGGGCTTGAAGTTAATGCCATTCGCTTACTCGAAAATACTTTTAAATACACACCACATCTCGAGTTAGATCAACACTTCGACACAAAACATGAATTAATTGACTACCTTAAAAGTTCACCTCTCGAAATAATTATCATTTCAGAAAAATTCATTAAGAACAACGATCTTAGTGATTTCATACAAGAACTAAAGGATATTAACAACTCGATACGCCTAATATTTTTAACTGAAAAAGGAGATTTTAATACATTATTCCCATACTTTCGTGCCGGAGCCTCTGGTTATATTCTTGAAAATAGTCGTATCGATATTATTCTCAACACTATTGAAATAGTCTCAAAGGGGGGTATTTTTATTACTGAGCAGTTATTGAAACAAATAATAAAAATATTGGATGAGAAGTTTTTCATTTTTAACGATTTGAAGCTTACAAAACGTGAAGAAGAAGTAGTAAATCTTTTTTGTGAAGGTTCAACACATCGAGAAATTGCAAAGAAATTATTTATTAGCCCCGAAACAGTGAGAACGCATCTCAGAAATTTCCATTCTAAATCAAAAGACTCTAAAGGTGGGAAGATCCTATTTGAAACGCACAAATCCGAAAAAATAAAAAAATACCTCAAATGATGTATTGACTTCTGAAATTCAATAAGTTATATTTACGCACAATTAAAAGCCAAAGAAAAAAAATGAAGAATAATTTTTTCATAATTATGGGAATTGTTTTTTGTATTTCTTTGTAGCTACATATTAACGTCATGTGATGGCACAAAAGAAATAGTAGGTGAAAGCTGTTGCGACAAAGTTACTATATCTAAACCGATATCTCAACTACCTCAAGATAACGTTTGTAGTAGAAATGCTTGCGATATAATTTTTACGAATTGTAATATGTGCTGCCTAGAAACGATTTGGACAAAGGTTTGTATTTTCACAAGGTATGATGGATCGTGCGGAGGAGAAGGAAATGGATATTGTGGAACTCATAGATGTAATGCCTGTTTCGGTGACAGGTGCAAATGTAGTGTAAGTTTATGTTATTGTAGTAATTCAGTACTACCGCCGCCACTAGAATAATTAAAAATATTATTTCAGAAGGAGAAAAAATTAATGACTAAGTATATTTTAATGATTATTATCTGAAGTTACGCAAAAGAGTCATTCTGAACGAAGTGAAGAATCTTAAACCTCAAATTCGAGCTATTTTTAGATGTTTCGCTTCGCTCAACATGACAAAAAGTCAATTCTGCGTAACTTCAG